>NZ_JAQGJD010000148.1 GCF_028290785.1 Tardiphaga sp. | reverse complement strand
GCGCGTACCCCGTCGAACAAAGGCACGACGGGTCGAATTTGACGAGACAGGCCGCGCACCGCGCGACCTGCTCACCCGCCTCCCTACTCTGCCGCGGGCAACGCCGCCGGCGCCGTTGCGGTGAACTTGTCGAGCGCGAGATAAGCGCCGCCTGCGACCAAAATGCCGACCAGCCAGCTCAGATCCGCTCCTCCCAGCAGGTTGATCGAAATCGGCCCCTGCAATGCCGGCACCAAGCCGTCCTGCACAGACCAGCCGGCGACTAGGCCGACCAGGAAAGCGATGGTACCGGCCCAGTTGATATCGCCATAGGCGCTGGTCTCCGGCGACTTGTAGAGTTCGGCGACGTCGATCACGCCTTTCCGCTTGATGAAGAAGTCGGCGAGGATGACGCCGGCATACGGGCTCATCCACAGCAGCAGGCTGATCAGCCAGTTGTCGAAGGCTTTCGCGAACGACGGCGCGGAGATAAAGTAGACCGTCACCGCGTAGCCGGCGACGCCGACGATCAGCGCCAGCGCCGTACGCGACAGCTTCAGCCCCATGCTGAGCGCCGCCAACGCAGCCGAATAGACATTGAGGATGTTGCTGGCGATCGGGCCGTGCAGCACCATCAGCAGCACGAGAATGCTGGCGACGCCGCCGAACACCGCGCTGACCATCTTGGCGGGATCGGCATCCAGCGTCACCGAGGCGATGGTGGCGCCAAGGATGGCGAGCCATACCGACGGCACGAACATGCCGATATAGCTGTACCAGAACACTTGCTTGGAGGAGACGCTGCGCGGCACGAAGCGCGAATAGTCCGAGGCCCAGGTCACCCAGGAGATCCCCCAGCCGACGCCGACCGCGGTCATCAGCAGCGACAGCATCGCCAGATGCGCGCCGGGCGGCAGCGAACTCTTCAGGCCCCAGTTGACCACGCCGGCCTGGCTCCAGGCCAGAATGCTCATCAGCACCATGATGGCGACGGTGGCCGGCACGGTGTATTTTTCGAAAGTGCGGATCGCATAGAACCCGTAGATGCCGATCGCCACCTGCAGCACCATGACAATGGTGATGACGATGAAGTTGGCGATCCAGGTATCGGCGACGCCGAATTGGGCGAGGATCGCCATCGATATCTTGACCGGGAAGTAGGTATTCGCGCCGATCCAGCCCAGCGTCATCAAAAACATCAGCAGGCTCGGCAGGTAAGCGCCGCGGCGGCCGAAGGCGGAGCGGCTCAGCACCATCTGGTTGACGCCGGTCTTGTGGCCCATCACGGTGAAGGCGCCGAAGATCGCGCAGCCGAACAGGTTGCCGATAACGATGACCGCGATGGTCTCCAGCAGGCCGAGCTTGAGGATGATGCCGAGCGCGCCGAGCGCCCAGTTCACCGGCGCGATGTTCGCCCCGGCCCAGATCCACATCTGCTGCGGCCCGGTGGAATCCCGATCCGCGTCCGGAATGGGCTCGATGCTGTGAATGTCGGCCCGTAATTCAGAACTGCCCATGCTCGCCCCCTGTCAGAAACCACACCCGACATGGGACAAAGCAAGACGCGTACCAGAGTAACGGCCGGTTACGCCACCGGCGGCGTTCCATGCGTGTGGAAGGACTCGATGGTCTTGAGGCCCCAGGCCTGGCCCTTCTTGCGCTCCTCCTCGCTCCACACGATCGGCTTCCAGTCCGGCGCCAGGATCAGCCGCGCGCCGGCGTTCGCCACCTCGACGCGGTTGCCGCCGGGTTCGTAGACATAGAGGAAAAACGTCTGCTGGATCGCGTGCTTGTGCGGGCCGGTTTCGATGTGGATGCCGGCCTCGAGGAAGATATCGGCGGCGCGCAGGATGTCCTCGCGGCTGTCCAGCGCGTAGGTGACGTGATGGAAGCGGCCCTTGGTGCCGGAGTGGTCGCGCGAGTAGGCGAAATCATAGCTCTTGTTCGACATAGTCAGCCACATCGCCGCCTCGGTGCCGTCGTCGAGCACGATCTGCTCGGTCAGGCGGCAGCCGAGGTAGTCCTCGAAGAAGATCCGGTTCGCCTTGATGTCCACCGCGAGGCAGTTGAGGTGGTCGAGCCGGCGCACATTGATGCCGCGGGCGGGAAAACGCTGCGCCTGGTTTTTCAGCGCCGGCTTCAATTCCGGCGGCGCCTCGTACCATTCGGTCTCGTAATACAGTTCGACGATATGGCCGTCGGGATCGCGGCAGCGATAGGCTGGACCGTGGCCGAGATCGCCGTCGGTCCAGCCGATAGCGAATTCGGAGCCTTTGAGCGCGGCCACGCGGCGCTCCAGCGCCTGCGGGCTGCGCGCGCGCAGCGCCATGTGCTCCATGCCAGACGTATTCGACGCCGTCAGCTTCAGCGTGGAGCGTTCGTAGTCGTCCCAACCGCGCAGATAGACGGATTCGCCCTGCCGGCCGCTGACGGTCATGCCCATCACGTCGACAAAGAACTTGAGACTCTCGTCCGGCTTCGGCGTCAGCATTTCCATGTGGCCGAGATGGGCGAGATCGTAAATCGGTTCGGGGGGCATGTTGTTGGTCATAGGTCATCTCCGGTGCCAGCGGCCGTCATTGCGAGCGAAGCGAAGCAATCCAGAAAGCTACAAGCGAAGACTGGATTGCTTCGTCGCAACGGCTCCTCGCAATGACGGCTGAGAACGCGTACCCTATCGCAGCGCGCGGGTCACATGATCGTACAATTCGTTCACCGCATAGGCTCGGGGAATCAGCCCCTGCTGCGCGGAGAATTTTGTGATCAGCTCGATCGAGCCGGTCAGTTCGGCATCGCTGAACGATGGCGACTTCCCTGCGGCGGCGGCCCTGCTCTCCTGCAACATGCGATGCACTTCCCTGACGATCGCCGGGTGCTTGCTCGATAGCTCTCTGCTAACGACTGTCATGTGGTTGACCGGGACCACGCCGCGGCTCGCAAACCACGCCTGCTCTTCCTTCGCCGCATCGGGGAACAACGGCCTTACCCTGATATCATCGCTTTTCTCGCCGAGCACCGCATCGAGTTCGCCGTCGAACAGCATCTGCATAATCGCCTTGCCGGCCGGCGCCTTCGTGGTCGTGTCGATGTATTCTGCGACGTGCGGATCCTCGAAAGTGATCCAGTCGATGGCACCCAGATCGACGTCGTAATCATTGGCGAGAATCCCGCGCAGCCACGCGCCTGTTGTCGTCGTGAAGGAGCGGATGCCGACGCGCTTGCC
>NZ_JAQGJD010000136.1 GCF_028290785.1 Tardiphaga sp. | reverse complement strand
GCAACGCGGCGCAGGGCCTCTTGGCCAACGACACCGACATCAACGGCGCGCCGCTGACCGCGGTGCTCGACGCCGGCCCGACGCACGGCACCCTGACGCTGAACGCCGACGGATCGTTCAAGTACCTGTCGTTCCAGGACTACAACGGCGCTGACAGCTTCACCTACCACGTCAGTGACGGCACGCTGTCGAGCGCTAGCGTTACGGTCAACCTGACCGTCAAGGCGGTCAACGACGCGCCGGTTTTGACCGCAGACAACACGCTGTCGTTCGACGCCAATACCGGCGTGCCGATCCGGCTCAGCCCGGGCATCGCGCTTGTTGACGTCGACAGCGCCACCATGGTCGGCGCCCGCGTCGCCATCACCGGCGGCTTCCAGCCGGCGGACGATACGCTCGGCTTCGTCAACCAGCACGGCATTGTCGGCAGTTTCGACCGCGCCACCGGCGTGCTGACGCTGACCGGCACCGCGTCGGTGGCCGACTATCAGGCCGCGCTGGCCAGCGTCACCTTCCTCTCCACGACCTTCGCCGATGGCCAGCGCACCGTGCAGTGGACCGTGGACGATGGCAGCGCGCTGTCCAGCCAAAGCGCGGTGACGCAAACCGCGCTTGGCGTCAGCGGCATCATCGTTCCGCCGCCGGTGTTCGCCGACCGGTCCATCGTGCCGCCGACCCAGGCCATCGCGCCGCCGCCGCTCGGCTTCGACACCTCAAGGGTCAACTTTCTGGTCCCGAACGACCGCGGCGACGGTTACGGCAGCACTACCGGCTACAGCTACCACGTGGTCTTCACCAAGCCGGTTGTGGCGGCGGATGCCGACGCCCGGATGCAGATCGACCTGGCACTGGGCGGGCTGCGGGATTCGCTCGGCGGCGACGTGGTCTACATCATCGCCCGCCAGGCCAATGGCGATCCGCTGCCGGACTGGCTGACCTTCGATTCCGTCAGCGGCAAGTTTGCCGGCCTGCCGCCGGACGGAATGGTCGCCAGCATTGGCGGCGAGCCGATCGATTCCAACGACGTCCAGACCGGTGCGCTGCCGCCGAATCCGGATGCCGGCGTGGTGCCGCCGGCGACACCGCAAGCGGCGAAGACCATCACCGTCGAGGTGCTGGCGCGGGACTCCAAGGGCAATGTCGCGGTGACCACCTTCGTCATCGAGCTGCGGCCGGCCGCAGGCAAGCAGGGCTGGGACATCGACCGCATGCCGGCCATGCGCCATGCCGCCTTGCCGCTCAGCTCACCGGAACTCGCCGCCATCGAGGCCGCGGTGCGCGATGTCACCGGGCGCGACACCGCGGACCTCCTCGCGCCGTTCGCGATCCGCGGTCTGTCCGCGCGGGGCGACGCGATTGTCGTGGGCGCGGCCGACGCGCCGGCGGGCCGCGCCGGCCTGTCGGAGCAGATGGCGGGCATCGGCTGGCGCGCCATGACCGCGCAGACCCACGCGCTGCTCGCCAGCCTGCAGCAGGGCCGATGAGCGTGATGCCCGCGTACCCAATAGGTCGTGCTGCGGCGCGGCCTCTCCACGAGTCGTCCCCGCCTAGTGCGCCTTCGGCGCACGCGGAGCGGGGACCCATACGCCGTGCAGGCGTATGGCGGGATGGCAGCAGTGGCCGGGTTCTGATTACAGACGACGGGGGTTATGGGTCCCCGCCTGCGCGGGGACGACTCGTGGGGAGGCTATCCCGCCTCACGCCGCGCGAGAACCGTTTCCCATGAAGCCCGTTCCCCCGAGTTCACTCGATGCGCAGCTCTACGGGCTGGGCACGCTGGTCCAGCTCCTGAAGCGGGCGCGGCATGCGGCCTCCGCGGAAGAGCTGGCCTTCGTCATGGTCAACGAGACCCACGCGCTGCTGCCGTACCGGCAGGCGGCGCTGTGGCAGCGCGATGCGCGTGGCGCGGGCCGCGTGGTCGCGGTGTCCGGCGCGGCCACGGTGGAGCGCAACGCGCCGTTCCTGCTGTGGCTGCAACGCGCCTTCGCCGGGCTCGACGACGGCACCGGCGCGCGCCATGTCGATGCCTCGCATCTGGAAGGCGCGCTGGGCGAAGCCTGGGCGGAATGGTTGCCGGCCCATGGCCTGCTGGTGCCGCTCGGCCGCGACGGCCAGCCGCCGCTCGGCGCGCTGCTGCTGGCGCGCGAGCAACCCTGGAGCGACGGCGATCGCCACCTGCTGCAGGAACTGACCGACGGCTACGGCCTCGCCTGGGCGAATTTTCGCGCGGGCCGGCGGCGTTCGCTGCTGAAGCTGTGGCGCAGCCGCGGCGGCTTGATCAGGCTGGCGCTGGCGGCCTGCGTGGTCGCGGCGATGTTCCTGCCGATCACGCTGTCGGCGCTGGCGCCGGCCGAAGTGGTGGCGTTGCGGCCGACCATCGTCCGCGCGCCGCTGGAAGGTGTGGTCGATCGCTTCGAGGTCCAGCCGAACCAGCCGGTGAAGGAAGGTCAACTGCTGCTGGTGCTAGATCCGCGCGCCATCGAGAACAAGCTCGATGTCGCCGGCAAGGCGCTGGCGGTGGCGGAAGCCGAATATCGCCAGGCCGCGCAATCGGCGGTGTTCGAGGACAAGAGCCGCGCGCTGCTGTCGGTGCTGAAAGGCCGCGCCGAACAGCGCCGCGCCGACGTGGTCTACAACCAGTCGCTGCTCGACCGCATCAAGGTCACCGCGACGCGCGGCGGCATCGTGCTGTTCGACGATCCCAACGCCTGGATCGGCCGTCCCGTGGCGATCGGCGAGCGCCTGATCGAGATCGCCGATCCCGCCCAGGCCGAGCTGGAAATCTGGCTGCCGGTGGCGGACGCGATCACGCTGAAGGACGGCGCCGAGGTCGATTTCTTCCTCAACGTGTCGCCCGACGCGCCGCTGCGCGCCCACCTGCGGCAGGCGAGCTATGAGGCGACGCAGTCGCCGGGCGGGCTGCTTGGTTACCGTCTTAAGGCGACGCTGGCGGATGGCACGAAGCTTCCGCGCATCGGCCTCAAGGGCACCGCGAAGGTCTATGGCGAGCGCGTCACGCTGTTCTATTACCTGCTGCGCCGGCCGCTCGCCGCGACCCGCCAGTTCGTCGGCCTGTGATGTCCGTCGCAGCAGCCACCTCGACCGAGATGACCAAGGCGCTGCTGCCGCTGCGTGAGGAGATCGCGATCTTTCCCGGTCCGGTGGCGCAGGACGGCTCGCCGAGCTGGACCCTGCATGATCCCTCCTGCAACCGGTTCTACCGGCTCGGCTGGCGCGAATTCGAATTGCTGTCGCGCTGGGATTCCGGCTCGGTGGCCACGCTCGCCGCGCGCGTCGAGGCCGAGACCACCTTGCGGATCGAGCAGGAGGATATCGACGACCTCGTGAATTTCCTGTTCTCGTTCGACCTGCTGCGCGCCACCAGCCCGCAGGCCACCGCTGCGATGATCGCCAAGGCGGAACGGCAGCGCGGAAGCTGGGGCCGCTGGCTGCTGCACAACTACCTGTTCGTGCGAATTCCGCTGCTGCGGCCGGATCACTTTCTCACCCGGACCTATCCCTGGATCCGCTGGATCTTCGGCGCGCCGGTCGCCGCCCTCATCGTCGCCATCGGCCTGATCGGTCTGGTGCGGGTCGCCCGGCAATGGGACGTGTTCCTCGGCACCTTCGTCGACCTGTTCTCGGTGCACGGCGCGATCGGCTTTGCCATCACGCTGGGCTGCCTCAAGGTGGTGCACGAACTCGGA
>NZ_JAQGJD010000109.1 GCF_028290785.1 Tardiphaga sp. | reverse complement strand
GTCCGCATCCTCAACGGCGGTACCGAGGCGGTGACCCGGGTGCTGATCGAGAGCGAGGACGAGCAGGGCGAACGCTGGACCACGGTGGGCGTTTCGCCCAATATCATCGATGCCTCGTTCCAGGCCTTGATGGATTCCATCGTCTACAAGCTGGTGAAGTCGAACGCGCCGGCTTAACGGAGATCGCCATGATCGATCACGTCTCGCTCGCCGTCAGCGATCTTCCGCGTGCGGTGGCGTTCTATGAGCGCGTGTTCGCGACATTGGGCATGACGCGACTGGTGACGCGGCCGGCCATGGTCGGATTCGGCAAGACCTACCCGGAAGTCTGGATCAACCTGCGCAGCGGGATGAAGCCGCTATCGCCGGATAGCGGGGTGCATTTATGCCTGCGCGCGAAGACGGTCGCCGAAGTCGATGCGTTTCATGTCGCAGCCGTGGCGGCCGGCGGGTTCTCGGAGAGCGCGCCGTCGCTGCGACCGCACGATCGGGTCAGCTATTACGCGACCTTCATTGCGGACGCCGACGGCAACCGCATCGAGGCGGTGACATTTCCGAAGGACGACGCTGCGCCTTAATTTTCCCCGGCCTTGTGGGCAAGGCGAATTCGCGCTTGGTCTACAGCCGGCTGGCGACTTCAGGCGCCAGCCGCTTGGCCTCTTCCGACGCCTGCGCGGCTGCGGCGCGGAGCCGCGGGAGGATGTCCTCGACCCGCTCGGCCTTCAGCACTTCCAGCGGCAGCGTCGGGCGGATGAAGGCCGTCGTGCGCATGTGGCTGAGCAACTGCAGCAGCGGTTCCCAGAAGTCCTCGATATTGGCGAGCAGGATAGGCTTGCTGTGACGGCCGAGCTGTTGCCAGGTGAGCTGTTCGACCAGCTCTTCGAGTGTTCCGATACCGCCGGGCAGCGCGACGAACGCATCAGAGCGCTCGAACATCAGCCGCTTGCGCTCGTGCATGTCGTGGGTGACGATCAACTCTTGGGCGCCTGTGAGCGCGTTTTCGCGCTTGGTCAGGAACTCCGGAATGATGCCGGTAACGCGGCCGCCATGGTCCAGCACCGATTTCGCCACGGCCCCCATCAGACCGATGGAGCCGCCGCCATAGACCAGTCCAACGCCATTCTCCGCAAGCGACTTGCCGAGCGCGATGGCCGATTCGACGAAACGAGGATTGGTACCGGGGCCGGAGCCGCAATAGACGCAGACGTTCTTGATGATGCTCATGTCAATTTATGTGGCAGTGCGGAATGGCAGCGTCAAGACTTCGATGATCGCATAGCGGGAATTTCCGCCCGGGAGCGCGTCCGGTGCGGAAAAGATTGCCTTAGAAGGGTTCGACATTAGGCAAAACGCACTATATGTGGCCGGACATGCACTCGATTCAAAACATCCCAGCGGCGGCCACCCGTCGTCCCGTTCGTTCCTGGCGCCATTGATGGTTGATCCCGCTCACTCCTCGAAGGGCGATCAGGCCGCCGAGACCAAGTTCAGCGCCGAGCGCGGCACCCTGGTGGCGACGCTAGCGCACCTGTGGCCGTATATCTGGCCCGGCGACCGCGCCGACCTGAAGATGCGCGTCGTCTGGTCGATGGTACTTTTGCTGGTCGCCAAGCTAGCGACGCTGTCGGTGCCGTTCACCTTCAAATGGGCGATCGACGCCCTGACCGGCGCCGATACCGCGCCGGTGCAGGCGTCCAACTGGACGCTATGGCTGATCGCGTCGCCGGTCATCATGACCGTCAGCTATGGCCTGATCCGCATCCTGATGGCGGTGCTGACGCAGTGGCGTGACGGCATCTTCGCCAAGGTGGCAATGCATGCGGTGCGCAAGCTGGCGTTCCTGACCTTCGTCCACATGCACGAGCTGTCGCTGCGCTTTCATCTGGAGCGCAAGACCGGCGGCCTGACCCGGGTGCTGGAGCGCGGTCGCCTCGGCATCGAGGTCATCGTGCGCATGGTGATTTTGCAACTGGTGCCGACCATCGTCGAGGTCACGCTGCTGATGGGCGTGTTGCTGTGGCAGTTCGACTGGCGCTATGTGCTGGTGACCGCGATTACCGTCGTGGTCTACATGTACTACACGTACATCGCGACCGAGTGGCGGATCGAGATCCGTCGCCGCATGAACGACTCCGATACCGAGGCCAACACCAAGGCGATCGACTCGCTTCTGAACTATGAGACCGTCAAATATTTCAGCGCCGAGGAGCGCGAGGCCGAGCGCTACGATCGCTCGATGGCACGCTATGAAAAGGCCAGCGTGAAGACCTATACGTCGCTGGCGCTGCTCAATACCGGACAAGCGATCATCTTTACCTGCGGCCTCACCGCCACGATGCTGATGTGCGCCATCGGCGTGCGCAGCGGTCGCAACACGGTCGGCGATTTCGTCATGGTCAACGCCATGATGATCCAGCTGTACCAGCCGCTGAATTTCATGGGCATGGTGTATCGCGAGATCAAGCAGGCAGTGATCGACATCGAGAAGATGTTCGGCGTGTTGCAGCGCAATCCCGAGGTCAAGGATCTCCCGGGTGCCACGCCGCTGGTCGTCAGCGCAGGCCATGTCCGTTTCGACAACGTCCAGTTCGCCTACGATCCGGAGCGTCCGATCCTGAAGGGCCTGTCGTTCGAAGTGCCGGCTGGCAAGACCGTGGCCATCGTCGGCCCTTCCGGCGCCGGCAAGTCGACGATCTCGCGACTGCTGTTTCGGCTGTACGACGTGTCCGGCGGCACCATCTCGATCGACGGCCAGAACATTCGCAACGTGACGCAGTCCAGCTTGCGCGAAGCCATCGGCATGGTGCCTCAGGACACCGTGCTGTTCAACGACACCATTCGCTACAACATTCGCTACGGCCGCTGGGACGCCACCGACGAAGAAGTCGAGGAAGCCGCGAAAACGGCCCAGATCGACGCCTTCATCCAGATGTCGCCGAAGGGCTACGAGACCGAAGTCGGCGAGCGTGGCCTAAAACTGTCCGGCGGCGAGAAGCAGCGCGTGGCGATTGCCCGCACCGTGCTGAAGGCGCCGCCGATCCTGCTGCTCGACGAGGCCACCTCGGCGCTCGACAGCCATACCGAGCAGGAAATCCAGGACGCGCTGGAGAAAGTGTCGCGCAACCGCACCTCGCTGGTAATCGCGCATCGGCTGTCCACGATCGTCGGCGCCGACGAGATCATCGTGCTCGACCAGGGCCGCATCGCGGAGCGGGGCACCCACAGCCAGCTATTGGCCGCCACCGGCCTCTATGCCAGCATGTGGAACCGGCAGCGCGAGGCTCAGGAGGCGCGTGAGCGCCTGGCCATGATAGCCGACGAAGCTGCCGCGCCGAACCGGGTGCCGCCGGCTATCGATGATCCACTGATCAGGCCCACCGCGGCGGAGTAATTCTTCTCTTCTCCTCTCCCCCGGACGCAGCGAAGCTGCGTTTGGCGGGAGAGGGTGGCCGCGCGCAGCGCGGACGGGAGAGGGGGCATGACACGGAACAATGCCAAAGTTCTTCGCACGAATATGACCGATGCCGAGCGCCGGCTCTGGTATCTGTTGCGCGCGCACCGGTTTGCCGGCTTCAAGTTCAAGCGCCAGATCCCGATCGGGCGGTACATCGTCGATTTCGTCTGTCGGGCTGAACGCTTGATCATAGAGGTCGATGGCGGCCAGCACGCCGACAGCAGCCAGTCTGACCGAACCCGCGACTTATGGCTCGAAGATCAAGGGTTTCGCGTGCTGCGGTTCTGGAATAATGAGGTGCAGAACAACACGGATGGGGTGCTCGAGGTTATTCTTGAGCACTTTGGCCGTTCCTCGCGAACCCCCTCTCCCGGCGCGACTGTCGTCGCGCCACCCTCTCCCGCCTGCGCAGCTTCGCTGCTTGGGGGAGAGGGGAAGAAAGAACCTTGACGCCATGTCCATCGCCAATTCCATCCGTGCGCAAATTCCCCCGATCCATAAGGAAGGCTACCCGTTCATCGGCGGCTTTGCCCTGGCCAGCCTGGTGCTGTTCTGGATCTGGACCCCGCTGGGCTGGATCGGCACGATCCTGACCGTGTGGTGCGCGCTGTTCTTCCGCGATCCGGTCCGCGTCACCCCCACCCGCGAGGGCCTCGTGGTCGCGCCGGCCGATGGCCGGGTGTCGCTGATCGCCATGGTGCTGCCGCCGGTCGAACTCGGCCTCGGCGACCAGCCGCTGCTGCGGATCTCGATCTTCATGAGCGTGTTCAACTGCCACGTAAACCGCAGCCCGGTGGCCGGACGGATCGAACGCATCGCCTACCGCCCCGGCAAGTTCGTCAATGCCGAGCTGGACAAGGCCAGCGAGGACAACGAGCGCAACTCGCTGGTGATCTCGATCCCGGGCGGTCGCATCGGCGTGGTGCAGATCGCCGGCCTGGTGGCGCGGCGTATCGTCTCGTTCGTCCGCGAGGGCCAGACCTTAGTGGCCGGCGAGCGGTTTGGGTTGATCCGATTCGGCTCGCGGCTCGATGTGTTCCTGCCCGAGGGCAGCAAGGCGCTGGTGTCCGTGGGGCAGACCGCGGTGGCCGGCGAGACCGTGCTGGCCGACTTCAATCTCGGTGATGGCGGTCGCACCTTCCGGGTCGATTAACCCCGTTCCGGCACCGGGATCGGCCGGCTGGCTGCCACAATGGCGGAGCAGGGTGGATTTTGCTAAAGAAGGCCATGCAAATGCCCATTGATCCCGCTTCGCCCGATACGCGCCGCCGCCGGTTCCGGACGATTCCGGTCCGGATGCTGGTGCCCAACATGATCACCCTGCTGGCGATCTGCGCCGGCCTGACGGCGATTAGGCTGTCCACCGAAGGGCGGATGGAGCTCGCGGTGGCGGCGATCGTGTTTGCAGCGGTGCTCGACGGCGTCGATGGCCGTGTCGCCCGCATGATCAAGGGCCAGTCCAAATTCGGCGCCGAGCTCGACAGCCTTGCCGATTTCGTCAATTTCGGCGTCGCACCTGGCCTGATCCTGTATTTCTGGCAGCTGCACGATCTCAACAATTTCGGCTGGATCGCGGCAATGATCTTCGCGATCTGCGGCAGCCTGCGGCTGGCGCGCTTCAACGCCACCATGGACGATCCCAACAAGCCGGACTTCGCCGCCAACTTCTTCACAGGCATGCCGGCGCCGCTCGGCGCCATCACCGTGCTGCTGCCAATCTACCTTGCCTTCCTCGGCATGCCGACGCTGCCGGACGTGGTGATCCTGCTGTTCACGCTGCTGATCGCCTTCCTGATGGTGTCGCGGCTGCCGGTGTTCTCCGGCAAGTCCATGAGCATGCGGGTGCCGCCGGAGATGGTGCTGCCGGTGTTCGTCGGTGTCGTGCTCTTCATTGCGCTGCTGATCGGATACCCTTGGCATATCCTGTCGGCGGTCTCGCTGCTGTACCTGCTCAGCCTGCCGATCGGCTGGAAGTCCTATCGCGACCAGGAGCGCGCCTTGGCGGCGTCAAACGCGGTGGTGCCAGTCGATCCGGCGTCGCATGCGGTGACGCCCTATGTCCCTGCGGCGCCCGATCCGGCGCCAGATGATCGTCCGACCCACCTGAACTAGGCCTCGTAACGTTCGTGTCGCCCGGCCGTCCTCCTTCGGGACGGCGGTCGCTTGCGTTGTGGCCGTCGCGAAAATTCGGCTATATCCGGACTGCGACCAACGACATCCCGCAGAGACTGGATGCAAAAACTAAAAACAGGGAGAATACCGTGACAAATACTGCGACCGATCCATTGCCCGCATCGGTTCTCGAAGCGCTCGGGCGCTACGATACGCCGACGATCTGCAATGCCATGGAGATCGTGGCGCCGGGGCGCCGGCTGATCGGCTACACCACGAAGCCGCTGGTTTGCCCATTTCCCGACCTGCCGCCCATCGTCGGCTATGCCCGGACCGTGACCATCCGTTCGGTGCTGGCCTCGGGCTTGCCGCCCGCCGAGCAGGCCGCGCGGCGAATTGCCTATTACGAATATGTCGGCACGGGCGCGGGCCCGCGGATCAGCGTGATCCAGGATATCGACGGTGCGGACGTGGGCTACGGCGCGTTCTGGGGCGAGGTCCAGAGCGCCGTTCACAAGGCGCTTGGCTGTCTCGGCGTCGTCACCGACGGCTCGATCCGCGACATCCCGCAATGGGCCGAGGGCTTCCAGGCGCTGGCCGGCTCGATCGGTCCGTCGCATGCTTACGTTCACGCGGAAAATTTCGGCGGCGAGGTTCGCGTCGCCGGCATGACCGTGCGCTCCGGCGACCTGATCCATGCCGACCGCCACGGTGCGGTGGTGATCCCGCTCGATATCGCCGCCAAGATCCCCGACGCTGCGGAGCTATGCGGCCGACGCGAGACGCCGATCCTGGATATCGCCCGCAGCGCGTCGTTCTCGCTGGAGAAGTTGAGGGCGGCGCTGAAGCAATCGTCGGAGATTCACTGACAGCAGAGCCGCGCACCACCGCTATGGTTAGCAATACATGAACAACACGACTGCATTGGTAGCCAGTGCAGTCGCTGGCCCCCGTTGCTGCGCGGCAGCCGGACATTGTTCCCGCGCTCCTGCGGTTTGATATCGTACGCTTTACCGGTCCTAAAGATGAGATTTCAAGTTAGGGCCGATTACCAAGGGTTTCTGCGTTTACTAGACACCTGCGTTTAAATGATTAGACACTTTGCGTTCACATTCTGATCGGGATCGACGCGATACCATCATCCGCCAACGTCTGCTGATCGGCCGCTTCCGTGTAGCGATCGAGCTCCTTTGTTGTCTTGTGGCCGGACACTGACGCCATCCGCTTCGCGCTCGAACCGTTCTCAGCCATGGTGCGAAGCGTGGCCTTGCGAATGCCGTGAGGGACGCAGCGCGCAGGCAATCCTGCCTGACGAATTGCTTTGCGCATCAGATGCGACAGCGCGGCCCGTTTGATCGGTCGGCCGTGCTCGTCGCCAATCAAGTTCAAGCCATTGGCCGGGCCTGCCTTGATCGCCTTGGCAAGGTCTGGGTGGATCCTGATCTTGAGCTCGGTCCCAGTCTTCTCCTGGACGACCTTGATGCGGCCCTCAGAAACGTCCTTCCGGCTCATTCGCACGACATCACCGCTACGCTGGCCCGTGTAGAACAGAAGCGCATAGGCGAGGCGCTGGCGCGTTCCTAGGGGCCACTTGGCCTCGAATTGCCTGAGCTCTCCATCGGTCCATGTGTGATGCGTGCCGCCCTTGTAAGGGTTGACCTTGTCGGCCAATGGATTGAACCGGATCAGGTCGCGCGCCAACGCCACGCCGAGCACTCGCTTGAGCACCGAGCGGGTGAGGTTCGCCA
>NZ_JAQGJD010000082.1 GCF_028290785.1 Tardiphaga sp. | reverse complement strand
GCGCGGATGTTGATGATGACCTTCTCGCCCATCTCGACGCGGCCCTCGACGGTGGCCGAGCCCATATGCGGCAGCAGCACCACCTTGCCGGCTTTCGCCAGCCGCACCAGCTTCGGGTTCACCGCGGGCTCGTGCTCGAACACGTCGAGGCCGGCGCCGGCGATGTCGCCCGATTCGATCAGCTTGGTCAGCGTCTCCTCGTCGATCACCTCGCCGCGCGCGGTGTTGACGATATAGGCGTCCTTGCGAATCAGCTTCAGCCGCCGCGCCGACAGCAGGTGGAAGGTCGCCGGCGTGTGCGGGCAGTTCACCGAGATGATGTCCATCCGCGCCAGCATCTGGTCGAGCGAATCCCAGTAGGTCGCGCCGAGTTCTTCGGCGATCCGCGGCGCCACCGGCTTGCGGTTGTGATAGTGGATCTGCAGCCCGAAGGCGCGGGCGCGGCGCGCCACCGCCTGGCCGATGCGGCCCATGCCGATGATCCCGAGCCGCTTGCCGCCGAGCCGCTTGCCTAGCATCCAGGTCGGCGACCAGCCCGGCCAGTCCTTGCCCTCGGTGAGGATCGAGGCGCCCTCGATCAACCGCCGCGGCACCGCGAGAATCAGGCCCATGGTCATGTCGGCGGTGTCTTCGGTCAGCACCTTCGGCGTGTTGGTGACGATGATGCCGCGGGCATGCGCGGCGACCACGTCGATATTGTCGACTCCGTTGCCGAAATTGGCGATCAGCTTGAGCTTGAGGTCGGGCTGGTCGAGCAGTTCCTTAGTGATCTCGTCGGTGACGGTGGGCACCAGCACGTCGGCGGTGCGCACGGCTTCGGCGAGCTGCTCCGGCGACAGCGGCGCGTCGTCGAGATTGATGCGGGCATCGAACAGCTCGCGCATCCGGGTCTCGATGGAGTCCGGCAGCTTGCGGGTGACGACCACCAGGGGCTTTTTCTTGACCGACATATGCTGCTCACCCGCGCTTTGGCTAACCCGTTCAGTCCGCATTAACCCGGTTGAATGAAACTGCCGCGATCGCGCGATTCCACCGTTTCCTCGG
This sequence comes from Tardiphaga sp., assembly GCF_028290785.1. GTDB lineage: Bacteria > Pseudomonadota > Alphaproteobacteria > Rhizobiales > Xanthobacteraceae > Tardiphaga. The sequence continues at coordinate 12,798 of NZ_JAQGJD010000082.1, read as the reverse complement.
GTTCCCCGGCGTCTTTTTTGACACCGTGAGCTTCGGTCCTCTCTAGCAGAAGGCCAAGCCAAAACAAGAACCCAGGGCAAATCGGCGGCGCGCGTGCGATGCGGCGGCGACGGAATCGGTTGGGGTTGAGTGGATGACGTTCAGGCGTGGGGTGAGTGCGGCATTGTTCGCAAGTGCGATGCTGGCGGCGTCGGTGAATTCGGGCTTTGCCGCCCGGGACACGTCGAAGGACACCCAGGTCGGCGCCAGCGGCCTGCCGGTGCCGCGTTACGTCAGCCTGAAGTCGGACCACGTCAACGTGCGTGCCGGCCCCACCAAGGACAACGACGTCGCCTGGGTCTACACGAAATCAGGCCTGCCGGTGGAGATCACCGCGGAATACGAGAACTGGCGCCGGGTGCGCGATTCCGAAGGCGCCGAAGGCTGGGTCTACCACTCGCTGTTGTCCGGCCGCCGCACCGCGGTGGTGACCATGAAGAGCAAGGACGATCTGGCCCCGATCTATGACAGCGCCGACGCCAAGAGCGCGGTCGCGGCGAGATTGCAGGCCGGCGTGGTGGCGCAGGTCAAGCGCTGCAAGGACGGCTGGTGCCGCGTGCTCGGCAACGGCTTCGACGGCTGGATCGAGCAGCAGCGCCTGTGGGGCGTGTATGCCGATGAGAAGGTGGATTGAGGGATTTACGCAGGCCTCTCGGCCTGTCATCCCGGCCAAGTGAGCGAAGCGAACGCTGAGCCGGGATCCATACGCCGTGCAGACGCGTTTGAACTCTGCGGCTGACGCTTCCTCGAATCACAAATGCCGGTGTCTATGGGTCCCGGCGTTCGCCGGGACGACAACGAGGCTCAGCGCTTCTTGCGCAGGCGGACGACCATGTCGATGCGGCTGATTTCGTAGCCGTCGGGGACGTCGGGCATCTTCTGCAGCACCATGTGCGGATCCGGAATGTCCACGAGCTCGTGGTTGTTCTCGAGATAGTAATGGTGGTGCGCGGTGACGTTGGTATCGAAGTAGGTCTTGGTGCCGTCGACGCTGACTTGGCGGAGCAGGCCGGAGTCGGTGAGCTGGTTGAGCGTGTTGTAGACGGTGGCCAGCGAGACCGGCACCTTGGCCAGGGTCGCTTCCTCGTAGAGCATTTCCGCGGTCAGATGGCGGGCGCCCTTGCCGAATAGCAGCCAGCCCAGCGCCATGCGCTGGCGGGTCGGACGCAGGCCCACCGACTGCAGCATCTCGTTGACGTCATGCCACGGGCAACCGGTCAGCGCCGGCTGGCGGCCATGATTGATCTCCGCCACGGCGGCGGCGTCATCATGCATCGGCGAAACGCTGTCGGTCATATCCACGTCAGATACCCTGCCGTTCTTACTCAAAAAAACACTGAACCAAACCCAACTATAGGAAGTTACGCCTTTAGATGCAAGGTTTTCGCAACTGGGAGCCATGCGTGCAGCGGCGGGCTGGTCGAGGGCCGACAGCCGGCCGCATCGGGTCAATATGCCGCCAAATCCCTGTAATGCACCGCTTTGCCGCCTCACAGGCCTGTGATAGAGAGCCCGCATTGGGGCACGGTTCCTGCCCGATTTGAAACGATTCTAAGTGCACCGCACCCTCCGTGCGGGCCGCACGAAGCCCTCAACGAACTCGACGACCGATGTGGAAAGCCAGGCATGATTCAGGACAAGCGCAGCAGCTACGAATATGAGGACCTGCTGGCGTGCGGTCGCGGCGAACTGTTCGGTCCCGGCAACGCGCAGCTGCCGCTGCCCCCGATGCTGATGTTCGACCGTATTGCCGAAATCTCCGAGACCGGCGGCGAATACGGCAAGGGCATCGTCCGCGCCGAACTCGACGTCAATCCGGAGCTGTGGTTCTTCGGCTGCCACTTCAAGGGCGATCCGGTGATGCCGGGCTGCCTCGGCCTCGACGCCATGTGGCAGATGGTCGGGTTCTTTCTCGGCTGGTCCGGCGGTATCGGCCCCGGGCGCGCGCTCGGCCTCGGCGAATTGAAGTTTTCTGGCCAGGTGCTGCCGAACATCAAGAAGGTCGTGTACACGATCGACGTCAAACGCGTGATGCGTTCAAAATTGTGGCTCGGCATCGCCGACGGCTCGCTTTCCGCCGATGGCGAGGTTATCTATCGCGCCAAGGACCTGAAGGTCGGCCTGTTCAAGCAGGATGTCACCGCCGCATTGCAGCCGGGAACGTAGTCTACCCGGGGCCAGTCAAACGGCGGCTCGTCAGCGACGGCCGTCAGTCATAACAACTTAATTCAGAGGGCGAGGCGATCATGAGGCGGGTTGTCGTCACGGGGATGGGCATTGTCTCATCTATCGGAAACAACACTCAGGAAGTGCTTGCGAGCCTCCATGAGGCGAAGTCGGGCATCACGCGCGCCGACAAATATGCGGAGCTCGGCTTCCGCTCGCAGGTGCAGGGCGCGCCGACGCTCGATCCCTCCGGCGTGGTCGATCGCCGCGCCATGCGCTTTCTCGGCGAGGGCGCGGCATGGAATCACGTCGCCATGGAACAGGCGCTGCTGGATTCCGGGCTCGAGCAGTCCGACATTTCCAACGAGCGCACCGGCATCATCATGGGCTCCGGTGGTCCTTCGGCGCGCACCATCGTGGAAGCCGCCGATACCACCCGCACCAAGGGCCCGAAGCGCGTCGGCCCGTTTGCGGTGCCGAAGGCGATGTCATCGACGGCGTCTGCAACACTCGCCACCTGGTTCAAGATCAAGGGCGTCAACTACTCGATCTCCTCGGCCTGCGCGACCTCCAACCATTGCATCGGCAACGGCTACGAGATGATCCAGTGGGGCAAGCAGGACATCGTGTTCGCCGGCGGCTGCGAAGAACTCGACTGGTCGCTGTCGGTGCTGTTCGACGCCATGGGCGCGATGTCGTCGAAGTACAACGACACCCCATCGACGGCGTCGCGGCCGTACGACGTCAGCCGCGACGGCTTTGTCATCGCCGGCGGCGCAGGTGTGGTGGTTCTCGAAGAGTACGAACACGCCAAGGCGCGCGGCGCGAAAATCTACGGCGAGATCATCGGCTACGGCGCGACCTCGGACGGTTACGACATGGTGGCTCCCTCTGGCGAAGGTGCGGAGCGCTGCATGAAGATGGCGCTGGCCACCACCGGCGGCATCAAGGTCGACTACATCAACCCGCACGCGACTTCCACGCCGGCCGGCGATCCGCCGGAAATGCAGGCGATCCGCGCGGTGTTCGGCACCGGCGACAAGTGCCCGCCGATCTCGGCGACCAAGGCGCTGACTGGCCATTCGCTGGGCGCCACAGGCGTGCAGGAAGCGATCTATTCGCTGCTGATGATGCAGAACGGCTTCATCTGCGAGAGCGGCAACATCACCGAACTCGATCCGGTGTTCGCCGACATGCCGATCGTACGCAAGCGCATCGACAATGTGAAGGTCGGCACCGTGCTGTCGAACTCGTTCGGCTTCGGCGGGACGAATGCGACTTTGGTGTTCAAGCGCCTGGATGCGTGAGTTTTCGTCGCGCCTTGCGAAGATCGTAATTTAAACACCGTCATGGCCGGCGAATGCCGGCCATCCACGTCTTGAAGCTCGATGACGAACACCGTGGATACCCGGCATTCGCCGGGCATGACGAACGAGAGAGTAGCGATATGCAGGGACTGATGCACGGCAAGCGCGGGCTGATCATGGGCGTCGCCAATGATCACTCCATCGCGTGGGGCATTGCCAAGACGCTGCACGCGCATGGCGCCAAGCTGGCCTTTACCTATCAGGGCGACGCGCTCGGCAAGCGTGTCAAGCCGCTGGCGGAATCGCTCGATGCCGACATGGTCCTGCCGTGCGACGTCGAGGATATCGACAGCGTCGATGCCACCTTCGCGGCGATCAAGGAGAAGTGGGGCGGGCTGGATTTCGTGGTCCACGCCATCGGCTTCTCCGACAAGAACGAACTCAAGGGCCGCTATGCCGACACCACGCGCGCCAACTTCTCGCGCACCATGGTGATCTCGTGCTTCTCGTTCACCGAGGTGGCCAAGCGCGCCGCAGAGATGATGGCGCCGGGCGGCGCGATGATCACGCTGACCTTTGGTGGCTCAACGCGCGTGATGCCGAACTACAATGTGATGGGCGTGGCGAAGGCCGCGCTGGAAGCCTCGACGCGCTACCTCGCCGCCGACTTCGGCCGCCAGGGCATCCGCGTCAACGCGATTTCGGCAGGTCCCGTGCGCACGCTGGCGGGCTCGGGCATCGGCGATTCCCGCGCGATGTTCGCGTTCCAGCAGAAACACTCGCCGCTCGGCCGCGGCGTGACGCTCGACGAACTCGGCGGCACCGCACTGTATCTGCTGTCGGAACTGTCCGGCGGCGTCACCGGCGAAATCCATTACGTGGACTCCGGCTACAACATCATCTCGATGCCGCATCCCGATGCGCTGAAGGCGGATGCGGGGGAGTAGTTCAGGCCGTTCCACGTCATTGCGAGGAGCCCTTGCGACGAAGCAATCCAGTTCTTTCGGCGCTTGCCGCCTTCTGGATTGCCGCGTCGCTTCGCTCCTCGCAATGACGGCTGAGAGTCCGAGTTACACTTTCTCCCCCGCCGCCATTTCGGCCGCGCGTTGAAACGCCGGTCGCGCGCTGCAGCGGTCGAGGTAGCGGTCGAACGACGGCCGCGGCTGGATCATCTTGAACTGCCGCACCGCGAAATTCAGGCTGGCGCCGATCGCGATGTCGGCGGCGGAAAAACTCTCGCCGAGAATCCACGGGCCGTCTTCAAGTGCTGCTTCGAGCACGTCGAACACCCGCTTGGCATCGCCCCAGCCGGCGGCCACCGAATTCATCTCGAACTTGGCGGCGAGCTGCGTGATCGCCGGCTCGATGCAGCTCGGCGCGAAGAACAGCCAGTACAGATATTTCGCGCGATGCACGTCGCCAAGATCGGGGGCGAGCTTCGCTTCCGGATAGCGCTCCGCCACATAGGCGCAGATCGCCGCCGCCTCGGCCATGGTGGCGTCGCCGTCGGCCAGCGCCGGCACCTTGCCCATCGGATTGACGGTGAGGAATTCCAGCGAGCGCTGCGCGCCGGTGCTGATGTCGGTGAGCACGCGCTGATACGGCACGCCGGTCTCTTCCATCAGCCACAGCGCGGTAAACGAGCGCGAGCGCGGCGACCAGTAGAGCTTCATCATGGCGTTTCTCCGGGGGCAGTACTCATTGGGCGCAATTGTGCGGAGATTCGGGGAGGGTGCAAGGGTGCGTTCCCCGGATGCAATGCAGCGACCGCTTTCTTCCCTCTCCCCCGCGCGAAGCGAAGCTTCGCGCGGGGGAGAAGGAAGAAAGAAGTGGAAAGAAAAAAGCCCCCGCGATTTCTCGCGGGGGCTTCGTCACTTCAGTCACTCAAACCGCGAAAAACTACTCCGCGGCCTGCAGCATCGGCTCTGCCTTGATCTCGTAGCGATCGGCGTTCATCACCTTGGTCCACGCCTTGACGAAGTCCCGGACGAACTTCGGCCCGGCATCGCGGGTGCCATAGACTTCCGCCAGCGCGCGGAGCTGCGAGTGCGCGCCGAAGATCAGATCGACGGCCGTCGCGGTCCACTTCACCGCGTCGGTCTTGCGGTCGCGCCCTTCATAGACGCCGTCCTGGCCGCTGACCGGCGCCCACTTGGTGTCGATGTCGAGCAGGTTGGTGAAGAAGTCGTTGCTCAGCACGCCCGGCTTCGCCGTGAACACGCCGTGCTTGGCATCCGCGGCATTGGCGCCGAGCACGCGCAGGCCGCCGATCAGCACCGTCAGCTCCGGCGCGGTCAGCTTCAGCAGCTGGGCGCGGTCCACCATGGCCTCTTCGGGCTTCATGAACTGTTGCTTGCTGCTGTGGATGTAGTTGCGGAACGCGTCGGCGCGCGGTTCGAGCGGCGCGAACGATGCCGCGTCGGTCTGCTCCGGCGTCGCATCCGTGCGGCCCGGCGTGAACGGCACGGTCACGGTCTGGCCGGCATCCTTCACCGCCTTCTCGATCGCGGCGGAGCCGCCGAGCACGATCAGGTCGGCGAGCGACACCTTCTTGCCGAACGCCTTCTGGATCGCTTCGAGCTTGCCCAGCACGGTTGCGAGCTGCGCGGGCTGGTTGACCTCCCAGTCCTTCTGCGGAGCCAGGCGAATGCGCGCGCCATTGGCGCCGCCGCGCTTGTCGGAGCCACGGAACGTCGAGGCCGAGGCCCAGGCGGTCGAGACCAGCTGCGACACAGTGAGGCCGGAGCCGAGGATCTTCGCCTTGAGATCCGCGATATCCGCATCGTTGATCAGCGGATGATCGACGGCGGGAACCGGGTCCTGCCAGATCAGCGTTTCCTTCGGCACCAGCGGGCCGAGATAGCGCACCACCGGGCCCATGTCGCGATGGGTCAGCTTGAACCAGGCGCGGGCGAAGGCGTCGGCGAACTGGTCGGGGTTCTCGTAGAAGCGGCGCGAGATTTTTTCGTAGATCGGATCGACCTTCAGCGCGAGATCCGAGGTCAGCATGGTCGGCAGATGCTTCTTCGACGGGTCGAAGGCATCCGGGATATCCGCCACCGCATTCTTCGCCACCCACTGCTGCGCGCCGCCGGGGCTCTTGGTCAGCTCGTAGTCGTACTTGAACAGGTTGTCGAAGAAGTGGTTGCTCCACTTTGTCGGGGTCTGCGTCCAGGTCACTTCCAGGCCGCTGCCGATCGCGTCCGCACCGACGCCGGTGCCATGCCTGCTCTTCCAGCCGAGGCCCTGGTCCTCGAGGGCGCCGGCTTCCGGATCGACGCCAACAAACGACGGATCGCCGGCGCCGTGGGTCTTGCCAAACGTGTGGCCGCCGGCGACCAGCGCCACGGTCTCCTCGTCGTTCATCGCCATGCGGAAGAACGTCTCGCGGATATCCTTGGCAGATCCCAGCGGATCCGAATTGCCGTTCGGGCCTTCCGGATTGACGTAGATCAGGCCCATCTGCACGGCGCCGAGCGGCTCGGCGAGCTGGCGTTCGCCGCTATAGCGCTCGTCGCCCAGCCACGAACCTTCGGGGCCCCAATACAGCTCCTCCGGCTCCCAGGTGTCGGCACGGCCGCCGGCGAAGCCGAAGGTCTTGAAGCCCATCGATTCCAGCGCGACGTTGCCGCTGAGCACGAACAGATCGGCCCAGGACAGCTTGTTGCCGTACTTCTGCTTGATCGGCCACAGCAGGCGGCGTCCCTTGTCGAGGTTGACGTTGTCCGGCCACGAATTCAGCGGCGCGAAGCGCTGCTGGCCGCCGCCGGCGCCGCCACGGCCATCGGTGGTGCGATAGGTGCCGGCGCTATGCCAGGCGAGGCGAATGAACAGACCGCCGTAATGGCCGAAATCCGCCGGCCACCAGTCCTGCGAGTCGGTCATCAGGGCATGCAGGTCCTTGATGACAGCATCGAGGTCGAGGGTCTTGAATTCCTCGGCATAGTTAAAGGCGCCACCCATCGGGTCGGCCGACGGATGAATCGCGTGCAGCACGCCGATATCGAGTTGTTCCGGCCACCAGTCCTTGTTGCCATGGCGCTTGCTCTTCGGACCCTTGCCCTGCGCGCCGTGCGGTACCGGGCACTTGCCGGCGCTGTCGTCTGTGGTCTGGCTCATGGTTCTCTCCTTCGGGCGGTTGGAAGCGGCATTGTCAGGCGACGTCGGCAAGCCGCATCGCCACGAAGACAACGGTCTTATTTCCAAAAGCTTTGTATTTTCAATTGTCTGACGAATTCGCGGGGCAACCCGGACGGTCACCCTAGACGGAGTTCGTGACAGTAGCTTGGAAGAATTCTTAGATCAGGTCCAGTCGATTTGTCTTCGGCTTCCGATCAGTTTATCTGATCGATCATGATCACGCTCCGACAGCTTCGTTATCTGGCGGCCCTCGCCAAGCACGGCCATTTCGGCCGCGCCGCGGAGGCCTGCGCCGTCACCCAGCCGGCACTGTCGATGCAGATCAGGGATCTCGAGCGCACGCTGGGGGTCAAGGTGGTGGAGCGCCGGCCCGGCGACGTCATGCTCACCGATGTCGGCCGCGAGGTGGCGCGGCGGGGCGAGGACGTGCTGGCGGCGTCGCGCGACCTGGTGGATTTTGCGCGGCACCGCGGCGGGCTGTTGACCGGTCGGCTGACGCTGGGGGTGATCCCGTCGCTGGCGCCGTATCTGCTGCCGCGGATCCTGCCGGTGCTGCAGAAGCAGTTTCCGGAACTGCGGCTGGAATTGCGGGAAACCCAGACGAAGCAACTGGTCGATGACATCAAGAGCGGCGCGCTGGATGCGGCAATGCTGGCGCTACCACTCGGCGAGCCGGAGATCGAAACGCTAAAACTGTTCGACGATTTGTTCCTGCTGGCGGTGCCGGCGGATGATCCGCGGCCGGTGGCGACGCGCATCAAGGCGGGCGATATCGACCAGAGCCGGCTGATCCTGCTGGAAGACGGCCACTGCCTGCGCGACCAGGCGCTGGCGTTCTGCGCCACCGCGGCGCGCGGCAACGGCGCCGGCGGCATGGCGTTCGCGGCCTCCAGCCTGTCCACGGTGATGCAGATGGTCGCCAGCGGCTACGGCGTCACGCTGATCCCGCAGATCGCCGCCGACGTCGAGCAGCGCGACGAGCGCGTGAAGTTCCTGCGGATGGAGAACCCGCAGCCAGGCCGCAGCATCGGCCTGGTGTTCCGCAAGACCTCGCCGAGGAAGGCCGACTTTGCGGCGCTGGGGGATGTCGTGAAGGAATGTGTGTGAGAGGCTGCTACCTCCCCCGCCGCCCCTTGCGCCACGCCGCCACAAATCCGACGAACGCCGCCAGCGCCGGGGGCGGCTGCCTTCGGCTGGGGTAATACAGAAACGGCCCCGGAAACGGCGCCAGCCAGTCCTCGAGCACGCTGACCAGCCGGCCCGCCGCGATGTCGTCCCGGACGTAGCCCTCGAAGGTCGCGAAGAAGCCGAGACCATCCTGCGCCGCCCGGATGCCGAGCTGCGAAGGGCCGGCCACCAGCCGCGCCTTCGGCGACACCATCACCACCCGGCCGTCCTTCTCAAACTCCCAGTCCGGCATCGCCCCCGACTCGAAGCGCGTGCGAATGCAGCAATGCTGCAGCAAATCCTGCGGGACGGCGGGGCTTCCATGCTGCGCAACATATTGCGGCGCAGCAACGAGCGCGAACCGCTCCTGCGGTCCCAGCGAGACCGCGACCATGTCCTGGTCCAGATGCTCGCCGTAACGGGCACCGGCGTCAAAACCGCCCGAAACGATGTCAATGAACGACGTTTCGGCGATTATTTCCAGTTCGACCTCCGGATATTGCGCAGCAAATGGCGTGACCATCGGCGCCAGAACCAAGTCCACCACCGGCGCCGGCGCGTTGATCCTGAGCCGGCCGGACGGCGAACCGGCCATGCTGCGCACTTGCTGCAACGCAGCATCGACGTCGCTGATGGCCGGGCCGACCCGCGCCAGCAGCAATTCCCCGGCCTCGGTGAGCGCCACGCTGCGCGTTGTGCGATGCAGCAACCGGACCCCGAGCCGAGCCTCCATGTCGCGCAGCCGCTGGCTCAGGCTGGACACCGAGACACGCAGCTCGATGGCGGCCCGGCGGAAATTCCGGGTCCGGGCCACCGCCACGAAGGCAGACATGTCGCGCAGGTCGAGCTCGCTCATTGTTCGCCAATGTGAACAAGGCTTTCAGCATTGTCCAGCTTATCGCAGCAATGGAAGGCGCGCATATCGGGTCTATCGACGGCGGGACTAGCCCTGCCGCCTACCCCGGAGAACACCATGGACACCACCAAGCTCGGCCGAACCGGCCCCGTCGTCTCCGCCCTCGGCCTTGGCTGCATGGGCATGTCGGACTTCTATGGCACTTCCGACCGCGACGAGAGCATTGCCACCCTGCATGCCGCGCTCGATGCCGGCATCACCCTGCTGGATACCGGCGACTTCTACGGCATGGGCCACAACGAGTTGCTGATCCACGAGGCCCTGAAGGGCCGTAACCATGACCATGTGCTGACCTCGGTGAAATTCGGTGCGCTGCGCGACTCCGTCGGCGGCTTCAACGGCATCGACAACCGCCCGGCGGCGATCAAGAACTTTCTGGCGTATTCGCTGGTCCGGCTCGGCGTCGAGGCGATCGACATCTACCGCCCGGCGCGGCTCGACCCCGACGTGCCGATCGAGGACACCATCGGCGCGCTGAGCGACCTGGTGAAGGCCGGCTATATCAAGCACATCGGCCTGTCCGAAGTCGGCGCCGAGACCATCCGCCGGGCGCACAAGGTGCATCCGATCGTCGACCTGCAGATCGAATATTCGCTGATTTCGCGCGGCATCGAAGACGACATCCTGCCGGCCTGCCGCGAACTCGGCATCGGCATCACCGCCTACGGCGTGCTGTCGCGCGGCCTGATCAGCGGCCACTGGCAGAAGGGCCCGGCGACCGCGCGGGACTTTCGCGTCATGAGCCCGCGCTTCCAGGACGGCAACATCGACGCCAACCTGGCGCTGGTGGAAAAACTCCGCGGCATCGCTGGCGAGATCGGCGCCTCCGTGGCGCAGGTGGCGATCGCTTGGGTCGCCGCCCAGGGTGCCGACATCGTGCCGCTGGTCGGCGCCCGCCGCCGCGACCGTCTCACCGAGGCGCTCGGCGCGCTCGAGGTGAAGCTGACGCCAGCGCATCTGGCCGCACTGGAAGCAGCCATCCCTGCTGATGCTGCGGCCGGCGGGCGCTATCCGGAAGCGATGCTGGCGCATATGGACAGCGAGAAGCGGAGCGCGTGAGGGGGGCCGAAGTCGGAGTTGGAACGCGGTGCCCATGGCCTCCCTCCCCCCGGGCGAAGCGAAGCTTCGCTAGGTGGGGAGGGTCGGCCGAACGGACGACGATGCGATAGCATCGTCGGGAGTGGAGGCCGGGATGGGGGTGCCGCGGGCGACGGAGCTTATGGCGCCCCCCACCCGACCGGCCTTCGGCCGGCCACCCTCCCCACCCCGCGAAGCTTCGCTTCGCGCGGGGGAGGGAAAAAACGGCGCCTTCGCTATTTCCGGATCACTTATATCCACTCAAATCCACGATGGTCGGAGCATCGCCGTTCAGCGGATTGGCCGGATCGCGCCCGTACCGCAGCGTCTCGAAGCGCATGGCGCGGGCGTCGATCATCAGCAGCCGCCCGACCAGGCCCTCGCCGAAGCCGACAATCTCGCGGATCGCCTCCAGCGCCATCATCGAGCCCAGTACGCCGGCCAACGCGCCCATCACGCCGGCCTCCTGGCAGCTCGGCACCGTGCCGGGGGGCGGCGCATCGGGGAACAGGCAGCGATAGGTCGGGTTCAGCACGCCGCTCGCATTTTTCTCGTGCGGCCGCAGCGTGGTGAGCGAGCCGTCGAAGGTGCCGAGCGCGGCGGAGATCAGCGGCTTGCCGGCGAGATAGCAGGCATCCGACACCAGATAGCGCGTCGCAAAATTGTCGGAGCCGTCGAGCACGAGATCGTAGGCCGACAGCAATTCCATCGCATTGGCCGCATCCAGCCGCACGCCATGGCCGACGAATTTCACATGCGGATTGAGCGCGTGAATCTTATCGGCCGCGCTATCGACCTTTCGCGCGCCGATATCCGGCGTGGCGTGGATGACCTGGCGCTGCAGGTTCGACAGCGAGACAATGTCGTCATCGACCACGCCGAGCGTGCCGACGCCGGCCGCCGCGAGATACATCAGCACCGGCGCGCCAAGCCCGCCGGCGCCGATCACCAGCACCTTGGCCGATTGCAGCGCCGCCTGGCCCTGGCCGCCGATCTCGCGCAGCACGATATGGCGGGCGTAGCGTTCGAGTTCGTCGGCGGTCAGCATGATGTTGCATTTTCTTTCATCGATCGCTCCCACTCCGTCCCCGTCATGGTGAGGAGCGCGCCTCGGGCGCGCGTCTCGAACCATGCGGAGCCCCACCCCGTCGTCCTTCGAGACGCCGCGCAAGCGCGGCGCCTCAGGATGACGGCTGCACTGTTGCTCTTGAACCCACACCCCGCTGTCACCGACCCAGCAGATGTGCTTCATTTGGCGCACGTCAATCGCTACCCGGGACATGTCATGAGATCGTGGCTTACGGCAACATGGATGATCGCGGCGGCCACCGCCGCGCAGGCGCAGACGACAACGCCGCCCGTGGTGCCCGGCGTCAAGCCGAAGCCGGTCGCCACCGTGCCGATCCGCCCGGCGCTGCAGAGCCCCGCCGACACCGTGACCGCGATGGCCCAGGCTGAGCGGCTGGCGATCCAGTCGGATCTCGCCTGGGCCGGCGAATATAACGGCGCCATCAATGGCGAAGTCTCCGAGCGCATGGTCGCCGCCATCAAGACGTTCCAGAAATACAACGGCGCCAAGCAGACCGGCGTGCTCAACCCGCAGGAGCGCGAGCTGTTGCGGGCGGCCGCGAGGAAGCTGCAGGACAATGTCGGCTGGAAGGTCGTCACCGACATGGTGACCGGCGCCCGGCTCGGCATCCCCACCAAACTGGTGCCGCAGCAGGCCTCCGACGCCAGCGGCAGCAAATGGAGTTCCTCCACCGGCACCATCCAGGTCCAGCTTGCACGCCGCAAGGAGGCCGCGCCGTCGACGGCGAAGCTCGCCGAACTGGAGAAGAAGGAACCGGCCGGCCGCCGCATCGACTACAGCGTGGTGAAGCCGGACTTCTTCGTGCTGTCGGGCATGCAGGGGCTGAAGAAATTCTACGTCCGCGGCAGCTTTCGCGACAGCGAGGTGCGCATCCTCACCATCCTCTACGACCAGGC
>NZ_JAQGJD010000077.1 GCF_028290785.1 Tardiphaga sp. | reverse complement strand
TCGGGGCACCAGTCGCCGCTGTAGTCGATGTCCTGCTGGTGCGGGCAACCCAAAATGGCGTCGGCGATGCCGACCGACAGCGCGTTGTGCTCGGCAATGAACTCCAGCATTTCGCGGATCACATCTGAATTGCGGCGGATGTCGCCTTCGGCGATCGACCAGGCGCGCATCGCGATGGCCGGTTGCGCGAAGGCCGGCATGATGCCGACGCTGACTTTGGTGGCACGATCCAGATCCGGGCCGTAATAGGCGACGGTCGCCATCGGCCAGCCGCGGCGGCCCTTTTTGGCCTTCTTGTGCAGGCGCTTGTGATACTTGTCGTCCATCGCAGGTTCCGGATGCCGCACAGGAATGAACCATAGCACGAATCGCGACGCAGCGTGTTCCGCGACGGAACCGGCGCCGCGCGCGGGACGTTGAACGAGATTCTTAAGCGGCCATTAACCGGTCGGCGCAAATGCCTGAAACAAAGAGTGTATATGTCGCTTAGCCATCAAATCCTTCAGCAGCAGGTGCTAAGTGTTGGCCATCGCGTACCCTTATTTATTTGAGATGATACGGCCAATGCCGGCCCCAGAGAGCGTAGCGACCCTCCACCGAATCTCGTCGCGCTGGCTTCTGGTCGCGGCGGGCATCGTCGTGATCGGATTCTCGCTGATCTGCGGCAGCGTCGTGCTCAGCATGCGCCGCGGCGACGACAGGCTGGCGCACCAGACGCTGGGCAACCTCGCCAGCTCGATCGATGCCGACGTCGCCCGCAACATCGAGCTGTACGACCTGTCGCTGCGCAACGTCGCCGGCCACCTCACCGATCCCGACGTGCAGGCCGCCAGCAAGGCGATGCAGCGGCTGATCCTGTTCGACCATGCCGCCACCGCGCGGCATTTCGGCGCCATCCAGGTGATGGACGCGACCGGCCGCGTCACGATGGATTCCGAAGCGCCGGACCCGGCGCCGCAGAATTTCGCCGACGACGAGTTCTTCAAGGTGCAGAAGCGCGATCCGCTGTTCGGGCTGTACATCTCGAAGCCGCGACTGCACCAGGGCGCCTATGGCATCGTGCTGAGCCGGCGCGTCGCGGCGCGCGACGGCACCTTTCTCGGCGTGGTGTCGGGCTTCATCCGCTACACCTATTTCCACGAAATGATCGCCCGGCTGCAGCTCGAGCCCGACGACCTGATCACCGTGATCCGCCAGGACGGCGTCGTCATCATGCGCGCGCCGTTCAATATGGACGAGATCGGCCTGGACATCTCCCGGCGGCGCGGCGTGCAGAAGGCACTGGCCTCGTTCTCCGGTGACTTTGTCGGCAAGAGCCTCAGCGACGGCATCGAGCGGCTGTATGTCTGGCGCGAGGGCACCCATCCGCTGATCGTGATGGTCGCCCGTTCCACCGCCTCGATCTTCGGGCAGTGGCGCCAGGAAGCGCTGCGGATCGGCGGCGCGATGGGCGCGCTCGGCCTGATCGCCTGCGGCGTCATGCTGGTGCTGGCCCGCGAAATGAAGAAACGCGCCGAGATCGAGAACAAGATGGCGCGGCTGGCGATGACCGACAGCCTCACCGGGCTGAGCAACCGCCGGCATTTCGACGCCGTGCTGGAGACCGAATGGCGCCGCGCGCTGCGCAACCGGACGCGGCTGGCGCTGCTGATGATCGACGCCGACCACTTCAAGGCCTTCAACGATGCGTTCGGCCACCAGGCCGGCGATCTCGTGCTGGAGGGCATCGCCTGGAGCATCTCGCGCCACGCCCAGCGCGCCAGCGACTGCGCCGCGCGTTACGGCGGCGAGGAGTTCGCGCTGGTGCTGCCGGGGATGTCGCTGACCGAGGCGATCGAGCTCGGCGAACGGATTCGCATTGAAGTGGGCGAGCTGGAGCGCGACGGCATGACCACCACCACGGTCAGCATCGGCGTCGCCAGCCTGGTGCCGTCATCGACCACCACCACCGGCCACCTGATCAAGGCCGCCGACGGCGCGCTGTACGCCGCCAAGGCCCGCGGTCGCAACCAGACGTTTCCCGCCGCACCGCTGCGGAAGTGGATGGCGGCGTAGTTGCGACGCGCGCGCTCGGTCCACGGCTTGATGCGCGATGTTATTCATCCGCAGCGTCATTCGACCATCGCTTGCGCCCCGCGACGAAACATCCGATCGCTCCCAGTTGAATGACGGCGGCAAAAGCGAAAAAAATGCCACGCTCACTCGCGACATGGCCGTCGATCAGCGCACCATTCCGCAGCAGTCCGAAGACGGCCGGCGCGAACGCATAGCCTGCCTGGCCAACGGCAACGATCAGCGGCACGACCCGAGCCGTGTCGTCCGGCGTGAATTCCGCTTGAGCGATCAGCGGTGGGAGCGACGTGGTATTGCCGATTCCCAGCCCGAACAGCATGATGCCGAGTACCAGCCAAGGGCCACTGGCCCCCGCCGACAAGATGAAGAGGCACGAGCCAACAAGTTGCACGCCATTGCTAACGCTGGCGACGAGGCGACGGTCGGCCGCGGGAGGTATCAGCCAGCCGACCGCCGAGCGCCCGACAATCGCCGCCAGCGTCGCGCCTCCCATGGCCAGCCCTGCGCCGCTTTCGCCGAGCACGGGTACCAGCAGCGAAAACAAATGGGCGAGCAGTCCGATTTGGGCGAAGAGACCGAGCGTCATCCCGGCAGAGAGCGTGAGCAGCCGAAGATCCCGCCAGAGTTGATGCCCAAGCGGTGCTGCCGTCGTCGCCTTTCGTGCGGCAGCAGGTGGGCCGTCCCCGTCCGGCCGCTGGCCTAGCCGCTCCGGCGTTCGGGAAAACACCAGCACCGCGAGCAGAACGACCACCGACACCATGATGCTGCCGATCGCGAGTGCCGCCGGAGCAAAGCCGATCGCGGTGATGAGTGCGATCCACAGCGGCGAGAAGATCACGCCGCCCAGGCTCGCACCATTATAGGCCATACCCAGCGCCGCCGGACGGCGTTGCACGAACCACGGCGCGATCAGCGCGTTCACGGCGGCCGCGCCCATAGTGACCCACCCTGCCCCGCTCGCAAATGCAGCGACGAAGAGCTGCCAGGGTTGTTCCGCCAGCGCCCAACCCAGGGTGCCCAGCGCCAGCAGGATTGCACCGAGGACCGTTGTGCCGGGCACGCCGAACCGACGATAGAACGCTGGCAGATTGGCGACGACGACAGCCCCGACAAGAAAATGCGCCGTCACCGCTGCCGACACCATCGCGACGGGCCAACCGGTACGCGCGACCACGGCATAGAGGAAGACCGACGGTCCGTAGAAACCTATGCCCCACCCAAAGGTGGCGAGCAGGAAGGTGGCGGCAACGACGCGCCAGCCGAAGAATGGGCGCATCGGGGTGTCCAGCAGGGCCGTCATTCGGGATTTTCTCCGTTTAAGCCGAGCTGCTTATTGCCGCATTATCCTGGGCCGATGCTTCGGTGAGGACCGAAGTATTTCCTGCCGTCTTCGCCTATGCTGTTCGGCGACCGGGGTGCCCGGATGGCCACATCGACCAAGATTGCCGAAGCCGCTGCCCCGATGGGAGAGCCCGCCGCGCGGCCAAGTTCGCTACGCTGATGGACGGTCGGTCGCTGACCGCGACTGAACTGGCCCATGTTGTCGCTGTAAGCCCGCCGACGGCGAGCGCGCATCTTGCACGACTTGCCACCGTCGGCCTGATCGCGGTCGAGAAACCGGGCCGTCATCGCTATCACCGGCTGGCTGGCCGGGCGGTGGCGCGAATGATGGAGAGCGTCATGCAGATTGCAGACGGGCTGGCGATGGATCGCCTTCCGCGCGGCAGCCGACGTCGCGGACTTCAGCCGGTCGCCCAGCTCTTAATTGGCGCGATGTCGTTCGGTCGCTGTCGCAGCCGGAGAGCGCACGCCGCCGGCGACATAGGGCAGCACGAACATGTAGAGACCGCTGAACAGCAGCAGGAACAGCGGCAGCAGCGGCGCATAGGTGACCCAGGCCGGCGGCGCTCCAAATCCCATGGCAACGAAATTGGCGATGACGGTCGCCGTAAAGATGAGCGACAGCCAGCGGTGGGTCTGCCGAATCCAATGGTTGATGTTCACTGACAACTCCTCATGAGAGAATGGTGAAGCCATTTTGCCGGCTCATGACGGCGGCGGCGGCCGCGATCAGTCGAGCCGCGGCAACAACTGCTCCATCGCCGAAAAGAACCGCGGCCAGCCGAACCTCGCGCCCTGGTAGGCCTGCTGCTGCTCGGGCCGGAAGCCGACCTGCTCCATCCGCAGCACGGTTCCGCTGCTCGAGGGGGTCAGCGTCCAGGTCACGATGGTTTCGAGGCCCTGCGCCTCCCAGCTATAAGCGAGCTTCCTGGTCGGCTCGATTTCCGTGACCTGACAATCGACCTTCCCCCAGCTGGCGAGAAGCTCGAACCGGTGGCCGATCAGCGGTTCGAAATTGTTTTTCATGAGCCAGTCCGCGATCAGATGCGGCTGGGTCAGCGCCCGCCAGATCTTTTCCGGCGCATGGCCGAACTCGCGTTCGATGATGACGGACAGTGTTTCGGTGGCTGCGATGTTCAATTGTCCATCCTCCTCAATAATTGTTCGAGATCGTCGAAGCGGCTTTCCCAGAACCCGGCCATCCGGCTGGTCCAGTCCAGCAGCGGAGCCAGGGCCGCCGGTCGCGGGCTATAATGCGTCTGACGGCCTGCATGCCGGTCAAGCACCAGTCCGGCCTGCTTCAGGATGCCGAGATGCTTTGACACCGCGGGCTGCGATACGTCGCCTTGCGCGGTCAGCGCCGCGACCGTCTGCTCGCCGTCCCGGCACAGCCGTTCGAAGATCGCGCGCCGGGTCGGATCGGCGAGCGTCTTGAAGATTTCGTCGCTGGTGACTGCCATTAAATTCATAACCCGTCAGTTATCGGTTAAACCAATAACCAGCAAGTTATGGGTTGGTCAAGCGAAAGATCAACGAGCTGGTTATTCAGCTCGCAAACCATGACACGCGGCCGTTGTCCAAAAGCCTGACAACCCGTTGGGGGCGATGGATTAACCCTCCATTTACCTGACTTGCTAACGCTGCCTCCATTGTTGACCGGTAATCATGCATCCAGAGGGTGGCGACATGAAATACCGTCTGCGGGGCCAGAAGGCCGAGGACGTACGCAATACCTGTGAGAGTCAGGCGAGGTCGGCGCCGCGCGGTCCGGTGCGATGGCTGATCGTCGTCGGCGTGGTGCTGGTGACGGCGATCGCCGTCGGCACTGCCATGACCGTGGACAATTTCCGCCAGCGCGCCCTCGACCATTCCAAGCGCGAACTGGAAAATACCGCGCTGCTGCTGACGCGGCATTTCGACCAGCAGTTCCAGGACCTGCAGCAAGTACAGAAGAGCCTGATCGCGCATCTGTGGCAGAACGGCATTATCGCGCCGGAGAATTTCGCGCGGCGGATGGCCAGCCAGGACGCGCACCTGATGCTGAAGGCCCAACTCAAGGATGACGTCGCCGGCGACCTCACGGTGCTCGATGCCGACGGCAACCTGATCAACTGGTCGGGCGCCTGGCCGGCGCCGGCGATCAACCTCGCCGACCGCGATTATTTCATCCAGTTGAAAAACGTGCTCGGGGTCGATGACGAAGTGGTGCGGCCGGTGCTGAGCCGCATGACCGGGGGCTGGAAGACGCTGTTCGCGCGCAAGCTGGAGGGGCCCAATGGCGAATTCCTCGGCGTCGTCACCCGCGGCATCGAACCCGACCATTTCGAAAAGTTCTTCGCCTCGGTGATGCTCGGCGACAAAGCCGCGATCGCCATCTTCCACCGCGACGGCACGCTGATGGCGCGCTACCCTTCCGCCGGCAACGCGACCGGCGGCAAGGTCAACGGCGGCGCGCTGATGCAGCACCTGCGCTTCAGCGACGAGCCCGCGACCAAGCGCATGATCAGTCCAGTCGATGGCATCGACCGGCTCGGCACCATCCGACTGCTGCGCGATTTCCCGATCGCGCTGGTGGTCACCGCCACCGTGGACGGCGTGCTGGCCGACTGGCGAAGCCAGACCCGCTTCCTGGTGGGCGTGGCCGTCCTGTCCGCGTTGATCATCGCCGGATTGCTGTACCTGGTCATCCGCCACATGCTGCACCAGGGCCGCGCCGCGCAGTCCGAACTGACGCTGGAGAAGAACCGGCTCGGCACCGCCATCGACAACATGACCCAGGGCCTGCTGCTGTTCGACGCGCAGGCGCGGGTGGTGATCTGCAACCAGCGCTACATCGACATGTACGGCCTGTCGCGCGCGGTGATCGCCCCCGGGCGGCCGTTCCGCGACGTGATCGCGCATCGCAAAGAGACCGGCACGTTCGAAGGCGATGTCGATGCCTATGTGTACAGCGTGATGCGCGACGTCGGCCGCTCCACGACCCAGATGATACACACCGCCGACGGACGCACGATCCAGATCTCGTCGCGGCCGGTGGCCGACGGCGGCTGGGTGGCGACCCACGAGGACGTCACCCAGCGCCGCATCACCGAAGAGAAGATTGCCCATCTGGCGCATTACGACGCGCTCACCGACCTGCCGAACCGCACCCTGTTCCGCGGCCAGCTCGAGCACGAACTGGAACGTCTCGAAGACGGCGCGCAGTGTGCCGTCCTCTATATCGACATCGACGAGTTCAAGGGCATCAACGACTCGCTCGGCCATCCGGTCGGCGACGAACTGCTGAAGATGATCGCGGTGCGGCTGCGCGGCTGCGTCCGCGACAGCGACGTGGTGGCACGGCTCGGCGGCGATGAATTCGCCATCGTGCAGACCGCGGTCGAGAGCCACGGCGACGTCACCGACCTGGTGGCCCGCATCTACAAGGCGATCCGCGAGCCGTTCGAATGCCTCGGCCATCGCCTGCTCACCGACGCCTCGATCGGCATCGCACTGGCGCCGCGCGACGGCAGCGATCTGGACACGCTGCTGAAGAACGCCGACCTGGCAATGTATAGCGCCAAGGCCGACGGCCGCCGCACCTTCCGGTTCTTCGAACCGGAAATGAACGACAAGATCCAGGCGCGGCGCAGCCTCGAACTCGACCTGCGCCATGCGATCGACGGCGGTCGCTTCAAGGCCGGCGGCTTCGAAGTCTACTACCAACCGCTGCTCAGCCTGCACGACGACACCATCACCGGCTGCGAAGCGCTGCTGCGCTGGCGCCATCCCGAGCGCGGCATGATCTCGCCGGCCGAATTCATCCCGGTCGCCGAGGAAATCGGCGTCATCAACCAGCTCGGCGAATGGGTGCTCAATACCGCCTGCAAGGAAGCCGCGAGCTGGCCCGGCGACATCGGCGTCGCGGTCAACGTATCGCCCGTGCAGTTCCGCAGCCACACGCTGGCGCTCAAGGTGGCTGCGGCGCTGGCCGCCTCCGGCCTGCCGGCGCGGCGGCTGGAGCTGGAAATCACCGAGGCGGTGCTGATCCGCGACGACGAGGTCGCGCTCGCCATCCTGCACCGGCTGCGCAGCCTCGGCGTGCGCATCGCGCTGGACGATTTCGGCACCGGCTATTCGTCGCTCAGCTATCTGCAGCGTTTCCCGTTCGACAAGATCAAGATCGACCGGTGCTTCGTCGCCGACCTCGCCGAACCGAACGGCTCGTCCTGCATCGTCAATGCGGTGGTCAACATCGCCGCGTCGCGCCACATGACGACCACCGCGGAAGGCGTCGAGACCGAGGCGCAGAAGGACCTGCTACGCACGCTCGGCTGCAACGAGATGCAGGGCTGGCTGTTCAGCGCCGCCCGCCCGGCGGCCGAGGTCCGCGCGCTGATGGAAACGCACAAAGCGAAACGCGCGGCGGCGTAGGGTTTTTATCCTCCCCTGGAGGGGGAGGGTCGGCGAGCAGCCGCGCGCAGCGCGGTGCGAGACGGGGTGGGGTGGGCGGCAGAGCGGTACCGATGAGCCTTTCACCCCACCCCGCCAACATCGCGCTTCGCGCCATGTTGGCGACCCTCCCCCTCCAGGGGAGGGTAAGGCCCCCCTACTCCACCAGCGTGAACTGCATCAGCAGCGTTCTTTGCAGCATCGAGAAATTGTCGTCGGAGACCAGCGTCAGCACGATGTCGCCGTCCGCAGCGACATGGGCGTCGATGCCCTCGAAGTTGTCGATCTCGAAGCCGAGGTCGGCGTCGAAGATCGAGGGGCCATCGACCGTGGCGCCCGGGACGATGCCGGCCAGCGCGATGCGGCGGATGCGGATGCCGGCGCCGCCGAGCAGCGAGAATTTTCGCTCCAGCAGCAGCACGTCGCCGGACGGCAATTGCACGGCGTCGCTGATGTCGTAGGCGTCGGTGCGGCGCACCGAGAATTGCGCCGGTGCCTTGCCGCCGATCAGCCACGCCATGATGTTGCCGGCGGGGTCCAGGCCGCGCTCGGAGATCGCAATCAGCGTGCCCGCCAGCGCCATGCCCTTGCGGCCGACCACCAGCGCTTTCAGCCCGCCATTGGACGGCAGCTTTCGCATCCCCGGCGGCTGCGGCAGTACTTCGCCGCGGGCGCGGACGCCGTCGTGGCCGAAATCGAATTTCAGGATCTGATGCACGCGCTCGAGGCCGATGTAGACCGTGGGGCCATCCACCGCGATGGACTCGCTGTCGTACCAGCCGCGCGCGGTGATCGGCCGGCCGTCGGCGCCGAGGATCGGGGCGGCCTCGACATCGGCAAGCCCTGTCATCGCCTGGCCGCTATAGACGATCCTGCCGGTGAACCAGTTGCCCTTGTCGGAAATAGCGATGAAGCCCTCGCCTTTGGTATCCAGCCGCAGCCCGGAGAGACCGCCGAAGTCGCGATATTTCGAGGTCAGCACCAGGCCGCTGCGGTACTGCAGCGAGCCGAAGCGAACACGGCTGCGGTCGCTGGTGTCGAAGGCCGGGATCGGGCGGGAGTCGATCTCGATGGAGACCGGGGATTTGGGTAGTGGCGATGCTGGGACGGAGACGGATTGCGCATGGGCGAAAGATGAGATCGCGAACGCGACGACCAACGCGGCGCCGTAGGGTGGGCAAAGGCGCGCTTTGCGCTGTGCCCACCACTCTTTCATTTGCTGGGTGGTGGGCACGCTTCGCTTTGCCCACCCTACGGCCACCATCGGCTTGCTAATGCAGTTTCCGCCGCCGGCCGCGCGTCGGTGCGGCCCCCGACGTCTCGCTGAACAATTCCGCCAGCTTCTCGGTGATCGCGCCGCCGAGTTCTTCGGCATCGACGATGGTCACGGCGCGGCGGTAGTAGCGCGTCACGTCGTGGCCGATGCCGATCGCGATCAGCTCCACCGGGGAGCGGGTCTCGATCTCTTCGATGACGTGGCGCAGGTGACGCTCCAGATAGTTGCCGGGATTGACCGACAATGTGGAGTCGTCGACGGGCGCGCCGTCGGAGATCATCATCAGGATCTTGCGCTGCTCGGAGCGGCCAAGCAGCCGCTTGTGCGCCCAGTCCAGCGCTTCGCCGTCGATGTTCTCCTTCAACAGCCCCTCGCGCATCATCAGCCCGAGGTTCTTTCGCGCACGACGCCAAGGGGCATCTGCCGACTTGTAGATGATGTGGCGGAGATCGTTGAGGCGGCCCGGATTGGCCGGCTTGCCGGCGGCCAGCCACGCCTCGCGCGACTGCCCGCCCTTCCACGCCCGCGTCGTGAAGCCCAGAATTTCCACCTTGACGCCGCAGCGTTCCAACGTGCGCGCCAGAATATCGGCGCAGGTCGCCGCCACCGTGATCGGCCGGCCGCGCATCGAGCCGGAATTGTCAAGCAAGAGCGTTACGACGGTATCGCGGAAGGTGG
Source organism: Tardiphaga sp. (assembly GCF_028290785.1). Taxonomy (GTDB): domain Bacteria; phylum Pseudomonadota; class Alphaproteobacteria; order Rhizobiales; family Xanthobacteraceae; genus Tardiphaga. Next base: position 4,274 of record NZ_JAQGJD010000077.1, on the reverse strand, counting down.
CTTCCTTCTCGTGCATGAAGGACAGCGGATGGTGCGGATCGGTGACCACGCGCGACAGTCGCGCGGGATCCAGGATGCCTTCCTCGAGATCGAACTCCCAGGCGCGGTTCTGCTGCGCCATCAGCTTGCGCTGCAGCCGGTTGGCGAGCCGCGCCACAATGCCCTGCAGATGTGCGAGCTGCTTGTCGAGGTAGCTGCGCAGCCGTTCCAGTTCGTCGTGATCGCAGAGGTCTTCGGCGGCGATGACCTCGTCGAACTTCGGCGCAAAGGCGTGATATTCCGGGCCGCGTGGTTCGTTGGCGCCGCGCGAATTCGGCCGCGTCGCTTCGCCCGGCGTGTCGTCCTCGCCCATCTCGCCATCGTCGAAGGTCTCGGAGGTCGAGGCCTGCGCCGAATCCATCGAGCTATCGGACATCTCGTCGGAGGTCTGCTGCGCCTGGTCGGCGCTCATTTCCTGCGCGGCGTCGCTCTCCGGCGAGCCTTCGGCGCCGGCCTGGTCGTTCTCGCCCTGGCGCTCGTCGTCCTCGCTCTCGTCGTCCTCGGAGTCGGCGTTGCGGTCGTCGCCGAGCTCCAGCGCCGACAACAGGTCATGCACGGCGTCGCCGAACTTGGCCTGGTTCTCGGTGAGGCTGTCGAGCCTGTCGAGGCGATGGCCGATCTTGTCCTCCAGGATCGGGCGCCACAGGTCGACCATCTTCTTCGCCGCGGCGGGCGGCGCCAGGCCGGTGAGGCGCTCGCGCACCAGCATCGCCAGCGCATCGGCCAATGGCGCGTCGGCGCGGTCGGTGATCTCGTCGAACTTGCCGCGGTGGAAATGATCGTCGAGCATCGCGCTGAGGTTCTTCGCCACGCCGGCCATGCGGCGCGAGCCGATCGCCTCGACGCGGGCCTGCTCGACGGCTTCAAACACACCACGGGCCTGCGGATTGCCGGGCATCAGCTTGCGATGCACTTTCGGATCGTGACAGGCGAGCTTCAGCGCGATGGAGTCCGCGTGGCCGCGCACGATGGCGGCGTCCCGCTTGCTCATTTTTCGCGCGGGTTCGGGGAGCCGGGCCTTGCCCGGCGACAAGCCCGGCCGTTCAGCGGCGAAGCTGACTTCGAGCTCCGGCGACTTGGCGATCGCGCGCAGGCACGACGTCACCGCCCGCTTGAACGGCTCGGTCGGAGCCTCCTTGGCGCCGGTGCGGAATTTGTTGGTGGTGGGTGTGGTGCTCATGAAATCGCGCGACGCTCCAGCAACATGTCAATCTTTCGGCGAGCGCTGATCGTCGAATTCGACGAAGCGTGTGGTGATGGCAGACCAGTCGTAAGGGCAGTCCGTTGGGAATACCGTTTCAGGGACACCAGTCTCAAATGCAGCGCCACCCCGTGCATCATCATAAGCTTCCGCGGTAGCTTCCGAAATGCGCGGCTTGAGGCTCGGATTTTCTCGGAGTGTGCGTGCGATCTGTTTCCGCTGTACCTGAATGGAGCGTACCCAGCTTCGCGAACGATGCGTCGGCTGATGATCCCACTTCAGAAGATGAAGCATCAGTACGCGCAGCGCGCTTTCCAATCTATTGTACTGATCGCGCCCCACGTCGGACAACTCCTCAGCAACATTCTCCGCGTCTATTTCATTGAGTCTGCCGGCCTTCAGCAACGCGACCTGTGCTTCAACCCAGCCGTAGAGATCATCTTCATAGCGTGCAGGCGCAATCGACGTTTCGGTCGAGCCGGAGCGAGCTTTTGACTTTGTCGTCGTGCTCATGGCGCCTCTCTTTCTTCCCTCTCCCCTTGCGGGAGAGGGTGGATCGACCCGCGAAGCGGTTCGAGACGGGTGAGGGGGTGCCACGAACTCCGAGCCTGGTGTTACCCCTCATCCGCCTCCGCTTCGCGGAGGCACCTTCTCCCACCTATTCGCTTCGCGCGGGGGAGAAGGAAACAAGAAACAGCGTAGCTTCAGCTCAGCGCGACGTTCACCGAGCTCTCCGGCAGCTCGGCATTGAAGCAGCGCTGGTAGAATTCCGCCACCAGCGGGCGCTCCAACTCGTCGCACTTGTTCAGGAAGGTGACGCGGAACGCGAAGCCGATGTCGCTGAAGATGTCGGCGTTCTCGGCCCAGGTGATCACCGTGCGCGGGCTCATCACCGTCGACAGGTCGCCATTGGCGAAGGCATTTCGCGTGAGGTCAGCGAGGCGCACCATCTTGTTGACGATGTCGCGGCCTTCGTTGGTGCGGTAGTGCTTGGCCTTGGCCAGCACGATCTCGACTTCCTCGTCATGGGCCAGATAGTTCAGCGTAGTGACGATCGACCAGCGGTCCATCTGGCCCTGGTTGATCTGCTGGGTGCCGTGATAGAGGCCCGAGGTGTCGCCGAGGCCGATGGTGTTGGCGGTCGAGAACAGCCGGAACGACGGGTGCGGCTTGATCACCTTGTTCTGGTCCAGCAGCGTCAGGCGGCCGGAGACTTCCAGCACGCGCTGGATCACGAACATCACGTCCGGGCGGCCGGCGTCGTATTCGTCGAACACCAGAGCGATGTTGTGCTGCAGCGCCCACGGCAGGATGCCGTCGCGGAATTCGGTGACCTGCTTGCCGTCGCGGACCACGATGGAGTCCTTGCCGACCAGATCGATGCGGCTGATGTGGCTGTCGAGGTTGACGCGCACGCAGGGCCAGTTCAGGCGCGCCGCGACCTGCTCGATATGGGTCGACTTGCCGGTGCCGTGGAAGCCGGTGACCATGACGCGGCGGTTGCGCGAGAAGCCGGCGAGAATGGCCAGCGTGGTGTTGCGGTCGAACCGATAGTCGGAGTCGATGTCCGGAACATGCGGGTCGCCGTCAGAGAACGCGGGAACTTCAAGGTCGGAGTCGATCCCGAACACCTGCCGTACCGACACTTTCATGTCGGGGATGCCAGTGGGCTCATGGGCTTTGGAAATGGCGGCGGTCATCAATCCTCCGTGGTCCCGGATCTGCCGAAACCAGTCTCGAAATGGCTGCGGATGGGGTGCTGGATGGAACGTAGCAGACCAATGCAGCCGGACAAAGCCCACGGCGCCATCAAAGTTCCACTGCATTATCATGCAGATAGGTTCCGGCTGCGAATTCCGGAAGGCTGCCCTGCGAATCAGGAGGGCTTGGTCGTCGAAAACGCTCTTGGTCGCAGGCGGATCAAACTCAGCCGCCGGTGCTTTCACCCCTATAGTGTCGCCATACGTGGTTGAGGCGCGGCGCGCCGGATCGGAGCTTCGTGACTGCCTGGATTGACTCGTTGACACATTTCGTCGCCGCCCATGCCTGGCTCGGCTATCTCACGCTGTTTCTCGCCGCGCTGCTGGAGGCGGTGCCGGTGGTCGGTTCGGTGATCCCCGGCTCGACCATCATTCTGGCGCTGAGTGCGCTGGTGCCGTCCGGCGACCTCGATCTGGTCGGGGTGCTGCTGGCCGCCGCCGCCGGCGCGGTGCTCGGCGACGGCACGGCGTTCTGGGTCGGCCATATCCAGCAGCACAAAATCCTCGAAACCTGGCCGATGTCGAAATATCCCGCGGTCATCGCCCAGAGCGAGGCGTTCTTCCACCGCTTCGGCACCCTCGCGGTGTTCTTCGGCCGCTTCGTGCCGCCGATCCGCGCCTTTGTGCCGGTCACCGCCGGCGCGCTCGGCATGGCGCCGGCCAAATTCTACACCGTCAACATCCTCGCGGTGGTGCTGTGGGCGCCGGCGCATGTGCTGCCCGGCGTGCTGGCGGTGTCGGCGTTGCATCACTATAGCGGCCTGCCGCACCACACCGGCTTCGGCAGGCAGATCTGGATTCCCGCGGTGCTGATCGCCGCGACCCTCGCCGGCCTCGCGACCTGGTGGTGGCATCGCCGGAAACGGGCGGCGGTGGATGCCCAGTAGCCGAAGCTTAGCACCGGCGTCTCCCGGGGGTCGTCCCCGCGAAGGCGGGGACCCATAGCCGCTGTCACCGTGTGGCGGGACCGCGTCCATGGCGGCCTTGTTCAAAACATTGCTTCGGAGGTTTTGGGTCCCCGCCTTCGCGGGGACGACTCGTGGAGAGACCGCACCAAGCCATCTTGGAATACATCCAAGATATATCTTTGCTCTTGCGCGTCCACCTCAAAGATATATCTTAGCCCTATCGAAAACACACCAAGAGGGTTTCACATGTTTGGATTTCATCACGCAATGCGCGGCGAACGCGGCCGCCATGAGCACCGCGGCGAGCGCCATGCCGGGCCGCGCGGCGGCCGGTTCGGCGGCGACCATGGTCCCGGCGGCTGGGAG
>NZ_JAQGJD010000036.1 GCF_028290785.1 Tardiphaga sp. | reverse complement strand
ACAGCTACGATCTCGCCATGCAGGACTGGACCGGCTCCGCCGGCTTCGACCGCGACGACGATCACTGGCCGCGGCGCTGGGCCGAGGCCTATGTCGGCTTCGCCGCCGGCGAGAAGCGCGACTGGCTGCGCGCAATGGGGCATCGCATCTTTCCGGTGATCGGCTGGGCCGAGCGCGGCGGCTACGACGCCATGAGCCATGGCAACTCGGTGCCGCGCTTCCATGTCACCTGGGGCACCGGGCCCGGCGTGCTGGAGCCGTTCGTGCGCCGCGCCCGCGAGGCGAAAGAAAAGGGGTTGCTGAGTTTCAAATTCCGCCACCGCGTCGATGCGCTGAGCATCACCAATGGCACCGTCGATGGCGTCAGCGGCGCGATCCTGGAGCCATCGGGCGCGGCGCGCGGCGAGAGCAGTTCCCGCCATGTGGTCGGCGATTTTGCTTTGCGCGCTTCGGCGGTGATCGTCGCCTCCGGCGGCATCGGCGGCAACCACGATATGGTGCGGCAGAACTGGCCGCCGCGGCTCGGCGCACCGCCGAAACGGATGATCTCCGGCGTGCCCGAACATGTCGACGGCCGCATGATCGGGATCACCGAAGCCGCCGGCGCGCGGCTGATCAACCGCGACCGCATGTGGCACTATGTCGAGGGCATCCAGAACTGGGACCCGATCTGGCCGAAGCACGGCATCCGCATCCTGCCCGGCCCATCGTCGATGTGGTTCGACGCCACCGGAAAGCGGCTACCGTCGCCGCTGTTCCCGGGCTCCGACACGCTGGGCCAGCTGCAATACATCCAGTCCACCGGCTACGATTACTCCTGGTTCGTGCTGACCCAGGCGATCATCAAGAAGGAGTTTGCACTGTCGGGCTCGGAGCAGAACCCCGACCTCACCGGCAAGAGCTGGCTGATGACCGCGCGCCGCGCCACCAACAAGGGCGCGCCGGCGCCGGTCGAGGCGTTCAAGAGCAACGGCGTCGATTTCATCGTCCGCGACAACCTCGAAGAACTGGTCGCGGCGATGAATACGCTGAGCGGCGACAACCTCCTGCGGCTCGATCATATCAAGGCGCAGATCGAGGCGCGCGACCGCGCGATCGCCAATCCCTACGTCAAGGATACGCAGGTGATGAACATCCACAACGCGCGGAAATATGTCGGCGACCGCCTGATCCGCACCGCCAGACCGCACCGCATCCTCGACCCCGCGCACGGTCCGCTGATCGCGGTGCGGCTCAACATTCTGACGCGAAAAACGCTGGGCGGATTCGAGACCGATCTCGACGGTCGCGTGTTCGGGCAAAACGGCCAGATCATGCAGGGGCTCTATGCGGTCGGCGAAGCCGCCGGCTTCGGCGGCGGCGGCATGCACGGCTACCGTTCGCTGGAAGGCACGTTCCTGGGTGGCTGCCTGTTCTCCGGCCGCAACGCCGGGCGGGCGGCGGCGAGGGCAGCGGGGTGACGTACGTCGCCGGACGACGCCTGTTCCAACTCTTCTGGCAGAGATCGATCGCGATTAACCCGTCATAGTCCTAGCGCGATCTGCCCGATGGTCTCCCGCTATTGGCGGGTGCGGGCGATTGCTCCGGCAATTGTCTGCATCGTTACGCCCACGAGCCAACCGAGCAGGATCAGGATCGTCGCAAGCCTGTGCGCATCATCACGAAGTACAATAATGCTGATCGATGCGAATGCAGCCAACGCCGCGATGAAGGTCCCTACTGCACTGAGAAGTTCGGCGATATCCGCCTTTCCATGCGCACCAATTTTCGATGGATCGTAGCTGACGAGTGGCGGCGTATCTATTCCCAGGTAAAACCCAAGCGCTCCGCTGATCGTCATGATGACCACAAAGCCTTGTGTAGTAAGCGTCGGAATGTTGGAACCTACGTGGACAGCGACCAGTAGTCCGCATGCTGCTCCGACCATCGAAAGGCCTAAGCGCTCCAGGAGATGAGCTACTCGTCTCACGCGGGTTCGCATTTACGTAACCCAATGCAGTCGATGGTCCTGCTCGTCGCCAACACCAATGGTCCGACGGAAACTATTCTTCCGCCTGCGAACTCGGAAAACAAGGGTGGGAATTAAGCAAAGGCTCCGTATTTTCAGCCCAGCCAATCGCAGCTTTTCATGGCTCTCATTCGAGAGAGCATCCTGGGGTTGCGGTCGTCTTGATTCTCACTATCACCGTTTGGTGATAGGGCAAATTTTGCGGGTGCTCGATGGTAAAATCGTGACGCGCGTTGCGCAGTGATCCACAACGTCCGAGCTGGCCGCACCGTCGCTTGCTTATGGCCTTTTAAATAACTCAGTCGCGCTTCACTCGCAAAGAGCGCCAGGCTGGCCTCATTCCTCTGGCTGTAAGCGGCGACTTGCACACTTTAATCTTTTGTTAACCGTCTTGCTGTCCGATCTCGACTGGGCGAGGGCGTATGTGCAACGGAGTTGCGCCATGAGACCGTTATTATCTCGATGCAAGATTTCGCCTGCGTCGCGCCGCCGCATCACGCGATGGCTAGTCGGCTCACCCATCAAAGACATTGAGCGAGATCTCATTTTGGAGACTCTCATTGAAAATGGAGGAAACCGCACAACATCTGCCCGCTGCCTTGGTGTATCGATTCGGACATTGCGCAACAGAATTGCGCACTACTCACTCCATGGAGAAGCCGTTCCAAGCGGAACAGGAAACATGGCGGTTGCAAAAAAATGCGATTCGGAATTTCGAAGCGATAGTTGATCAAGGCAGATGAGCCGAGGCCATTATGCTGCGGCTACGCAGGTGAAGCATCTCGACTATCACCTTAGCTGTCTCGCCTTCGAAGAGGGGCGCGTTAAGCGACGGCATCAATCATAAATATTTTTACCTTCTCGCCGCCTTGCCGCTTTCGTCAGACATGTCCGCTCGGATTGACGATGGCGTAGCCGGCGATCGATCGAGCATGCAAACGCGTCCGCTGCCCCCCGGAGTTACTGTCGTGCACCAGCCAAGTGTCGCCGCCGATATGCTCTTCGAGCACAAAGACGTGGCCGCGCCGGACCGCAACCATCTTCGGAGCTGGTGCAGCGCGCGGAAAGCGCAGCCAGTTCGCGGCGAGATTGAGCGACGGGATGATCCGGCCGTACAGATGAAGGCTTGCCCCGCATCCACAGAACCGTGACGGGCAACCTGCCGGCCGACCGCCAATGACCTGAGATACCGCCCGGGCCGATACTTCTGCGATGCCAGCAGAGTGCCGAGCTCGCTCCGGCCGAGAAACCCTTTTCTCTTTCGTGATCCCGGCGTCGATCGACCGAACGCCAGCGAGCACGTTGCTGGACGCGGCCGACGGCGCCTCGCAAGGCCAGAGCTGGTTACAGCCGACGGCGAGCTGCTGGCGGTGCGGGTGAGCGTGGGCGATCGATGCCAAGCAGACAAGCGCCAACGTCGTACTAACAATACGGACCATGATGCCTCCAAACGACCGTTCACTAGCTCCGCAGCGAGTCATTGGACCCCGCTTGATCTCCGTTCGCTTACGTTCCCCGAGTAGCGTTCAATGCTGTGCGATGCTCCCGAGCGCCTCTCGCCGGGCCAAGAGGAGTAGCCGCCGGTGACCCACCGCGACGCCGGCCTCAACATCACCGCCGTGCCCGCAGGATTCATGTGAGAGCCGAGCAAAGCGCCATTTGCCTTCAATCCAGACGGCTGATTATGGCGGGCTTATGGTTTGCTCGGATGGCGCGGTGCGGCGAACTGCAGTGCGCGCGTAGCCACACTGGAGCGGACGGAGGGAATCGAACCCTCGTATGCAGCTTGGGAAGCTGCCGTTCTACCATTGAACTACGCCCGCATGGTCGCCTAGCCATGATCTAGCCGAGACCGGGCGATCCGCCAAGCCACTTGATGACATCAGCCCTGCGCAGCGGGCGAAGATCAACCCGGCCGACAGATTCCAGATGACGTCACGCTTTCCGATGTTCTAACATCGTCCATAATGGCTGGGCGCGAGTACACAATTTTCGATACGTCGGTGGGTCGGTGCGGCATCGCATGGGGCCGGACCGGCATTGTCGGCGTGCGGCTGCCCGAAGCCCGCGAGATGGAGACGCGACGTCGCCTGCTGCAGCAGTTTCCCGAGGCCCGCGAGGTCCGGCCGCCGGTGGACGTCGAGCTGGCCATCGAGGGCATCGTCGCGCTGCTGCGTGGCGAGCCGTGCGACCTCTCCGACGTGCCGCTCGACATGACCGGCGTGCCGCCGTTCAACCGCCGGGTGTACGAGACCGTGCGGCTGATCCCGCACGGCCAGACCCGCACCTATGCCGAATTGGCCGCCCGGCTCGGCGCCAGCGGCGCGGTGCACGCGGTCGGCCAGGCGATCAATCGCAACCTGTTCGCGCTCGTGGTGCCGTGCCATCGCACGCTGGCCAGTGCCGGCCAGACCAGCGGCTTTGCCGGCAACGGCGGCATCGTCACAAAATTCCGGCTGCTGTCCATCGAAGGCGCACTGGCCGGCCGCGGCCCGACGCTGTTCGATGCGCTGCTGTCGGTTGCCCCGCCGCGTGCGCCCGGCTAGCCTTGCCGGATGGCGGCAACCACCATCCTTCAGCGCGGTGCGATCACCGTTTCGGACTATCGCTGCACGGCAGGGCCCGACGACCGGCCCTTTGCCGAAGCGCACGCCTGCCATTCGATTGCCTATGTCCGCAAGGGCAGCTTCGGCTGCCGGAGCCGCGGCCAGGACCATGAGCTGGTGGCAGGCTCGATCCTGATCGGCCATCCCGGCGACGAATACACCTGCCACCACGAGCATCACGGCTGCGGCGACGAATGCCTGGCATTCCTGCTCGCGCCGGAAATGGTCGAGACGATCGGCGACAACCGGGACATCTGGCAGCGCGGCAGCGTCGCGCCGCTCGCGGAACTGATGGTGCTCGGCGAGCTGGCACAGGCCGCCGCGGAGGGGCGCAGCGACATCGCGCTCGACGAGATCGGCCATTCCCTGACGGCACGTTTCGTCGAGCTGGTGTCCGGGCAATCGCGGAAGCCGCTGCAGGCCGGTGCACGAGATCGTCGTCGCGCCGTGGAGGCCGCGCTGTGGATCGATGCCCATGCGGCAGAGCCGATCGACCTCGATGGCGCGGCGAAGCAGACCGGGTTGAGCCCGTTTCATTTCCTGCGGCTGTTCGCCCAGGTGCTCGGCGTCACTCCGCACCAGTATCTGCTGCGGTCACGGCTGCGCCATGCCGCAAGACTGCTGGCGGAGGAAGAGCGCGCCATCACCGACATCGCCTACGAGGTCGGCTTCGGCGACCTCTCGAACTTCGTCCGCAGCTTCCACCGCGCCGCGGGCGTTTCGCCGCGCGGCTTCCGGCAGGCGTCGCGCGGAAATCGCAAGATTCTCCAAGACCGGCTAGCCGTGCACTGATCAGGATGTGCTCCCGATCATTCGAGGCAGACAGATGGCTTCCATTCACAAGGAATTCTTGATCGACGCGCCCGCCGACGAGGTCTGGGACGCCATCGCCGACTTCGGCGCGTTGCATACCCGGCTGGTGCCCGGCTTCGTGACCGATACGAAACTCGACGGCGATACCCGCATCGTGACCTTCGCCAACGGCGCCGTCGCCCGCGAAATCCTGGTCGATTGCGACGCCGGCCGCCGGAGGCTCGTCTATGCCATCGTCAGCGAGCGGCTGACGCAGCACAGCGCCTCGGTGCAGGTGATCGCCGACGGCGCGACGCGCTGCCGGGCGATCTGGGTGGCCGACGTGCTGCCGCACGAGATCGCGCCGTATATGGATGGCCAGATGGATCTTGGCGCGGCGGCGATGCAGGCTGCGTTCCGGCGCAAGGCATCATGACAGCCGCACATCCGGCGCAGGCCGAGCTTTCGGCCCCCAGCGCGTCAGCAGCACGCTGAGCGCCGACAGCGTGCCGAGCAACACCATCGAGGCCGCCGCCAGCTTGAATAAGCTGCCGCTGCCGGCGTCGATCGACAGCAGGTACCAGCCGCCGGCGCAGATGAACACCAGCCGCGCCGTCTGCGCCAGCACCGGGCCCAGCACTTTCGCGGCGCCCTGCGAGGCAAAATACATCGCCGTGGAAAGGCCGATGAAGGCATACATCGGCGCGGCGATGGCGAGATATTCGCGGCTCGCCGCGCGCACGCCGGGATCGCCGCTGAACAGGCTGACCCACATGTCCGGGAAGATGGCGACCAGCGTGCCGAGCCCGCCGACCACCGCGAACGAGATCAGCCCCGCGATCCAGGCGACGCGCCGCGCCCGCGCCGGCCGGCCGGCGCCCATCGCCATGCCGATCATCGGCACCGAGGCCACGCCCACCGCAAAGGCCAGGCTGGACAGCAGGAATTCCAGCCGCGCGCCGACGCCGTAGCCGGCCAGCACCGCCGTTCCGTAGCGCGCCAGCATGTGGGTGAAGATGGTCAAGGTGAGCACGCCCTGCAGCGGCATCAGGCAGGCGATGGCGCCGACCTTCAATATATCGAAAAACATGTCCCGCTGGATCGTCATGGCCCGGAGCACCGGTCGCACCCGGGCGCGGCCGGAGAACACGTACCAGCCCATGATCGCCGTACCGATGGCAAAAGCGGTCAATGATCCCGCCGCGACGCCGCGCATGCCGAACGACGGGATCGGGCCAAGCCCCAGCGCCAGAATGCCGCCGAGCACGATCTGGCACAACGCCGAGTTCAGCATGATCACAGAGGGCAGCTTCATGTTGCCGGTGCCGCGCAGGATCGCGGCGAAGGTGTTCGTCAGCCATGGAAGCACGCAGCCGCCGAAGAAGATCTGGATATAGCCGGTGGCCTGCGCCAGCACGCCGCCGCG
>NZ_JAQGJD010000030.1 GCF_028290785.1 Tardiphaga sp. | reverse complement strand
TCCGCCTTCTCGCTCGACCCCTATGTCTCGGTGCTGATCACAGTGCCGCTGATGACCGCGATCGGCGCGGTGGTCTACATCTTCCTGATCCGGCCGATGGTCGGGCACCAGTTCCTGATGGTGGTGCAGTTGACGCTGGGCCTCAGCCTGGTGCTGCAGAACGGCATCCTGATGATTTTTGGCGGCGAGCCGGCACGGACGCCCTCGGCGGTGGAGTCGAAACTGGTCATTCTCGGCGACGTGGTCCTGCGCGTGCCGCATATCATCGCCTTTGTCGTCTCCTTTGCACTGGCCATCGGCCTTTACATCATGCTGCGCTCGACCGATTTCGGCCGCTCGATCCGGGCCGTGCACCAGAACGCTCACGCCGCATCGCTGATGGGCATCAATGTCGGCCGCGTCCAGGTGCTGACCTTCGCGCTCGGCATCGGCATTCTCGCGCTCGCCGCCGCCCTGCTGCTGCCGGGCACGCCAATACAGCCGACCCAGGGCCTGCGCTACACCGTGATCACCCTGCTCGTCGTGGTGCTCGGCGGCATGACCAACTTCGTCGGCATCATGCTCGGCGGCCTGATCATCGGCATCGCCGAGGCTTTTGGCACCATCTACCTCGACGGCCCGCTCGGACTCCTGATGCCCTACATCATCTTCGTCGCGATCATGCTGTTCCGGCCGCAAGGCCTGACCTGGAGCGCTTCGCGATGAGGGAGGAATTCTACAACACGCTGCGGTCGCCGATCTGGTGGGGCGCGCTGGCGCTCGCCGCGCTGCTGCCGTTGGTCCTGCCGAGCTATTACCTCCACATCCTGACGCTGGCGCTGGTCTATGTCGCGCTGGCCTCGTCGTGGAATATTGTTGGCGGCATGGCCGGGCAGATTTCGCTGGCGCACAGCCTGTTCATCGGCACCGGTGCGATGCTGTCCAGCGCGCTGCTGCTCAAGCTCGGCATCAACATGTGGCTGGGACTGCTGATCTCCGCGGCAATCGCCGGCATGCTCGGCGCGGTGATCGCCTGGATCGATTTCCGCTTCCAGCTCGGCCATCTCTCCTTCGTGCTGATCACTTTGGCCTTCGCGGAAATGGGCAGCATCGTCGTCGATGGTTGGGATTTCCTCGGCGGCGCCTCCGGGCTACTGCTGCCCAAGGACACCGGCAACTTCTGGGCGTTCCAGTTCGGCGGCGGGCAAGGGGCGTTCTGGGTGATGCTGGCGCTGGCGGCGATCTGCGTGCTGGTCAGCGTCGCGATCCTCAATGCGCCGCTCGGCTATTACCTGCGCACCATCCGCGACAACGAGAAGGCGGCGCAGGCGATCGGCGTCGACATCCTGCGCTACAAGATCATCGCCATGGTGATCTCCGCCGTGCTCGCCTCGGTGGTCGGCACGGCCTACGTCCGCTACCTCACCTTTGCCGATCCCTATCTGCTGGTGTCGCCGGTGATCACCATCGAGATCGTGCTGTTTGCCACCGTCGGCGGGCTCGGCCGCGCCTATGGCCCGGCGCTCGGCGCGCTGCTGCTGGTGCCGCTCGGCGAGATCCTGCGCGGCAAGCTCGGCACCACCCTGCCCGGCCTGCACTACTTCATCTACGGTATCGTGGTGATCGCAGTGATCCTGGTGACGCCGCAGGGATTGCTTCCGCTGGTCGAGCGGCTGTGGGCTAAGCGGCGATCGGCCTAAAAGCGCAGGGCGGGTTGGGCGAAGGCGTAACCCGCGCTACTGACTATCCGCCTGCGCACGGCACGATAGCTTCCAGTTGGCGGAAACCATTACCTTCGCTAATCTCCTATTGGAGCGGCGCCGGCCGCGCCCTTGGCTTGGGGGATTTGTAATGATCTACCTTCTTGCATTGTTGATGGGCGTGGTCGCCGGCCTGCGGGCGATGATGCCGGCGGCAGCGGTGAGCTGGGCCGGTTATCTTGGCGTGCTCAAGCTCGACGGAACCTGGCTGTGGTTTCTCGGCTCGATCTGGGCCGTCGTCATCTTCACCGTTCTTGCTATCGGCGAACTCGTCACCGACCAGCTGCCGGCGACCCCGAGCCGCAAAGTGCCGATGCAGTTCGGCGCCCGTGTCTTCATGGGCGCGATTGCGGGCATCGCCCTTGCCGGAACGGCCAACTGGCTGTTCGGCGCGCTGGCCGGCATCGTCGGTGCAGTGATCGGGACCTTCGGCGGCGCCGAGCTGCGCAGCAAGCTGGCTGCGAACTTCGGCAAGGACCAGCCGGCCGCCTTCATCGAGGACGCCATTGCCATTATCGGCGCGGCCCTGATCGTGCTCGCGCTGAAATGACCCGCTCCTTCGATGCCATCATCGTCGGTGCCGGACAGGCCGGCCCGTCGCTGGCCGGCCGGTTGACCGCGGCCGGCATGTCGGTTGCCATTGTCGAGCGACATTTGTTCGGTGGCACCTGCGTCAACACCGGCTGCAAGCCGACCAAGACACTGGTCGCCAGCGCCTATGCTGCCCACCTCGCGCGCCGCGGCGCCGATTACGGCGTGATGATCGATGCGCCGGTGCGCATCGACATGCCGCGCGTCAAGGCGCGCGCCGACAAGGTGACGCTGGATTCACGCCAAGGCGTCGAGAGCTGGCTGCGCGGCATGACCAACTGCACAGTGTTCGATGGCCATGCCCGCTTCGAATCCGCCAATACGATTCGCGTCGGCGACGAACTGCTGACGGCTCCCAGGATATTTCTCAATGTCGGCGGGCGCGCCGTGGTGCCGGAAATGCCAGGCATCCACGACATCTCATATCTCACCAATACCGGCATCCTACAGCTCGACCGCGTGCCAAGGCATCTGGTGGTGATCGGCGGCAGCTATATCGGGCTCGAATTCGCGCAGATGTATCGCCGCTTCGGCGCCGAGGTGACGGTGGTGGAGAAAGGCGCGCATCTGGTATCGCGCGAGGACGTGGAAATTTCCGAGGCGATCCGCGAAATCCTGCTAGCCGAGGGGATTCATGTTCGCACCGATGCCGAATGCATTACCTTCCGGCCGCATCCCGACGGCATCGGCGTTGGCGTCGATTGCACCGAAGGCGATCCGGAGATCATCGGCAGCGACGTGTTGCTGGCGGTGGGCCGCCGCCCCAATACCGACGATCTTGGGCTGGACAGAGCCGGCGTGGCGATGGACGCGCGCGGCTACATCAAGGTCGATGACGGCCTCGAGACCAATGTGCCCGGCATCTTCGCTCTGGGCGACTGCAACGGCCGCGGCGCCTTTACCCACACCGCCTATAACGACTACGAGATTATCGCCGCCAACCTGCTCGATGGCGCCGCGCGCAAGGTCAGCGATCGCATTCAAGGCTATGCGCTGTATATCGACCCACCGCTCGGCCGTGTCGGGATGACGCTGGCGCAGGCGCGGGCGCGGGCGACCGGCAAGAAGCTGCTGGTTGGCACGCGGCCGATGACCCATGTCGGCCGCGCCGTCGAAAAAGGCGAGACGCTGGGCCTGATGCAGGTCGTCGTCGATGCCGAGACCAAAAAGATTCTAGGCGCTGCGATTCTGGGCACCTCGGGCGACGAGGCGATCCATGGCATTCTCGACATCATGAATGTCGGTGCAGATTACACCCAGCTACAGTGGGCAGTGCCTATTCACCCCACGGTATCGGAACTGATCCCGACGCTGCTCAATGAGATGAAGCCGGACGGTTCGTAGCCCGGACGCGTGTCGGGCGGCTCTCGCACCGGACCGTTTTCAGAATTTCTTGACGATCATCAGCGTCAGCAAAATCGTGCCGCACGAGGCCATCACGACGGCCATGTTCAGCAGATTGCGCGCCGCGATCGCGACCGCGGAGGTCGGATAGACCGCGTCGGAGACTTTTGCCTTCTTGCGCGGTACGGATCGTTTCTTGGCTGCCATGATAATCCCAAAGAGGTGGGCCAGACCGCGCTGCGGCCTGACCCCGACGCCTTCCCTGCCGGAGTTTGTCTCCGATCATGACGCGACCATCGCATGAACCGCAGGTGAATTGCTTAACCGGCGTGGTGAATCGAATCTCACCGGATTCGATGGTTTATGAATTTCCTCGCTCAGACCGTCCGGCCACCGTCCACCGGCAGGATTACGCCGGTAAGGAACTCGGACTCTTCGCCGGCGAGATAGACGCAGGCATTGGCGATGTCGGACGGCCGCGACATCCGGCCGAGCGGAATCGTCGCGATGAACCTCGCGCGGTTTTCCGCCGTGTCCGGCACGCCCATGAAGGATTCCAGCAGCCCGGTCTCGCCCATCACAGGCGCGATGCAGTTGACGCGAATGCCGTCGGGGGCCAGTTCCACGGCCAGCGATTTCGACATCAGGTTCACCGCGCCCTTGGTGGCGTTGTACCAGGTCAGGCCCGGCCGCGGCCGAACGCCGGCAGTCGAGCCGATATTGATGATGCGGCCGCTCTTCTGCAGCCGCATCACCGGCACGCAGGCATTGGTCATCAGGAAGATCGACTTGACGTTGATGGCAAAGGTCTTGTCGAATTCTTCCTCGGTCACCTCGAGCAGCGGCTTGTTGCGATGCGTCCAGCCGGCATTGTTGACCACGATGTCGAGCTTGCCGAATTTTTCGACGGCGAGCCTGACGCTGGCATCGACATCGGCCTTGTTCGTGACGTCGCCACCCAGTGCAATGGCGCCGGCCCCGATTTCATCGGCGACCTGCTTTGCGCCGTCAGCATTGCGGTCGAGGATCACGACCTTGGCGCCCTCGCGAACAAAAGCCTGTGCGATCCCGGCGCCGAAGCCCGAAGCGCCGCCGGTGACGATGGCGGATAATCCCTGCAGTCGCATGTCTCTCTCCCTGATCGCGCTTCGAACGAGCGCGTAATGTGGAGAGGTTAGACGTTGACGATGCGATTGAGAAGACGGTCAACGTTCGTCATTGCGAGGAGCCTTCGCGATCGCTTCGCTCCGCGAAATTCGCCTCCGGCGATTTTCGCGGCCTCGCAATGACGGCCGAGAGGACGAGCTTACACGTAGCGGCGCACGTTGACCTCTTCGAGATCCAGTCCCTGCTCGATCTCGTGCAGCACGGAATCGTGGATCTGGCCGCTGCGGTGCAGCCGCAGCAGTTCGGCGCGGCCGGCGGCGTTCGCGGCGAGCACGGCGCTGTAGTGATCGACGCGGTGCGGCGCCAGCGTTTCGGATTCTTCGGAGAACCGCTTGGCCGCGTTGACGCGGTAGCTGTACTGCTCCATCAGCCGCGGGTGGCGATGCGTGCCGTCCGGATTGAGCGATTCCTTTTCCAGCGCCGCGAGCTGGGCCGCGGCGACCAGCGCGCGGGTCTCTGCCTCCGTCAGATGCGACGCGTTCAAGACCGAAAATTCGCCCTTCACCAGCAGCCGCACCAGCGGCGCAAGCGTCGTGCCCTGCACCAGCACAGTCACCAGGATCACCGCGAAGGTCACCGCAAGGATGAAGTCGCGGCCGGGAAAGTGCTCCGGCAGCGATAGCGCGATGGCGAGGCTGACCACGCCGCGCAATCCGGCCCAGCTCATGATGAAGGGCACCGCCAGCGGCGGATAGGGATCCTTGGCGCGCAGCGACGGTAGCAGCAGCCGCGGCAAATAGGTGCCCGGAAAGATCCAGACAAAGCGCGCCGCGATCACCGCGGCCACGATCGCCGCGGTCGCCGGCAGCAGTTCCACGAGCGCATCGGCACCGCCGAGACGGCTCAGGATGCCGCGCAGCGACAGCCCGATCAGGATGAACACCAGCGATTCTAGCGCGAACACCACGACGCCCCACACCGACAGCGCGCGGGTTCGCGTGGCGGCGTTGATGACCTCGTGCTGCTTCCAGCCCAGGATCATGCCGCAGGCCACCGTTGATAGCACGCCTGAGACGCCGAGCTTTTCCGCCGCGATGTAGGCGATCCACGCGTTGAGGAAAGTCCAGATGATGATCAGGTCGGTGTCGCGCATGCGCTTGACGACAAAGATCGTGAATGCGGCGAAGGCCACTCCGGCCGCGACGCCGCCGATGGCCAGCCAGGCGAAGGTCAGCGTCGCTTCCCCAAGGCTGAAGCTGCCGGTCAGCGCCGCGGCGACCGCAAAGCGAAACAGCACCAGGCCGGACGCATCGTTGACCAGGCTTTCGCCCTCCAGCAGCATGATGACCCGCTGGGGCAGCGGCAGCTTCGACAGCACCGCCTTGGCCGCCACCGAATCCGGCGGCGAGACGATAGCGCCAAGCGCAAAACAGGCCGCCCATGGCAGCGACGGCATCACCCAATGCGTGACAACGCCGACCACCAGCGTGGTGAAGAACACCGCGCCGACGGCGAGTTGCAGGATGATGCGGATATCGGCGCGAAAATCCCGCCACGAGGTGAACCACGCGCTCGACATCAACAACGGCGGCAGGAACAGCACCAGCACCAGGTCGGGATCGACCTCAAGGTCGGGGGTGCCTGGGATCAGCGCGAAACCGATGCCGCCGAGGATCAGCGCCGCCGCGCGCGGCAATTGCAGCCGCCGTGCGATCAGGTCGAGCACGACGATGACGGCCATCAGGAGCAGGATGAGTTCGAAGCGGGCTACGGCGGTCATGCTGGCCTACGGGATGCGAGAACAATAGCGGTTTCTCGCAAATGCCGGGCGGGCTGTACAGACGGGGCTGCACCCGCGCTATGGCTTCTTTTCCTCCCGCCCTGCGGCGCGGGAGGCGATTAGCGCCTTCGCATACAAAGAGCGGCCAACTGGCCGCACTTACCAACAATCTGCATCATTTTCGCGAAGGCGCGCTATTCTGCGCTACTGACCAGCCGGATTTTCGGCACCGTGCGGTCGGTCAGGTCGCGATAGGCCGCCATGTAGTCGAGCGCCATGCGACGCGCGGTGAAGCGTTCCTCGAAGCGAGCGCGGATGGCGCCGCGATCCATACCGACGAGCCGCCCCACTGCCGCAGCGGCGCTGATCTCATCTTCTACAATAAAACCGGTGACGGCCTCATCGATGATCTCCGGGACCGACCCCCTGTTGTAGGCGATGACCGGCGTGCCGCAGGCCATCGATTCGATCATCACCAGTCCGAACGGCTCGGGCCAGTCGATCGGCAGCAGCAGCCCGAACGCGCCGGACAGGAATTGCGGCTTCTCGTGGTCGCCGATCTCGCCGATATACTCGACCAACGGATGGGCCATCAGCGGCTTGATGACCTCGTCGTAATAGTCCTGATCGGCGCGATCGATCTTCGCTGCGATCTTCAGCGGCATGCCGCAGCGGATCGCGATCTTGATGGCGCGATCGACGCCCTTCTCCGGCGCGATCCGGCCGAGCACGGCGAGATAGCTTGGTGCGATCGACTGCGGCGTCAGCAGCTTCTCGGGGATGCCGTGATAGATCGTGCGCACGAAGTTCGCCTGGGGCACCGGGCGCCGCTGCGCGTTCGAGATCGAGATCACCGGGGCTTTGCTGAAGGTGGTGAATACCGGTTGGTGTTCGGGCAGATCGAGTCGCCCGTGCAGCGTGGTGAGAAACGGCGTCGGCTGCCGTGCAAACAGCGAGAATGGGTAGTAGTCGAGATGGAAATGCAGGAAGTCGAATTCCTCATCGTCGCATTTCTGTCGCACGCGCTCCAGCATTTCCATGTGAAGGGCATTGGGATCGCGGACCGAGCCATCGAGGCGCAGCGCCTTCGGCCATCCCGCGTCAAGCTTGGCCGATGTCTGCGAATCTCCGCTTGCAAACAGCGTGACGTCATTTCCCAGAGCCACCAGCTCTTCGGTCAACCAGTGCACGACCCGTTCGGTGCCACCATAGAGTTTGGGCGGTACGGCTTCCGTGAGCGGAGCAACCTGCGCGATGCGCATCCTGACTTCTCCTGTTGTTGGCGTGATCGAACACGCTTTTGCGTCTGCCGGCACCGGCATGCCGAATTGGGAACGTTCTCGCATGTGCGAGGTTCCTAACTGACGTGCGCACTTCGTCCACACTGTGGTCTTGCTGATGCCATCACATCCGTTCAACTTTCGTGCACTGCACTTGCTGCCGAATTGTTGCGCAGTGATGACGAGAACGTGGGAATATTGCGATGGCACACTCTGCAACCAGCAACGACCACGCGACGCAGCAGGATTCTGGTTCTCCTTCAACGGGTTTTGAGCATCACATGGACAGTCTTTCCGGATACGCACAGCGCCCCTTTGCCTTTGTGATGCGCTATATCAAGCAGCGCTCTGCATCGCATCTCGTCATCCTGCTTTCTGTACTTGCAGCCGTCGCCTGTTCGGTAGGCACGCAATACGGCATCAAATATCTAGTCGATGGACTGTCGGCAGGGCCGAATGGCAGCGGCGGCGGGGTCTGGATGGCTTTTATTTTTCTGGTGTCGCTTATTTCGGCGGACATGTTTCTGTGGCGCGTCGCTAGTTGGACCGCCAGCTTCACCTTCGTCGGGGTAACGGGCGACCTGCGGCGCGATATCTTCCGGCATCTGACTGGCCACGCGCCAAGTTATTTCACGGATCGGCTGCCGGGCATGCTGACCAGCCGCATTACCGCCACATCCAATGCCGTGTTCACGGTCGAGAATATGTTCGTCTGGAATGTGTTGCCGCCCTGCGTCGCCACCATTGCTGCGATTGCGCTGATTGGCACCGTCAGCGTGCCGATGGCCGCCGGTCTCGCGGTGGTCGCCGGCACCGTCGTTGTCGTCATGTTCAAGATGGCTGCGGCGGGCAAGGACCTGCATGACGATTTCGCCGACAAGGCTGCGGCCGTCGATGGCGAGATGGTCGATGTCATCAATAACATGCCGCTGGTCCGCGCTTTCTGTGGACTGGGTTTCGAGCATGCCCGCTTCGATGCCACCGTCGATCGCGAGTTGAACGCGCGCGGCCGCAGCCTGCGCTATCTGGAGCGGCTGCGCCTCACCCATGCCGCCATCACCGTCGTACTCACCATTGCGCTGCTCGCCTGGGCGATCCGACTGTGGCAGAGCGGCGGCGCCTCGACCGGCGATGTGGTGCTGGTATGCACGCTCGGCCTCTCCATCCTTCATGCGACGCGCGATCTGGCCGTCGCCCTGGTCGATGTGACGCAGCATGTGGCCCGCTTGTCGGAAGCTCTTGCGACCTTGCTGGTGCCGCACGAACTCAGCGATCACCCGGAAGCCGAGCCGCTCGTGAAATCCGGCGCGGCCATCGCCTTCAATGATATTTCATTCAACTATCCCGGTGGCCTGCCGGTGTTCGACAAGTTCAGCCTTCGGCTGCATGCCGGCCAGCGCGTCGGGCTGGTCGGCCAGTCCGGCGGCGGCAAGTCGAGCTTGTTCGTGCTGTTGCAGCGGTTCTACGACGTGCAGAAAGGCAGCATTGCGATTGACGGCCAGGATATTTCACGGGTGACCCAGCTCAGCCTGCGTCAGGCAATCTCGGTAGTGCCTCAGGATATCTCGCTGTTCCACCGTTCGATCATGGAAAACATCCGCTACGGCCGGCCCGGCGCCAGCGATGAGGACGTGATGCGCGCGGCGATTTCGGCGCGCTGCGACTTCGTCGAGACGCTGCCGGAGGGCCTGCACACCCAGGTCGGCGACCGCGGCGTAAAACTGTCCGGCGGCCAGCGCCAGCGCATCGCCATTGCCCGCGCCTTTCTCAAGGATGCGCCGATCCTGTTGCTCGACGAAGCCACCGCCGCGCTCGACAGCGAGTCCGAGGAAGCCATCCGCGAGGCGTTGCAGCGCCTGATGCGCGGCCGTACCGTGATTGCCATCGCACATCGCCTGGCCACGCTACGCAACTTTGACCGCGTCATTATGCTGCAGGGCGGCAAGATCATCGAGGACGGCAAGCCCGACAGCCTGATGCAGGGAACCGGGCCGTATCGCGAACTCGTGACCCGGGAAATGAGCCGTCTCGCCCAGCACGCGGCGTGACCGTCTAAGCTCACCAACTGAGTCGTTTCGGAGCGTCTCTCCACGCCCATCAACCGGCCGAGGTCGATCATGCCCATCGAAGCCGCTGCCAAGCTCATTCCGATCGACGCCGCCGATGCCGTGGTGGAGTCGCCGTTCTACATTCCGATGACCGGACCAGCCGCGCGACCGCGCCGTGCGCTTAAGCATGATGACACCTTTGTCGTGCTCGACAGCCACGGCGATATCGGCGCCTCCGCCGGCGGACCGGATGGCCTGTTCAATGCCGATACGCGCTATCTAGCGCGGCTCGAACTATCGCTCGAAGGCCTGCAGCCGCTGCTGCTCGGCTCGAACCTGCGCGACGACAATTCCTCGCTCACCGTCGATCTCACCAATCCCGACATCTACCGCGACGGTCGCCTGGTACTGCAGAAGGACATGCTGCACATCGTGCGCACCTTCTTCCTGTGGCGCGGCACCGCCTATCAGCGCATCGGCGTGCAGAACCATGGCGAGCATCCCGCCAGTTTCGACCTGGCGCTGACGTTCGACAACGACTTCGCAGATCTGTTCGAGGTGCGCGGCTCGCAGCGCACGCGGCGCGGCGTCGCCACCAGCCGACTGCTCGGCCCCTGCGACGTCGCACTGGAATATACCGGCCTCGACGAACAGGCGCGCAGCACCATGCTGCACCTCGACCCCAAGCCGACGCGGCTGGCGGCGAATACCGCGACCTATCATTTCGAACTGGCACCGCAGCAGACGACCTCGCTGTTCGTCACGGCCAGTTGTAACGCCGCGGTCGGTCACAGGCCCGTGCCGTTCTTCCGCGGGTTGCTCGCGCATCGCCGCGAGATGCGGAATTCCACCAGGGGCGCGACCTCGATCGAGACCTCGAACGACATTTTCAACGAGGTGCTGTGCCAGGCCATGGCCGACCTCAACATGTTGATGACCGAGACCCCGCAGGGCCGCTATCCCTATGCGGGTATTCCTTGGTATTCCACCACGTTCGGCCGCGACGGCCTGATTACCGCATTGCAGATGCTGTGGATCGATCCGCGCGTCGCTCGCGGCGTGCTGAAGCGGCTGGCCGCGTTCCAGGCCAAATCCGTCGATCCGCTCAACGATGCCGAGCCAGGCAAGATTCTCCATGAGATGCGCGGTGGCGAGATGGCGGCGCTGCGCGAGGTGCCGTTCGCGCAATATTACGGCAGCGTCGATTCGACGCCGTTGTTCGTGCTGCTCGCCGGCCGCTACGTGGAGCGCACCGGCGACGACGAGACGTTGCGTGAGCTGTGGCCGGCGATCGAGGCCGCCCTCGCCTGGATCGATGGTCCCGGCGATCCTGACCAGGATGGCTTCGTCGAGTACCAGCGCGCCACCGACCAGGGCCTGCAGAACCAGGGCTGGAAGGATTCGTACGACGCGATCTTCCACGCCGACGGCCAGCTCGCCGAAGGCAACATCGCGCTGGCCGAGGTTCAGGGCTACGTCTACGCCGCCAAGCAACTGGCTTCCAAGCTGGCGCTGCGCATGGGGCTGATGGATAAAGCGCGGCAGCTTGAGACGGAAGCCCAGACGCTATCGGAAAAGTTCGAGGAAGCGTTCTGGTGCGAGGAGCTCGGCACCTACGCGCTGGCGCTCGATGGTGAGAAGATGCCCTGCGAGGTCCGCAGCTCCAATGCCGGACAGTTGCTGTTCACCGGCATCGTCCGCGAAGATCGCGCGCGGCTCGTCGCCACCGACCTGATGCGGCCGCATTTCTTTACCGGATGGGGCATCCGCACCATCGCGCGCGGCGAAGCCCGCTACAATCCGATGTCGTATCATGACGGATCGATCTGGCCGCACGACAACGCGCTGATCGCGCTTGGCCTGTCGCGCTACGGGCTCAAGCATTCGGTGGAAGCCGTGTTCAAGGGACTGTTCGACACCGCCGCCTATATGGACTTGCGGCGGCTGCCGGAATTGTTCTGCGGCTTCCAGCGCGAGAAGCGCCGCGGCCCGACGCTGTATCCGGTCGCCTGCGCGCCGCAGGCCTGGGCCAGTGCCACACCGTTCACGCTGCTCGAGGCGGCACTCGGCATCGAGTTCGATGCCGCCGGTGGCGAGATCCGGTTCCGTAATCCGCGACTGCCAGCATTTCTGCACGAGGTGATCTTGCGCGATCTGCAGCTCGGGAGTTCCAGCATCGACCTGCGCCTATGCAAGCACAACGACGACGTTTCGCTGGAAGTGCTGCGCACCCGCGGCAAGATCCAGGTCTCCATCGTGCTGACGCATTGACGCGTTGTCGCCGGCCCGTTCACGCCGAACCGAGATTTGAGGAAGGCTGCATGCACGCAACCCGTCTGAAGCTATCCCTGTTGCTCGCTTGTGCGATGTTTTCGGCTGCACCATCGTGGTCCGCCGACGCTCCTATTTCGCCGCAAGCTGCACCGGCGCAACAGGAAACTCCGACGCCTCCTACTACCGAAGTCGCTCCGCCCGCGCCTACCCTTGCGCCCGCACCGCCGGCATCCGTCAGCAAGCCGCCCTCCGTCACCGTGATCGAGGCGGTCGACGCGCACGGCATTCTCGGACGTGACGTGCGCAGCCCGGCCGCCGAGAACATGGGCCGGATCTCCGACGTCATCGTCGATCGCGCCGGCCAGGTGCGCGCCGCGGTGATCGATTTCGGCGGCTTCCTCGGCGTCGGCAGCCGCAAGATCGTGGTCGAATGGGCCGCGCTGCATTTCTGGAACGTGGCCGACAAGAGCGCCAGCATTACGCTGGAACTGACCCGCGAACAGGTCCGCGCCGCGCCCGAATACAAGGACGACGCGCCGATCGTCGTGCTCGGGGCGTCCGGCCTGCTGCATCCGCTGCGGTTTCAACCCCTGACGATGCAGGAGAGATAGGTTGCCCACTCAAGCAACCATACGCCCTCCTGACCGCGCGTCTCACGACCACGAGGTGCCGAAAGTGGCCGGCGCCCCCGGCATCGCGCCGGAGCACGATTCCGGCGAGCCGCGCCGGGCGCCGCTGCCATCGCGGCAAAGCCTGCGCGGGCTGGACTGGTTCATCTTCTTCCTCGCCGACGTCCAGACCGGCTTCGGCCCGTTCATCGCGGTCTATTTGACCACGCAAAAATGGACCCAGGTCGAGATCGGCTTCGTGCTCTCGATCGGCGGCGTCATCGCCTTGATCGGCCAGATCCCCGGCGGCGCCATCGTCGATGCCGTGCGCTCGACCAAGCTGGTGGCCGCCGCCGCGATTGCCGTCATCGGTGGCTGCGCCCTGGGCTATGCCGCGTTTCCTGTTTTCCCCATCGTCGTCACCGCCGCGACGCTCCATGCCATGGCCAGTTGCGTGCTCGGACCGGCGATCGCCGCGATCAGCCTGGGTCTGGTTGGTCCCTTGAAGATCAGCGAGCGGCTCGGCCGCAACGCCCGCTTCGCCTCATTGGGCAACGGCGTCGCCGCCGCGGTGATGGGCACCTGCGGCTATTATCTGTCGAGTCGCTCGGTGTTCGTGGTCACCTTTCTGCTGGCGCTGCCGACGCTGTATGCGCTGTCGCGGATTCGCGCCCACGAGATCGATGCCGCACAGGCCCATGGCGCCGTGGTGGACCCGACCACGACCGACCTCAAGGCCATCCGCTTTCGCGACCTGATCCGTCAGAGGCCGCTGCTGATTTTCGCCGGCGCGGTGCTGTTGTTGCAGCTCGCCAACGCTGCAATGTTGCCGCTGATGGCCGGCGTCGTTACCACTCGTTCCGCCGATTGGGCGCCGGTGCTGATCGCGTTCTGTATCGTGGTGCCGCAGGTCATCGTAGCCGCGACGTCGCCGACCGTCGGCCGCAGGGCACAGCAATTCGGACGCCGGCCGCTGCTGATGCTCGGCTTCGCTGCGCTGACGATTCGCGGCCTGCTGTTCGCGACGGTGACCGACCCCTACGCGCTGGTCGCGGTGCAGGCGTTCGACGGCGTCACCGCCGCGGTGTTTAGCGTCATGATCCCGCTGATCGTCGCCGACGTCGCCTTCGGCAGCGGCCGCTTCAGCCTGGCGCAGGGAATTGTCGGCACCGCCACCGGCATCGGCGCGGCGCTGAGCACCGTACTGGCCGGGTTCGTCGCCGATCGTTTCGGCGCGCCGGTGGCTTTCGTCGGCCTGGCCGGCGTCGCTGCGCTCGGCCTGTTGATGATCTGGACCATTATGCCGGAAACCCGGCGCAACGGCGAAGCCCCCGCCTGATCAATACGCTCCCAGCGCCACCGGCCGGAATACCTGCAACAACGGCTGATCGAGCTTATCGCCCATCTGCTCCATGATCTCGAAGGCCTTGGCGTGGGTAAACGGCATCCGGTAGGAGCGCCGCTCTACCAGAGCGGCGTGGATGTCGACGATGGTCATCAGCCGCACGATGTCGCTGATCTGGTCGCCCTTCAGGCCATCGGGGTAGCCGGTGCCGTCGAGGAATTCGTGATGGTGCAGCACCACGTCGAGCATCTCGCGTGGAAAGCTGCCCTGCGCCACCAGCGCCTCGAAGCCTTGCCGGGGATGCTTGCGCATCTCGATGGTTTCTTCGTCGGTCAACTTGCCCGGCTTGTCGAGAATGGCGATCGGCGTGAAGGCCTTGCCGACATCGTGCAGCAGCGCGGCGCGGGTCAATCGGCGCTGGTCCTCGTCGCGCATGCCGAGATGCTGCGCAAAGGCGACGGCAAAGCCGGTGACGAATAGGCAGTGCCGATAGCTGTGCGTATGGTGACGACCTACCGTGGCCAGCCATTCGCGCAGCGAGGTGCGCTTGATCGCCCTCAGGATGGCGTTCTCGGCCTGCATCACGTCGATGAAGGACAGCGGCACGCCGGCCGGCAACCCTTCGAAAATCTTGACCATCACCCCATGGGCCGCTTCGATTCCACGGTTCAGTGCCTTGCCGTTGGCGGAGAAATCTTCGTCATGCGGATTGGGAAACGCGGCGCGAACCCGCTGCAACACGCCATTGGGATCGAACGGCCGTGCGATGGTATCGGTGGCGCCGAGCGCCCAGGCCTGCATCGAGCCGTGGTGCAGCGCATCGGCCAGCACGAATAGTCGCGGCATCGATTCATAGGCCTTGGCGCGCAGCTTGTTGCGGACGCGCTGGACGCTTTCCGAAGAGCGCAGATTGATATCCACGATGATGCCGGACAGGTCACCGGCCGGGACTTCCGGAATGTCCGACGTCAATATCTGCTCGACGTCACCGACCCTCTGCAGGATCTGGGCGAGTTCGCTGCTGTGATCGCTGCGGTCCGATGCCAGAAGCAGTCGGCGTCGCGCCGGCGATTGTTGGACTGAAGCGCTCATGTACCCTCGAACTGATGCGGCAAGCAGGCCGCTGGCGCGGCATTGATACCTTGGAACTGGGTTCCCGAAGCTTAAAGGGTATTGTTAATAACTCATGATCTAGCCGATAGCGGTTCCCGCGCTGGCAACGCAGCTATTGCGGAGTTACCGGTGCGCGGCAGACTTGATTCAATGTATGTTGGGTCGATTCATCATCCGGAAACAATTGGCCATGACCAAGATTGTCCTCATCCTGACCCTGGCGACCGGAATTGTCGCCATCTCCCCGGCCTGCGCGCAACAACTGCCGCCGTGGTCCAACGCGCCGTTCACGGCGACCCTTTCGAACAATACGCCTTTAGCGTTCGGGATGCGAGCCGGCGATGCGGCCCGCGCGCTTGGAACGCCGCTCGACTATGTCAGCGGCCGCCACGGTAACGAGATCTATCTCGCCATCCGCGACATCGGCGGTAGCGGCTTCTTCGATCGTCGCGACCGGCTCTATCTACAGTTTCGCGCGGGACGCCTAACCGGCTGGAAGGGCGACTGGGGCCACAACTGGATGTGGCAATAGCGGCTTTGTGTCTTGCCGCTTTGCGCGTGACCTGCAAACAGACAACCCGTCGCAACAAGCAATGGATCTCCCGTGGGACAAGACGTTACGCTGACCGCCTCCGACAAGTTTGAGCTCGGCGCCTATCGCACCACGCCCACCGGCACGCCCAGGGGCACGCCCAGGGGCGCGGTGGTCGTGATTCAGGAAATCTTTGGCGTCAACCACCACATCCGCACGGTGTGCGACCGCTTCGCCGTGCAGGGCTACGTCGCCATAGCGCCCGCGATCTTCGACCGCATCGAGCGCAATTTCCAGTCAGGCTATTCGGAAGAAGAAGTGGCGATCGCACGCAAATTCGTCGCCAAGCCGGACTGGCCGGCGATGCTGCGCGATACCCAGGCGGCGATCGATGCGGTGCAGGACTTCGGTCCGGTCGGCATCATCGGCTTCTGCCTCGGCGGCAGCGTAGCCTATGCCGCCGCGACCAAGCTGACCGGCCTCAGTGCGGCGGTCGGTTACTACGGCGGCGCCATCGTCCGCTTCGCCGACGACAAGCCGACGGTGCCGACCCAGCTGCATTTCGGCGAGCGCGACCACGGCATTCCGCTCAGCGACGTCGAGATCATTCGCGCCAAGCGGCCGGAAGTGGAGGTGTTCGTCTATGACGGCGCACAGCACGGCTTCGGTTGCGACGAACGCGCCAGCTACGACAAGGCCAGCGCCGAGCTGGCGAGGCAACGCAGCCTCGCCTTCTTGGCCAAGCATCTGGCGGCCTGAGCGCGGGACTATTCGCCCCGGACGCCGGCGGTCTTGGCCACCGTCGCCCAACGCGCAAAATCGCGCTGCAACGTCGCCTGGAAGGTTTCGGCGGTGCCGCCGACGGGAACCAGATTGACAGACTCCAGCCCCGCGGTTCCTTCCGGCGAGGTGATGATCCGCGACAGTTCGGCGGACAGCTTGGCGACGATGTCCTTGGGCGTCGCCGCCGGCACGAAGATGCCGACCCAGCCTTCCGCCTCGAAGCCGGGATAGCCGAGTTCCTTGAGCGTCGGCACATCCGGCAGCAACTTCTTGCGCGCCTCGCCGCCGACGGCGAGCGCCCTAACCTTTCCACCGCTCAGTTGCGGGCCCGCTGTGGTGAGATCGACGAAGGCCGCCGTGAGCTGATTGCCAAGCAGGTCATTCAGCAACGGCGCCGAACCGCGATACGGCACATGGGTCAGATCAATCCCGACGGTTTTCTTCAGAAGCTCTCCGTAGAGATGCGACGTCGTCGCGTTGCCGAACGACCCATAGGCATATTTGCCGGGATTGGCCTTGGCGAGATCGATCAGGTCCTTCAGCGATTTCATCGGCTGCGCATCGGGAATCGTCAGCACGATCGGCGACAGCCCGACCTGGGTGACCGGCGTGAGATCCTTGAAGACATCATAGGGCAAGCTTGAAACCAGGCTGGGCGCTTGGATGATCTGGGTGATCGCCACCAGCACGGTGTAGCCATCGGCCGGCGCCTTGGCGACGAAGTCGTTGCCGATCACTCCGCCCGCACCGGACTTGTTCTCGACGACGACGGCCTGCTTCCAGGCATCCTGCAGCTTGCTCGCCAGCAATCGCGCCGACACGTCGGTCGCTCCGCCGGCGGCGTAAGGCACAACGAAGGTGATGCGCTTCTCGGGATAGGCTGCCGCGGACTGCGCCAGCACGCCGGAAGACAGCGAGGTAGCCAACGCCATCGCGACCGCGGCCGTTACGACGCGCGCAGCTCTGACCGACGGATACCGCATCATTGTCGCCTCCCTAGATCGTTTAGTGCGCAGGGATGACCTGCGCCCGGCGAGTTTTCTCGCGTCGCGGTTTCTAACATGGCGCGGCAGGGATTCGATACGGCGCGCTGACAGACTCGGTGCATGCGCGGATACATCGCAGCCAATCGTGCCGCAGAGGTGCAATTCCGTCGAGCGGGAGATTGAAGCAATGCCGGCAGATGGCCCCGCGTGACAAAGCAGCGAGGGCCTAGAACCAGCGCTCGCTGATCAGGACGGTATCGCCTGGGCTGATCAGCGTGCCCAGCGGCACCACCGAGCGGAAGACGCCATCCGGCGCGGGATGGGTCAGCGTGACTTCATCGCGCTTGGCGCGGGGCGAGAAGCCGCCGGCAATCGCCACCGCACTCTCGACGGTCATGTTCGGCACGTAGGGATACTGGCCGGGAGCGGCGACCTCGCCGAGAATGAAGAACGGCCGGTAGGCTTCGATCTCGACGGCGACGGAAGGTTCGCGAATGAAGCCGTTGCGCAGCCGGCCGCTGATGCTGGCGGCGAGCGCCGAGGGTGTCAGGCCGCGCGCCGGCACCGCGCCGATCAGCGGCATGGTGATGCTGCCGCCGGCATCGATGGCGTAGGAATTGGTGAGACCTTCCTGGCCGTAAACGACGACGCGCAGCCGGTCGCCGGCGTCGAGGCGATACTGCGCATCATAGGTCGAAACCGGCGCCACGTAGCGAACCGGTACCGCATAGCCACGGCGGGACGAGGCCAAGCCTGAACCGGAAACAATGACCGCGGGGGGCTCATAGGCCGGCTGACCATAGGCCAGGGTATCGAGATCGCTGCGCGGCTGGACCATCGCGACAGGCGCCCGCCGCTGCATGCAACCCGACAGGGCCAGCGCCGCAAGCGTAGCTATCAACGACAATCGGAACGCGCGCACTGACAACACCGGACTCATCCCTCACAAGGAGACAGCCTCGGTTTTGCCCGCTTATGGTTAACATTCCGTTTTCGCCGCACCGCAGGGCATGAAAAAGCCCGCCTCCGTAGCGGAGGCGGGCGCGCAGTTCAGTAGTTTCCGGCGCGTGATCAGGCGCTGACGGCGACGCCGATTGGGCACGACACGCCGGTGCCGCCGAGACCGCAATAGCCGGCCGGGTTCTTGGCCAGATACTGCTGGTGATAATCCTCGGCAAAATAGAAATTGCCGGCCGGCGCGATCTCGGTAGTGATGGTGCCGACGCCCTTGGCCGACAGCGCCTTCTGGTACGCCGCCTTCGACGCTTCGACGGCCTTCATCTGCGCATCGCCAAATGTGTAGATCGCCGAGCGATACTGCGTGCCGACATCGTTGCCCTGGCGCATGCCCTGGGTCGGGTTATGGCTTTCCCAGAAAACTTTCAGCAGGTGCTCGTAGGAAATCTTCTTGGGGTCGAATACCACCAGTACCGCTTCGGTATGGCCGGTGCGGCCCGAACAGGCCTCTTCATAGGTCGGGTTCGGGGTGTGACCGCCGGCGTAACCGACCGCGGTGGTGTAGATGCCATCGCCGAGTTCCCAGAACTTGCGCTCCGCCCCCCAGAAGCAGCCGAGCGCGAACACCGCCTGCTCGAGGCCTTCTGGATAGGGCGGCTGGATCGGATGGCCATTGACGAAATGGCGCGATGCGGTCGGGATCGGCGTATCACGGCCCGGCAGCGCTTCGTCGGCGGTGGGCAATGCAGTGGTCTTGCGCATGAACAACATGGATCATCTCCCGGCGCGTCGTCGAACGAAGTGAAATCCGGTTCGCTGGACCAACGCGCATAGTGGACGGCCGGCAGCGCCAGCGGCAAAACCGGATTCACCTTTGCCTGCGGGCGCCGAACTCAACGACAATATAGGTATCTACGAACAAAACGGCAGATCTGTTACGCGCAGGCTTGCCGCAGGGAAACCGCCGCCAGGCCGCCTGATCAGTGGCGCGAATAGCCGATCAGCGGCTTGCTCGGCCGGAACAGCAGCATCAGAAAGATACCCAGCGCGCCCATGACGGCCCACGCCGGCTGGTTGAGAACGACCTTTACGACGCTGTTCCATAGAAATGGCGAGGCACGCTCGACCATGGCCTGGAACGCCTGCTGACTGGTCTGGTGGATGTCGTTCCAAAACTGGTCCAGCCTGGTAAGGCGCAGCGCCTGGTCGGCGATCGACCGCGCCCCGTCATAGACCAGGAAAATGAACCCACCGGCCAGCAGCAGCAGCCCCACCAGACGGAAAAACCCGCGGATCATACCTTAACCTCGCTATCGATCTGGCCCGGCAATACCCGGATGGCGAAAGAAATTCAACCTCGCCAGCAACTTACGACGTATTCGAATGAGAAAGAACCATCATTTGGGGCGCGATCGGCGCGCCCCGCGGGGGCGCCCAGAGCTCGGCTGTACCTCCCGGAAGTGCATCGATAGGACAACGCCCAGGCGCCCCGGAAAGCGTTGACGGTGTAATCCCGGCGCTCTATAAGGAGCGCCAATGGCGGTGGGCGCAATCCTGCCGCCGCTGTTCTTTGAGCGGCGTGCCTTGTGAGTTTTCGCTCCGGGGATGGCATTTTCAGGAACACCCCGGAAACAGATCAACGCTGGCTGCGATATCGCGGCGAGCGTCAATCAGCCCGGCGCCCATTACGGGTCGCTGCTGAAGGATAACGAGATATGGCCAACACTACTTCCGCCAAGAAGGCGACGCGCAAGATTGCCCGCCGCACCATCGTCAACAAGTCGCGCCGCACCCAGATGCGCGGTTCGATCCGCATCGTCGAAGAAGCCATCAAGAGCGGCGACCGCGAAGCGGCGCTGCAGGCGATGAAGAAGGCGGAGCCCGAACTGATGAAGGCCGCGCAGCGCAACATCGTTCACAAGAATCTGGCGAGCCGCAAGGTGTCGCGCCTCGTGCATCAGATCGCGAAGCTCGACAAGGTCGCCGCTCAGTAAGCGACCGTCGAAATCAATTTCGAAACAGCCCGGCTAACGCCGGGCTTTTTTGTGCGCGCAATCGCCCGACAGATTTTGATGGTGTGGAACATTTTGCTTTCGCGAGCAGCATTGTGCGCTAAGCGACGGAACAAGTTGCATGACGCGCAATCGAGAATCACAACGAAGAAAGCGTCAACCCGCATTCTTCGTCACCCGCGCTCGATTCGAAAATAGCAACAGCCTTGCGCCACCATGCAGAGTCCCGTGTCCAGAGTTACCCTGACTCAACGCACAGGAAAAAACGCGTTCGGCTAATCACTTATCGGCATAGTGAGGCCAAGCACTTTGAAAATGCATTGTCGCCGCCTGCAATCGTAAACGAATTATGAATTATTTTTTTGCCGCCGCCGGATTTGCAATCGCACCGTCACACTTCGATTCAGTGCGTTGATTCAAAACCTTGTCGCTCTGCCGCACAAATCGCCGTGATCTCTGGCGTCTGCAAATGCGGTTTCTACGCGGCACTGAAAAAATCATTCCGTTGCGAGAACGAAAACTCGGTGTATTTCTTTAATCGTTCGCGGCGCCCACGGTTCTTCAGATCAGTGCGATTTAGGAACCAGGGTGGACGTGCAGATCAGCGGCGGTATGCAGGTTAGCGACGCTTTCCAAGCTTTGACGGGATTGCAGCCCATAGCAATATGGGAACGGTTGTTCTGTGTCGAAATTCTCAGGAGGGCGCCTGGTTCGGGCGCCTTACAAAAAGAGAAGCGGCACGGACCGGAGCAAGTCCCGGCAGGCCGAGGGCGATGGGAATAAATGGGCAGACGCGGGCAAGACGACACGGAATGCAACGCCAGGCGGCTTCGGCCGCTGTGACGTTGCGGACTGAATTTGGAACACTTTTGAGATGACAGCTTGCTGCGGGCGACCGTGGCGAGTGGGGGAGGCTTTATGCTCAAGACAACCACCACGACATTTCATCACACACCATCTTTGGCGGCCGCCGATGTGACGGCGCGCACGCCGTCGCGGCCACCCGCCCGTGCTCCCGATCGGCCGTCGAGTACGCGCTGACCTCGCGAAAACTTTCTTCCAGCAGCATCGACCACCGCGCGGCGTTTCGCCGAAGGCCGGGTTGTGTCTGGAAGCAAAGCTTTCGCCCGAGGTCGCGCCGCGCACACGCAATCGCGCGGACATGCATTCGGCAAAGTTAGGCCACACCTCAGTTCAATCGGAAGAGTTAGAAGACAATGTCAAATATGGAACAGGATCGCTGGTCTCGCGTGAAGGGTCGGCTTCGGTCGAGCGTCGGCGAGGACGTCTATTCCAGCTGGTTCGCGCGGATGGATCTGGAGAGCGTGCAGGACGAAAGCGTCCACCTTTCAGTCCCGACCCGGTTCTTGAAGAGCTGGATCCAGGCGCATTATGCCGAGCGCGTGTTGACCTGCTGGCAGGCGGAGATGCCGGAAGTGCACCGCGTCGATGTCACCGTGCGCACCGCGATGCGCGTGGCAGCGCCTGCCAAGGAAGCCCCGGCGCCGGTCGAACCCCGCCGCAGCGAAGGCCGCGACGGTCGTCCTTCCTCCGAATTGCGCAACACGGCGATCGCTCCGGTCTCCGCCAGCCACGAAGCGCTCGGCGGTTCGCCGCTCGATCCGCGCCTCACCTTCGGCAGCTTTGTCGTCGGCCGTTCCAACACGCTGGCCCATGCCGCCGCGCGCCAGGTCGCCGAAGGTCGCCGCGGCGACAGTGTGATGTTCAACCCGCTCTACATCCATGCCGGCGTCGGCCTCGGCAAAACCCATCTGCTGCAGGCCGTGACCTGGGCCGGCAATTCCGGCGCCGAGCGCAAGGTGCTGTATCTCACCGCTGAGAAGTTCATGTACGGCTTCGTCGCCGCGCTGAAGACGCAGACGGCACTGGCCTTCAAGGAAGCGCTGCGCGGCATCGACGTGCTGGTGATCGACGACATGCAGTTCCTGCAGGGCAAGACCACCCAGGCCGAGTTCTGCCACACCCTGAATGCGCTGATCGACGCCGGCCGCCAGGTGGTGATCGCCGCCGACCGTCCGCCGTCGGACCTGGAAAGCCTCGACGAGCGGGTGCGCTCGCGCCTTGCCGGCGGCCTGGTGGTCGAAATGGGATCGCTCGGCGAAGAACTGCGCCTGGGCATCTTGAAGTCGCGCGTCGCAGCAGCCCGCGCGCATCACGCGACGTTCGACGTGCCGGCGCCGGTGCTCGACTATCTCGCCCGTACCATTACGCACAACGGCCGCGACCTCGAAGGTGCGATCAACCGCCTGCTCGCGCACAGCAAGCTCAACGCCACGCCGGTGACGCTGGAAATGGCCGAGCGCGAAGTACGCGACCTGATCCGCCCGATGGAGCCGAAGCGCATCAAGATCGAGGACATCCAGCGCGTCGTGGCCCGGCAGTACAATGTCAGTCGCTCCGACCTGTTGTCATCGCGCCGCACCGCCAATGTGGTGCGCCCGCGCCAGGTCGCGATGTATCTGGCCAAGACCCTGACGCTGCGCTCGCTGCCGGAGATCGGCCGCCGCTTCGGCGGACGCGACCACACCACCGTGCTGCACGCCGTCCGCAAGATCGAAGCGCTGGTCGGCAAGGATGTCGCGCTGCAGGACGAGGTGGAGTCGCTGAAGCGCCAGTTGCAGGAGTAGATAATCGCAGGCGGCAATGTCCCCTCCCCCCTTGCGGGGGAGGGTCAGGGAGAGGGGTGAGGCACGAACGACGGCACCCGCGGCTTCCCCTCTCCCGGCGCTACGCGCCACCCTCCCCCACCTAGCGAAGCTTCGCTTCGCCTGGGGGGGAGGGAAGCCACTCGCGACAGCGCGTACGTTGTCCCTGCCAAAACGTGGGGAACGCCGCCCCATCTCCCCTTGCACTTCGCCTGCAATCACGCCACCTTGCGGACCCCCGCGGGATTGAGCAAAATCCGTTTTGATCGAGCTTGCGGGCGTCAATCGCCGCGGCGCCCGTCCGGGTGGCCCGGAACCTCACCACACGACTTCGAACCGGATCGGGCGAGTTTGCAATGAAGGTCACCGTCGAACGCGCGCAACTGCTGAAGTCGCTGAGCCACGTGCACCGCGTGGTCGAGCGCCGCAACACGATTCCGATCCTCGGCAACGTGCTGATCCGCGCCGAAAACTCCAAGCTGGCGCTGAAGGCCACCGACCTCGATCTCGAAGTCACCGAAACCCTGGCCGCCGAAGTCGGCACCGCCGGCTCGACCACCGTGCCCGCGCACATGTTCTATGACATCGTGCGCAAGCTGCCGGACGGTTCGCAGATCGTGCTGGAGGCCGACGGCGACCGCTCGGTGCTGGCGATCAAGGCCGGCCGTTCGCGCTTCACGCTGCAGACGCTGCCGGAGAACGATTTCCCCGACCTCGCCGCCGGCGAGATGACGCATTCCTTCGTGCTACCGGCATCGGACGTAAAGCGCCTGATCGACCGCACCCAGTTCGCGATCTCCACCGAGGAGACCCGCTACTATCTCAACGGCATCTACTTGCATGCCGCCGGCACGGCGGCGGCGACCACGTTGCGCGCCGTCGCCACCGACGGTCATCGCCTGGCTCAGGTCGACCTCAAGCTGCCGAAGGGCGCCGACGGCATGCCCGGCGTGATCGTGCCGCGCAAGACGGTCGGCGAAGTGCAGCGCCTGATCGAGGACGCCGAAGCCGAGGTCGGGATCGAACTGTCGCAAGGCAAGATCCGCTTCACCCTCGGCAATGTCGTGCTGACCTCGAAACTGATCGACGGTACGTTCCCGGACTACGGCCGCGTGATTCCGCAGAACAACGACAAGGAACTGATCGTCGACAAGAAGGACTTTGAAGCCGCGGTCGATCGCGTCTCGACCATCTCCAGCGAACGCGGCCGCGCCGTGAAGCTGGCGCTGTCGGCCGGCAAGCTGATCCTGTCGGTGACCAATCCGGATTCGGGCAGCGCCACCGAAGAGCTCGAAGTCGAATACGCCTCCGACGCCCTCGATATCGGCTTCAACTCGCGCTATCTGCTCGACATCGCCGCCCAGATCGAAGGCGAAGTCGCGGTCTTGCGTCTCGCCGATCCCGGTTCGCCGACGCTCGTGCAGGACAAGGATTCAAAGGGCGCGTTGTACGTACTGATGCCGATGCGGGTGTGATCGGACGAATTCTTTCTTACTTCCCCTCTCCCCTTGTGGGAGAGGGTGGATCGAGCGCCCGAAGGGCGATCGAGGCGGGTGAGGGGTGCCACGACCTCCGATCCCAACAATACCCCTCAGCCGTCGCGGCCTCCGGCCGCGTCACCTTCTCCCACCTAGCGAAGCTTCGCTTCGCGCGGGGGAGAAGGAAGAGAGCGCGCCGTCGCGGACGTAAGTGAATGACCGCCTCCCGCATCCATCGCCTGACCCTCACCCACTTCCGCAACTATCGCGCGGCGTCGCTGCAGACCCGCGGCGACATGGTGGTGCTGGTCGGGCCGAACGGCGCCGGCAAGACCAACTGCCTTGAAGCGATCTCCTTCCTGTCGCCGGGCCGCGGCCTGCGCCGCGCCACCCTCGACGACGTCGCCGACATCCAGGGCGACGGCTCCTGGGCAGTATCCGCCGAGGTCGAGGGCGAAGTCGGCCTCGCCACCCTGGGCACCGGTATCGATCCGCCCGCCAATGAAGCCGCATCGAGCAGCCGGCGCTGCCGTATCGACCGCGAACCGGTCGGCTCTGCCGCGGCATTCGGCGATCACCTGCGCATGGTCTGGCTGACCCCCGCCATGGACCAGCTGTTCATGGGCGCGGCATCGGAGCGGCGGCGCTTCTTCGACCGGCTGGTGCTGGCGATCGACAAGGACCATTCCAGCCGCGTCTCCGCGCTCGACCGCAGCCTGCGCTCGCGCAACCGATTGCTGGAAGAGCGCAACTATGACGGCCACTGGCTCGATGCCATCGAGCGCGAGACCGCAGAACTCGCGGTGGCTGTCGCCGCGATGCGCAGCCAGACCGTGACGCGACTGGCGGCGATGCTGCGCGCGCGCTTCGAGACCTCGCCGTTTCCCTCCGCGCTGATCATGCTCGACGGCTGGATGGAGAATGCGCTGGTCGGCGAACCCGCTACATCGGTGGAAGACCGCTACCGCCAGATCCTGCGCGATGGCCGCCCGCGCGATGCCGCCGCCGGCCGCACCCTCGACGGTCCGCACCTCACCGACCTCCAGGTGATCTATGCGCCGAAGAACATGCCGGCGCGCGACGCCTCCACCGGCGAGCAGAAGGCGCTGCTGATCGGGCTCATCCTGGCGCACGCCACGCTGGTCGCCGAGATGACCGGTATCACGCCGCTCCTGCTGCTCGACGAAGTCGTGGCACATCTCGATCCCGACCGTCGCCGCGCATTGTTCGGCGAACTGTCAAAGCTCGGCGCCCAGGTCTGGATGACCG
>NZ_JAQGJD010000391.1 GCF_028290785.1 Tardiphaga sp. | reverse complement strand
ACCTGGTGTTCTCCACCACGGTGGCGGCGACCGACAAGAGCGTTGCCACGCTCGGCGTCACCTCGCTCAACCTGGCGAACGGTGCCACCATCGTGGACTCCGGCGGCCTCGCGGCCAACCTGTCCGGCGCGGTGAAAACCTTCGCCGGCCTGTCGGTCGATACCTCGCCGGTGGTCACGCCGCCGGTGACGACGCCTCCGGTGGTCACGCCTCCGGTGACCACGCCTCCGGTGGCCTCCGGTCCGACCAAGCCGGTCGTCACGGTCGCCGACAACACGCTGTCGGTGAGCCCCGGCGGCAAGATTGATCTCGGAATCGACGTCTCGACCGCGGACAAGAACGACGTCGTGTCGGTCAACATCAAGGGACTGCCGAGATACGAGACGATCATCGACGGTATCGGCCACACCCATCGGGGCAATAACATCACCCTGAGCGCGGCCGAGGTTGATAGCGGACTGACCCTGAAGTCGAACTACAAGGGTACGGATTCGCCGTTGGCAACACTGTCCGTGACGGCGACGGGCAAGGATCCCGTCACCGGCACCTCGGCGACCTCGGCAACGCAGACCATCGCGGTGCTGGATCCCCCGGTCTCTGGCGGCAGCACCAACCCGTCCCAGGGCGGCGGCTGGGGCGGTGGCTGGGGCGGCCACGGCCACGACCACGGACACGACAAGTCCTTCGCTCTGCTGAGCCAGGCAATGGCCGGGGGTCTCCAGGGGCGGCCCGACCTCGGTGCGATCGCTTCGGCGGCAGCCTCGAACGCATCTAGCTGGTTGAACGAGTCGCTCCTGACCCGTCCGCACCACTAGCCCACGACGACTACGTTCCCGGGCACCGGCGCCCTCCGCTTTGCGCGAGGGCGGCGGTTGCCGCGGTGCCCGGGAAACGTCCGTCCGCGCGGCCGCAATGCGGCTTTTCCGCGCGATGAGGACCCGTTGGTCCACCTCTGATTGCAAAGGATTCAATTGGAATGGCAATGCTCAACGAGGACCTTCCTCCCCAAGACGCCGGGCTACTCGCCCTGTGGCTGTTTCTCCGTCTCCACCGCGTGGAGGTCGAGATCGACGAAATCCTGAAGCGTTGCGGCACCGACACCGTCGGCGTCCGCGACATGCTCCGCTGCTCCGACACGTTCGGCGTCATGACGCGCTCGCGCAAGGCCGACTGGGAGCGGCTGTCCACCATGGAGATGCCCGCGATCGCCGTGTTGCGCGACGGCGGCTTCCTTCTCGTCGGCAAGGTGGATGGAGACGAAGCGCTGGTGCTGCACCCGACCGCGTCGCGGCCCGAGCGGATGGCGCGCTCCAAGCTCGAGGAGATCTGGAGCGGCGGCGTGGTCTCCGCCGGACGGCCAGAGCTAGGCCAGCGCCTGCACCTCGCACTTTCCGACGCCTACGCGACGACGTTAATCCGGATGGCGGATATCTGGCGAGGTATCGCCGGCCCGATGCGGTCCGTGGCCGGCGCCCTCACTGACCGGATGCGGTCGTTGTCCGGCAGCCTCGCGGGCTGGCGCGACATCGTCGCGCGTCTGCGCCGCGATGCCGCGCCAGTTGTCGGCGCGGCCGAGCCTGGTGCGGCTCCCGCCGCCTCCCGTCCGGAGGAGGGCGACGAAGCCGGAATGCGCGCGCTGGTGACGCTGCTGCGCTGCCACGGCGTTCCGGCCGAGCCGGTCCAGATACGTCACCAGCTGGGCACCAACCAGGTCGGGGTCGCCGACATGCTCCGCTGTGCCAAGACCTTCGGGCTGAGGGCACGGGTGCAAAAGACCAGTTGGGCGCGGCTCGCGGTCACCCCGCTGCCGGGCATCGCGGTGCTGCGCGACGGCGGCTTCCTGATCTTGGGCAAGGTCGCCGACGACGAGATCCTGGTCCAGCGCCCGACCATCGCCCAGCCGCTGACGATGACCCAGGCCGAACTCGAGGCGGTGTGGGACGGCGATCTTGTGCTGATGGCGCGACGCGCGTCGCTGACCGACCTGTCGCAGCGGTTCGATATCTCCTGGTTCATCGGCGCCATCCACAAGTATCGGCATCTGCTCGGCGAAGTGATGCTGGCATCGTTCTTCTTGCAGATATTCGCGCTGGTCTCGCCGCTGTTCTTCCAGGTCGTGATCGACAAGGTGCTGGTGCACCGGAGCATGAGCACCCTCGACGTCCTGATCATCGGCCTGATTGTGCTGACCATTTTCGAGGCCGTCCTCGGCACGCTGCGGACCTACGTGTTCTCGCACACCACCAATCGCATCGATGTCGAACTCGGGGCGAGGCTGTTCCGCCATCTGATGGCGTTGCCGATCGCCTACTTCCAGGCGCGGCGGGTCGGAGACTCGGTCGCCCGCGTGCGCGAACTCGAGAACATCCGCAACTTCCTGACCGGCTCGGCGCTGACGCTCGGCATCGACTTGCTGTTCATGTTCGTCTTCCTGGCGGTGATGTTCTACTATTCCTCGACGCTGACGCTCCTGGTCATGGGTTCGCTCCCGCTCTACATCGCGATCTCCGTGGTCGCCGCGCCAATGTTCCGCAAGCGACTCGATGAGAAGTTCGCCCGCGGCGCCGCAAATCAGGCCTTTCTGGTCGAGAGTGTGACCGGGGTCGAGACGCTGAAGGCGATGGCGGTCGAACCGCAGATGCAGCGGAAATGGGAGGAGCAGCTTGCCGGCTACGTCGCCGCGAGCTTTCGGGTGCTCAGCCTGAACAACGTGGCCAGCGAGGCGGTGCAGACCATTAACAAGCTCGTCACCGCCGCGACGCTGTACTTCGGTGCCCGGCTTGTGATCGGCGGGGATTTGAGCGTCGGGGAACTGGTGGCCTTCAACATGTTGGCCGGACGGGTTAGCGCTCCGGTGCTGCGGCTCGCCCAGATGTGGCAGGACTTCCATCAGGCCCGGCTGTCGGTCGATCGGCTCGGCGACATCCTCAACACCATGCCGGAGCCCGGATTCCATCCCGGTCGTGCCGCGTTGCCGGCTATCCGCGGGCAGGTGACCTTCGAGCATGTGGAATTCCGCTACCGCGTCGATGGCCCGCAGGTGCTGCACAACGTGTCCTTCACCGTGGAGCCGGGCCAGGTCGTCGGCGTGGTCGGCTCGTCCGGCTCGGGAAAGAGCACCATCGCCAAGTTGATCCAGCGCCTCTACGTGCCCGAGAGCGGCCGCGTGCTGGTTGATGGCGTCGATCTCGCGATGGTCGACCTGTCGTGGCTGCGACGCCAGACCGGCGTGGTGCTGCAGGAGAATGTGCTGTTCAACAGCACCATTCGCGAGAACATCGCGCTCGCCGACCCGACCCTGCCGATGGAGAAGGTGATCGCTTCGGCGAAACTCGCCGGGGCCCACGACTTCATCCTCGAACTTCCAGAGGGCTACGACACCATGGTCGGCGAACGCGGCTCCAGCCTGTCCGGAGGACAGCGCCAGCGCGTCGCCATCGCCCGCGCCCTGATATCGGATCCGCGTATCCTGATCTTCGATGAAGCCACCAGCGCGCTCGACTACGAGAGCGAAAGGGCGATCCAGCAGAACATGGCACGGATCGCCGAAGGCCGGACCGTGTTCGTGGTAGCCCACCGGCTTTCCACCGTACGCAACGCCGACCGCATCATCACCATCGAGCGCGGCCGCATCGTCGAAGACGGCGCGCACGACGACCTGATCCAGAGCAACGGCCGCTACGCGAAGCTGCATTACTTACAGGCAGGCATCCATGACGTCCGCTAGTCAGAAAATCGTACCCTTCCGCAAGGCGGAGCTGCGGCGCCGCGAGCAGGAGATCGCCTTCCTGCCGGCCGCGCTCGAGATCACCGAAAGACCGCCGTCCCCGGCCGGCCGGGCGATCGCGGGCAGCATCATCGCGGTGTTCGTGATCGCCCTGTTGTGGGCGTCGCTCGGCAGCGTCGACATCGTGGCCACCGCCGCCGGCAAGATCGTGCCGGGTGGACGCACCAAGTTGGTTCAACCGTTCGAGACCGGCGTGGTACGCGCCATCCACGTCCGGGACGGCCAGGCCGTGAAGGCCGGCGACGTTCTGATCGAACTCGATCCGACGATGCTAGGGGCCGACGTGGAACGCGAGCGGGGCGATCTCATGGCCGCCGGCCTCGAGGTGGCGCGGCTACGGGCCGCCCTTTCCGAAAAGCCGCTCGACAACTTCCGGCCGCCGAACGGGGCTCCGGTCGAACAGGTCGATATGCAGCGCCAGTTTCTGATCAGCCAGCGGGCCGAACTGGACTCCAAGCTCGCCGAGATCGGGCGCCAGCAGTCCCAGAAGGAGGCCGAGCGGGCCACGACCAAAGCAACCGTCGACAAGATCCAGGCGACGATTCCGGTGCTGGAGGAGAAGGTCGAGATCCACAAGGGACTGCTCGAAAAGGGACTTGCTTCGAAGGTCGTCTATCTCACCGAAAAGCAGGAACTGGTCGGCCTGCAGCAGGACGTCGCGGTGCAGACGAGCCGGCTGGCCGAGGCCGACGCGGCCGTGGCGCTGCTGA
Source organism: Tardiphaga sp. (assembly GCF_028290785.1). Classification (GTDB taxonomy): domain Bacteria; phylum Pseudomonadota; class Alphaproteobacteria; order Rhizobiales; family Xanthobacteraceae; genus Tardiphaga. The sequence goes on along the minus strand of NZ_JAQGJD010000391.1, from coordinate 4,545 downwards.
GGGAAACGCGGGAGAAGACCGCGTCGGAGTACCGCCGCACCGTGTACGACGCACTGGCCAAGGCCGAGCAGAAGGCCGGCGCACTCGCTCAGGACAATATCAAGGCCGAGCAGCGGAACCGGCTGCAGCGGCTGACGGCGCCGGTCGATGGCGTGGTGCAGCAGCTCGCTGTCCATACCGTCGGCGGTGTGGTGACGCCGGCCCAGGCGCTGGCCGTTGTGGTGCCGAGCGAGACCAAGCTCGAGATCGAGGCTTCGGTTTCCAACCGCGACATCGGTTTCATCCATGCCGGCCAGCATGCCGAGGTCAAGATCGACACCTTCAACTTCACCCGCTACGGGCTGTTGCGCGGCGAGGTGGTCAGCGTCTCATCCGACGCGGTGGCGCGTGAGATGCCCCGCAGCGGCCAGATCGATCGCACCGCCGGCGGCGGATCGGCGGCGGGCGAGCAGAAGGGCCAGGAGCTGGAATACATCGCCCGCGTCTCGCTCGAGCGCGGCGACATGCAGATCGACGAGAGGCGCGTGAAGCTCGCGCCCGGCATGGCCGTGACGGTTGAGATCAAGACCGGCTCGCGGCGGATCATCAGCTATCTGCTGTCGCCGCTAGCAAGATACCGCCAGGAGACGCTCCGGGAACGGTAGCGGGCGGGGCCGGTCGCCGGTCGCGTGCGGGCGGCGCCGGGCTGTGAGGACCGCGAAGCAGGACGGCGATGGAGCGGCCGAAGCGGCCGCTCCATCGCGCCGTAGATGACGCCAAGCGGGCGTCTAGCGAACGAAGTTCGGTTTGGTGGATGAATGGCGGTCCGGATCTCAATAGGCATAGGGTGAAAACCCCGCCCTACGCGTCATGGTTCGCCGGTCTCAAAACGGGGCAGGTGAGGGAGACTGCGTGAAGATCGCGACCTTCAATGTGAATAACATCAATAAGCGGATGCCGAACCTGCTCGCATGGCTGAAGTCGTCCAAGCCCGACGTCGTATGTCTGCAGGAGTTGAAGGCGGCGCAGTCCGAGTTTCCGGACGGGCCGCTCCGAAAGGCCGGCTACTCCGCTGAGTGGGTCGGGCAGAAAACCTGGAACGGCGTCGCCATCCTAGCGCGGAAGTCCGAGATCGTCGTGACGCGGCGAAAGTTGCCCGGCGATGCGAACGACGAGCAGAGCCGCTACATCGAGGCAGCCGTCGACGGCGTGCTCATCGCGTGCGTCTACGCGCCGAACGGCAATCCGCAGCCCGGACCGAAGTTCGACTACAAGCTGGCCTGGCTAAAGCGTTTGAACACGCAGGCCGGCAAGCTGCTCAAATCGGGCGCGCCGGCGGTCATCGCGGGCGACTTCAACGTGGTCCCGACGCCGTTCGACATCTACCCGACGAAGTCATGGGACAAGGACGCACTGGTACAGCCCGAAGCGCGTGCTGCGTTCGCCAAGTTTCTCAAGAAAGGCTGGACCGACGCGCTACGTGAGCAACATCCGGGCGAGCCGATGTATACGTTCTGGTCGTATTGGCGGAACCGTTATGAGAGAGATGCCGGTCTTCGCATCGATCATCTGCTTCTCAGTCCTGCGCTGCGGCCTCGGCTCGAAAAGGCCGGCGTCGATCGCGCCGTGCGTGCCAAGTCCGATCCCAGCGATCATGCGCCAGCCTGGGTCGTCTTGAAGTAGCGGTATCCCGCCCGACCCACCGCCGTTCTGGCAAACGGAGTGCAGCCATCGCTATTCTTCGAGATGATCGGATCGATTGTCCTCGCCCGCATCGTGCCCGATCGAACGCTTTCCGGCGAGATCATCGACACGGTCTCGAACGATCTCGTGACGCGCCACCCGGCATCAACCTCTGCACGGACGGGGGGACGCCGAACCGCTTGACGCGCCGGATGCAGGAGGTCGTCGCAAGACGCGGCAGCGACGGAAACTATTCCGCCGTCACTTTCAGCGTCGTTGCGCCGCTGTAGTTGTAGACATCGTACAGGATCGTCAGTAGTTCGCTGGCGATCGCGGCGTCGGTGAATTTTTCCAGCGGGTAGATTTTTGAGTAGTTCGGCGTCCGGCCCGGGTCGGCGTAGCCGGCGCTGTGCAAGCGGGCGATGCGCTGCGGCGTGAGGACCGCCGCCAGTGCCGGCCAGCTTTCGCTCGATTGCGCTTCGCAAAGCATGGCCGGCGGCGTGGTCTCCGGCATGCACTGGACATAGCCAATTCCGGTGCTGAAACTAGCCCAGACGCGCCTGGTCAGGTTGATGCGCAGCCGCTGGATTTCGGCGGTCACCATGGGGCCATAGAGCGCAATGAGTTCGGCCGAGGAACTGACCGCCTGGGCCGCGGGCTTGGTATCGACATAGGAACAGCTTCGCACCGCCGAGGCCCGCATCGATGCCATGTCGTTGACGCTGCCGGCGAGATTTTGCGACGGGCCGGCACGCGGCGGACAGGGGGTGTCGGCGACCCACCTGGTGCTCATCTCCACGGTGTCGATGTTGGCTGCATAGGCCTCCGTCAGCGCCCGCACGATGTGCCGCGCGGCGGCGGCGGTCGGCACTTCCGCTGGAAACGTGCGCACATAACTGCCAAAGGCCGGATCGATCACCCAGCCCAGCGCGGCAAGCCGGTTCAGCCGGTCGCCGGTCAGCACGCTCTTGAGCGACGGCTGCATCGTCGTTCCCGCGGCCTCGCAGCGCAGTTGTCGGTCCGGCAGACGCCGACACTGGACGAACTTGTTGCCATCCCAGAACGTCGCATAGCCGATCCGTTCGGGACGAACCAACGCGGTGATGTTCTGCAGGGCGTCATCGATCCGGACCTCGATGGATTGCGCCCTGACGTCGGCGGGGCTCCACCCAAACATGACGGCGGCCATCAAAGCTGTGACCCGACGAAAGCGAAACTTCCCCATGCGTCGCCCCCAACGCTCGTACCCTGAACTGCTTCCGTGATCACGCAGGCAGTATCGGGCAACGAACAGTCGTATTTCACGTGCAGGAACATAATAAGAACTGTTGGGTAAGAGTCAATTATAAGTTGTTATTATTATTGACGCACCTTCGAGCTCCGGGGCGGTCACCTCGTTTCCTGTACCGCAGGCGCGCTGCGCCGGCCTTCGGGACTCAGCGTGGTTGTAAGCGTCTCACGCCCGCGACAATTTCTCGAACCGCTTGATCAGCCGTTCGCGCTTCAGGCGGGACAGGCGCTGCAGCCAGAACATTCCGTTCAGCTGATCGATCTCGTGCTGGTGGCACACCGCGCGCAATCCATCGGACTCTTCGGTGCGTTCGTTGCCGTCGAGGTCCCGGTAGCTGATCCGGATTCGCGCGTGGCGTTGGATGTCATCGTTCACGCCGGGCATCGAGACGCTGCCTTCCTGGTGCATGATCATCTCCGGCGATGCCCATGTGATTTCCGGATTGACATAGGTCCGCGCACCGTCGATGGCGCCGAGGTCGAGCACCACCACGCGCAGCGATATGCCGATATGCGGCGCGGTGATGCCGATGCCCGGCGCGGCGTGCAGTGTCTCCAGCAGATCGCGTGTCAGATCGCGCAGCGCATCGTCGAACATGGTGACAGGCGCGGCCGGCAGCGTCAGCCGCAGATCGGGATAGCGGATAATGGGCCGGATGGTCATGCGGCTTGGTAGCGGTTCGGTGCGGCCGAGTCATCCCGGGGATCGGCTTTGCGGGATGGCCGAGGCGTCGAAAAGTCGGACAATGGGGCGGCACGCCACGGCGCAGGGAACCGAACGGCTGGTCGCACGTCATTACTTCGGCCGGACTTATCGGCTCCACCGCAAAAGAATGCTTTCCCATGACAATATCGACTTCTCTTGCCCGGCTGTCTCGCTTTTGCGCGGCTTTGCTCCTGTGTGCGGCCTCGCTGGCGTTCGTCGCCGGTGCGCAGGCCGGCGACAGCGACGATAAAGTTGCTGCGGCGGCCGACACGCCCGCTCCTGTAAAGAACGGCGAGTTGGTGTTTCACGGGAATTATTGCGGCGTGGGCAATCGGGCGGGAGCCGACCCGATCGATGCGCTGGACGCCGCCTGCATGCATCACGATGCATGCACCCCGTCCGGCAAGGTTCAAAGCTGCGCCTGCAATGCTAAGCTCGTCGAGGAAACAGGGGCCATCATGCAAGACCCTACGCAGTCGAGTGAGCTGAAGGCGCTGGCTTCCCTGACAGGGACAGCGGCCGCGGCGGGCATGGTGCTTTGCGCGCCGACCGCTCTGCCGCCCCTGACGAACGCTTCATCCCCGGCTACGCCGATCAATCGCGAGTAGCCACGGCGCGGAATGGCTGGCGCGGGCGCGATGCCCGTTGGTACGGGCACCGCGTCGGGCTCGGTTATCCCGCGAAATTCGCGGCGATGCGCTGCTGCAGGTAGTCGTGCGCTGAGATCGGCGCGTAGGCCTTGCCCGGGCCCTGGATGATGGCGTCCTTGTTGGCCTGGCAGAAGAACGGCAGCGAATAGCGCGGGCCGAGATATTCGTCGGGCCGGGGCATGCGGACGCGGTGCAGGGTCGATAGCAACTGGTCGTCGCTCCAGCGCCGCAGCATAT
>NZ_JAQGJD010000374.1 GCF_028290785.1 Tardiphaga sp. | reverse complement strand
TGCGCAACCTGTTCCGCTCTGACTATCGCAAGCGGCGGCGCGAGGTCGAGGACGCCGAGGGCAACTATGCCAAGACCCTGAAGACCCAGCCGGCGCAAAACGCCCATCTGGAGTTCGAGGAGTTTCGGGTGGCGCTCGAAAAACTGCCGCAGGACCAGCGCGAGGCGCTGATCCTGGTCGGGGCCTCCGGGTTCTCTTACGAAGATGCCGCGGCGATTTGCGGCTGCGCGGTCGGCACCATCAAGAGCCGCGTCAACCGCGCGCGCTCGAAGCTCAGCGCTCTCTTGTATGTCGATGGCGCCGACGATTTCGGGCCCGACAACACGATTCGCGCCGTGATCGGCGGCAGCGGCGGCTAATTCGCCGCAACGCCTTGATAAATAAAACAAAGCGGCCACTTCGGTGGCCGCTTTTTTGGTTGCCGCATTTCGGCCGCAAGACTTGAAATCCGGTGCGGGTTTTGGGCGTCGCCGGGCGTTACTTGACCGGCTTGGCCAGTGCCTCGGTTCGGTCGCGTTCGGTCATGTCGATCACGGTTTCCATCGGGGCGGACAGTTCGTACACATATGAAACATCTGTGAAGTAGCGCTTGGCGGTGCCGCCCAGCGCTTCCGGCGCCACCCGGTCGAGCAGCACCACTCCGAAATCGCTGTCCGGCCGCCGCGTGGCCGCGCTGGTGTTGAATTCCTCCCAACGGAAGTCGAAGGTCGAGTCCGGTCCGCTGCCGTTGATCTCCCAATGCGCGACAATGTGCGGGTGCTTTCCGACCAAAGACAGGCCCTCGTCGGAGTGCGACGCCAATTCGAAGAACAGCAGCGACAGGCTTTGCGCCGCGCGGGCGCTCACAACGATGTGCGGGCCGCTGACAGCGATGCGCTCGGCATGCGGAATCGCGCGGGCCTCGAACAGGCCCTTCAGCGGCACGCCCTGCCACTGGCTCTCCGACAGCAGTGAGACCACGTTGGACATGGCGTGGATGCGGCCGATCAGCAGATCGCGGGCGACATCGATGTCGCTACCGTGACGCAGGGTCCGGGTGACGATCGACTGGATCACCGCCAGGATGTTCTTCACGCGATGATTGAGTTCGTCGATCACCGCGGTCAGGCGGCGCTCGAAGCCGATACGCATCGCCACTTCGCGGCGCAGCCGCAGATTGTTGTAGGTGACGTAGCCGAACAGGCCGCACAGGATGGCGGTCAGCGCCAGGCCGAAGGCGCCGACGACAAGCGCGATACGCTGCGCGCGCAGCGCGACATTGGTCTTCGGATAGTAGCCGAGCGACCAGTCGCGGCCGCCGAAGCTGACGGTGCGCAGCACGGCCAGCGCCGGACCGTTCGGCACCAGCGACTGCGAGCGGACCGCGCCGCGCTCGTCGGCGACCAGTTCGCCATCCGGCACCCGCGGATCCTTCAGCGCCACCGAGAATAGCGACATCTCGTCATTGGCCAGCATCAACGGGCCGAGTTCGTAGGAGAACGACACGAAGCCCGCGGGCGCCGCATTGCCGTCCTGCATCACCGGGGCGGCAAGCACCACCCCCACCGGCCCGCCGGGGCGGAGCAGTTCGGTCGGATCGGACGCCACCGGCTTGCCCTCGGCCAGCGCGCGGGCCAGCGTCGGTCCCATCACCGGGCCGTTGTTGAGGACGCGGCCGGTCAGCCCTTCGGTCTCCGAATTGCGCGGCTCGACGTCCATCAGCACGTCGAGCGGCTTGTCGAGCCTCTGCAGGTTCAGCGGCGTATCGTCGAAATTTCGGATCGTCGGGTTGCGAAAGCCCGCGCTGGCCAGTTCGGTGCGGGCAGCCGCCAGTTCGCCGGGCTGCAGCGACGCGATCCAGCTCGCGATCACGAAATCGGTCTTGAAGGCGTAGATCGAGGACCGCAGCGGCTGCAGCATGTTGGCCTTGATCAGGGAGGGCGCGCGAAACAGCCCGGAAGCGACCCGGGCCAGCAATTCGCGCTCGGTCAGACGCTCCTGCACCAGGCTGGCGTGGATATCGACCGCGCGACCGAGCGCGATGCCGTCGATGGCCAGTTCCTGGTCATGCACCCGATAGGCCGCAAGGCCGGAAAGCAACAATCCGGCCAGCGCCATGAAAACGATGATGAAACCCAGCCGGACCACGCGCTTACTCGAAAATGAGACGTTGCTGAAAGGGATTTGTCGTTCGCAGGCGGGGAAGTCGAAGCAAACGAGAATTCACAAGGCATTGCACGGCAGTTTGTCCGAAATCATGGAAGAATCGTCGCCCCAATCACGACCTGCGAACGGGGGTAGCCAGGCTGCCGGTTGCGCCTAAGAGTAGCCCAATCACGCCGGAGCCATTTTGTTCCCGCGACACCGAATTTTTTCAGGCTACGGAAACAGGCTTAACAAAATCGTCCGGCCGTAGGGTGGGCAAAGGCGCCCTTGCGCCGTGCCCACCATCTTCGCGCCCAGCATCCAGATGGTGGGCACGCTTCGCTTTGCCCCCCCTACCGATCAGGCCGCCTTCGCCTTCAGCCCGCCTTTGGCCTCGATGAAGGCGATGATGCGGTCGAGGCCGTCATGGGTCTTCATGTTGGTCATCACGAACGGCCGGGCGCCGCGCATCCGCCGGGCGTCGGTGTCCATCTTCTCCAGCGAGGCCCCGACATGGGGCGCCAGATCGATCTTGTTGATCACCAGCAGGTCGGATCGGGTGATGCCGGGGCCGCCCTTCGACGGGATCTTGTCGCCGGCGGCGACGTCGATCACGTAGATGGTGAGATCGGCCAGCTCCGGCGAGAAGGTCGCAGCGAGGTTGTCGCCGCCAGACTCGATCAGCACCATGTCGAGATCGGGAAATTTCGCCCGCATGTCGGCGACCGCGGCGAGGTTCATCGAGGCATCCTCGCGGATCGCCGTATGCGGACAGCCGCCGGTCTCGACGCCGGCAATGCGGTCCGCAGTCAGCGAGCCCGAGCGAACCAGGAATTCGGCATCCCACTTGGTGTAGATGTCATTGGTAATGGCGGCGATGTCGTAGCGCTCGCGCATGGTCTTGCACAACAGGTCCATCAGCGCGGTCTTGCCGGAGCCGACGGGACCGCCAATGCCGACGCGTAAGGGGCCGTGAAAGGAAGGCATGTCAGGGGTTCTCTGGGTTGGAGTTGAAACGCTGAGTCGTCCCCGCGAAGGCGGGGACCCATAGCCTCAGGCAGCTATGGTGAAGCGGGATACTAGCCCCAGCGCATACCCAAGACGACAGCGTGTATGGGTCCCCGCTCCGCGCACGCCTTCGGCGTGCTAGGCGGGGACGACGCGTGGAAAGCGTGGGCCGCCCCGCAGCGCCGCTCATGACCTGAACAGCCTCGTATACTGCGTCTCGTGGCGCATGCCGCCGATGTCCGACCGAAACGTGGCGCTGCCGAGGTCGTCGAGCGAGGCCGCCATGGCGCGGGTGCCGGTGGCGACCACGACGGGCTCCAGGGCGGCCAGCACGCGCTGACTGTCGGTCTGGCCGAGCGGCACCAGGCGGGCCCCCGCGGAGATCCAGTTCGAAGTCACCGCGTGGAAAAAGCCGTGCATGGTAGCGGACAGCGGAATTTTGTGCACGGCGCTGACCAGGCCGACCGCGACGGGATAGACCATGGCGCCGTCGCAAGCGGCGATCAGGCGCTCCAGGCCGTCGTGATTCCAGGCGCTGCGCGCGATCTCGATGAAGGCCCTGCCTTGCGACGCGGTCTCGAGCTGGCGCTCCTTCGACGGCACGAAGGCCGCGGCGAGTTCGGCGATCTCACGCAGCGTTTTTTCATCGCGGTCCGAAGCGGCGCGATGCACATGGGCGACAAACACGCCGTCGCAAAAGCCCGAGCCGTCGGTCAGCATCGACGACAGCCAGTCCTGCAACGTCGCGGCATCGACGATGTCGCCGGCCTCCACTGCCCATTCGATGCCGCTGGAATAGGAGAACGCGCCGACCGGAAAGGCCGGCGATAACCAGGTCATCAGCCGGTACAGCGCCGCGCCCTCGTCGGCGGACAGCGCGGCCGGTTCGGCCTGCGGGACAAGGTCCGCAGGTCTACTTGTGGTCATGAGCATGCGAATGGCCGTGGTGATCGTGGTCGTGGTCGTGACCGCAATGCTCGTCGTGGACATGCTCGGTAGGAGCATGTGCCGCATGATCGTGGCCGGCGTGATCATGCTTGTCGTGACCATGGGCATGATGGCCGTGGTCGTGATGGCCGTGCCCGGCATGGTCATGGGCCTCGGCCGCCGCATAGGCGCCGCCTTCGGGATCGAACGGCGCCTCGATGGCGATGACGCGGGCGCCGAGGCCCTTGACCATGTCCTCGATCACGTGGTCGCGGCGGATGCGCAAACCCTTGCCGACGATCTGGGTCGGCAGATGCCGATTGCCGAGATGCCAGGCGACGCGCACCAGATGCGCCGGATCGGGGCTGCGGATTTCCAGCAGCGGCTCGGGGGCGGCCACCACCTCGATGAGCCGACCGTCTTCCAGCACCAGCGCATCGCCGCCGCGCAAGGCGATGGCGTTTTCCAAGTCGAGCAGGAATTCCAGCCCGCGCGTCCCCGTCATCGCCATGCGGCGGCGATGACGGTCGTCGAAATCGAGCACGACGGTGTCCGCCGCCGCTTCGGTCCACGGGTACTGGCCTTTGACGTCGGTGGCGCGGATCATCGGTGAGTTCTCATGGTTTGGATCTTCAGTGTCTTGATAGTCTTAGCAATGGTCTCGCGCCCCCTCGCCCCGCTTTCCGCGCGAAGCGAAGCTTCGCTAGGGGGAGAGGGCTGGGATGAGGGGCGCCTTCGATCAGCAGGGTAATGACGATGCAATAGGTTGAGTGCCCCGCCCCTCACCCGGAGCCCACGCTGCGCGCGGGCTCCGACCTCTCCCCGCGCAGAGCGAGGAGAGGTTGAGAAGAGCGGCGCGTTTGACTCCATGTGCATCAGCACTTTCGCGGCGTTCCTTGAATTAGCGCACCACCACATCGGCAGGCGTGATGACTTCGATTTTCGGCGGCGCGGCGAAGCATTTTACGGCGACGCGGCCGAACGCCTTCATATGTTCCGTCTGGCGATGCGGCACCAGCGCCTCGGCATTTTCCCACTGCTCGACAAACACCATCTTGGCGGGGTCGGTGACGCTCTCATGCAGGTCATAGGCGATGTTGCCGGCTTCCTTGCGGGTGCCGTCGATGCAGGCCTTGGCGGCCTCGATCAGTTCGGCGCGGGATTCGGGTTTCACGGTCAGGGTGGCAACGACGTAGATCAAGGCGATTCTCCCGGTGTTTTGTTGTGGCGCTGAGACGGCCGGGGCGGACTGTAGGGCGTTATGGGGAGGGATTGAAGGGGTGGTCGTGTGCGGGTAGTGCCGCGGGTTTCCCCTCCCCCCTTGCGGGGGAGGGTGGCGCGCAGCGCCGGGAGGGGGGCGCCACAAGCGCCGTCGCCCGCGGTTACCCCCCTCCCCGGCCCTCCCCCGCAAGGGGGGAGGGAGCAGGACTCCCTCAATACATAAAATATCTTTGCGCCATCGGCAGCACTTCCGCGGGGGCACAGGTCAGCAGCTCGCCATCGGCGCGCACTTCATACGTCTCTGGATCGACGTCGATGTCCGGCGTGGCGTCGTTGTGGATCATGCTCTTTTTCGAAATGCCGGAGCGGGTGTTTTCCACGGCGTACATCGCCTTCTGGGTGCCGAGCTTGGCCTGCAGCCCGTTCGAGATCGCGGCCCCCGAGGTGAACACGAACGACGACTGCGTCAGTGCGCGACCGAAGGCGCCGAACATCGGCTGGTAGTGCACCGGCTGCGGCGTGGGAATCGAGGCGTTGGGGTCGCCCATCGGTGCGGCCACGATCATGCCGCCCTTGATCACCAGGTCCGGCTTGACACCAAAAAATGCCGGCGACCACAGTACGAGATCGGCGAGCTTGCCGTTCGCCACCGAGCCGATCAGTTTCGACACCCCGTGCGCAATGGCGGGGTTGATGGTGTACTTGGCGATATAGCGCTTGACGCGAAAATTGTCGTTGCGGCCGTTGTCCTGCGGCAACGATCCGCGCTGCTTCTTCATCTTGTCGGCGGTCTGCCAGGTCCGAATGATGACTTCGCCGAGCCGGCCCATGGCCTGGCTGTCCGACGACATCATCGAGAGCGCGCCGAGGTCGTGCAGAATGTCTTCGGCGGCAATGGTCTCCTTGCGGATGCGGCTTTCGGCGAAAGCCAGATCTTCCGCGATCGAGGGATCGAGGTGGTGGCAGACCATCAGCATGTCCAGATGCTCGTCGATGGTGTTGCGGGTGAACGGCCGCGTCGGATTGGTGGATGACGGCAGCACGTTTTCAAGGCCCGCGACCTTGATGATATCGGGCGCATGGCCGCCGCCGGCGCCTTCGGTGTGGAAGGCGTGGATGGTGCGGCCCTTGAAGGCGGCGATGGTGTCTTCGACGAAGCCGCTCTCGTTCAACGTGTCGGAGTGAACCATCACCTGGACGTCGTGATCGTCGGCAACCGTCAGGCAGTTGTCGATGGCGGCGGGCGTGGTGCCCCAATCCTCGTGAAGCTTCAGCGCGCAGGCCCCCGCATTGATCATCTCGATCAAGGCCGCGGGCTTGGAGGCATTGCCCTTGCCGGAAATGCCGAGATTGACCGGGAAGGCGTCGAACGACTGGATCATCCGGCCGATGTGCCACGGGCCCGGCGTGCAGGTGGTGGCAAAGGTGCCGTGCGACGGGCCGGTGCCGCCGCCAAGCATCGAAGTGACGCCGCTCATCAGCGCGTGCTCGATCTGCTTCGGGCCGATGAAATGGATGTGGCTGTCGAAGCCGCCGGCGGTGAGGATTTTTCCTTCGCCGGCAATCACGTCGGTGCCGGGCCCGACATTGATGGTGACGCCGGGCTGGATGTCGGGATTGCCCGCCTTGCCGATGGCGCAGATGTAGCCTTCCTTGATGGCGACGTCGGCTTTGACGATGCCCCAGTGATCGACGATCAGCACGTTGGTGATCACGGTGTCCACCGCGCCTTCGGCGTTGGTGGCCTGCGACTGCCCCATGCCGTCGCGGATCACCTTGCC
>NZ_JAQGJD010000367.1 GCF_028290785.1 Tardiphaga sp. | reverse complement strand
CCGACGGTGCCTACAAGACCGTTCTGGAAAAATGGAAGGTCGGCATGCATGCGGTGGAAAAGCCGCTGATGAACGCGGCCACGCAATGAGCGCGTCGGAGCGGCTGGCAGAAGGCTTTCCCGATCTGTCGCGACTACCGGTCGCCGCGCAGTTGCATTGGCGGCGCTGGCTCACCGCGGCGCTGATCCTGGTGGTGCTGGCCGCGATCGGCCGCGCCTTCGCCAACGGCCAGATCGAGTGGTCCTATGTCGGCCGCTTCCTCACCGTACCGGTGATCCTCAAGGGCATTTCCAACACCATGATCATGGCGGTGCTGGCGATGGCGCTCGGCATTTTCCTCGGGGTGGTGATCGCGGTGATGCGGCTGTCGTCCAATCCGGTGCTGAAGACCGTGGCGGCGGGCTACACCTGGCTGTTCCGCGGCACGCCGCTGATCCTGCAACTGCTGCTGTGGTTCAACATCGCTTTGGTGTTTCCTACCATCGGCATTCCCGGCATCTGGTCCGGCCGCGCGGTCGATATCATGACGCCGTTCCTCTCCGCGCTGCTCGGGCTCGGCATCAACCAGGGGGCGTACACGTCGGAAGTGATGCGCGCGGGCATTCTCTCGGTCGATGCCGGCCAGTACGAGGCGGCACAGGCGATCGGCATGGGCCGGCTGCAGGCGCTGCGCCGGATCATCTTTCCGCAGGCGATGCGTGTGGTGACGCCGCCGCTCTCCAACGAATTCATCGGCATGGTCAAGGCGACCTCGCTGGCCTCCGTGATCCAGTATCCCGAAGTGCTGCACAGCGCCGAGAACATCTACTACGCCAATTCGCGGGTCATCGAACTTTTGATCGTCGCAGGGCTGTGGTACCTGCTCGTGGTGTCGATCCTGACGCCGCTGCAGATGCTGCTCGAACGCCGGTTCTCCCGCGGCACCTTGCCGAGCGTCCGATGAGCAAGCCCCTCGTTGCCATCCGATCGGTCAGCAAGAATTTTGGCGAGTTCCAGGCGCTGAAGCAGGTGTCGCTGGACGTCCATGCCGGCGAGGTGCTGTGCCTGATCGGTGCCTCCGGCTCCGGCAAGACCACGCTGCTGCGCTGCGTGAATCAACTGACGCCGGCAGACAGCGGCGGCGTCTGGCTCGATGGCGAGCTGCAGGGCGTGCGCGAACAAAACGGCCGGCTGCACCGGCTGTCGGAACGGCAGGTCGCGAAGCAGCGGCTGAAGACCGGCATGGTGTTCCAGCGCTTCAACCTGTTTCCGCACAAGACGGCGCTCGACAACATTGTCGAAGGCCCGGTGCAGGTGCAGGGCCGTCCGCGCAAGGAAGTGATCGCGGAGGCGATGGAGCTGCTGCGCCGCGTGGGGCTGGCGGAGAAGGCCGACAACTATCCGTCGCAACTGTCCGGCGGGCAGCAGCAGCGCGTCGCGATCGCGCGCGCACTGGCGATGAAGCCGATGCTGATGCTGTTCGACGAGCCGACCAGCGCGCTCGATCCCGAACTGGTCGGCGAGGTGCTCGCGGTCATGAAGGAACTGGCGAAGAGCGGCATGACCATGATGGTGGTGACGCACGAGCTCGGTTTTGCCCGCGAGGTTGCTGACCGCGTGGTTTACATGGACCATGGCGTCATCGTGGAGTCCGGTTCGGCCGCGGACGTGCTGGGCAGCCCGCGCGAGGCGCGCACCCAGGCGTTTCTCTCGGCGGTGATCCGGTGATGTGGATTCAGCTCAATGGAATCGTGTCCAGAAAACAGTTCTCCGTCATTGCGAGGAGCGAAGCGACGCGGCAATCCAGAGAGCCACACGCGCAGTCTGGATTGCTTCGTCGCAAGGGCTCCTCGCAATGACGGCTGCGGCTGGATCGGTTCATATCGAACAGAAAATACTCTGATCGATCTTTGCTTTAAATAGACCTCAAGGAGACACGATGAAACGTTTGCTCGCCGCTGCTCTCATCTTCACCGCCGGTTCGGCGCTCGCCGCGGAGTTGCCGCCTGAGATCGTCAAGGCGGGCAGCCTCAAGGTGGCCATCGTGCCGAACTACCCGCCGATGGAATTCAAGGACCCGGCCACTGGCGCGCTCTCCGGCTTCGATGTGGAACTCGGCGACGCGCTCGGCCGCAAGCTCGGCATCAAGATCGCCTGGCAGGAAACCAGCTTCGACCAGATGATGCCGGCGATCACCACCGGCCGTGTCGATGCGATTCTCTCGGGCATGACCGACGTGGCGAGCCGGCAGGATAGCGCGACCTTCATCGACTACCTGCGCAACGGGCCGCTGTTCTTCGTGCAGCAATCCCGCGCCGCCGAGTTCAAGGACATGACGGCGCTGTGCGGCAAGAAGGTCGGCGCTAGCAGACGCACCAACATGCCGAAGATGATCGAAGTGTGGAGCACCGCCAACTGTGCCAGCACACCGATCGTGTTCGTCGGCACCGAAGGCTCGGCCGATGCGCGGACTCAACTTCGCCAGGGCCGCATCGACGCCGCGGTGCAGGGCGGCGAGACGCTGCCCTACATCATGGACCTCGAGCCCGGTATCTACCTGCCGGTTGGAAAGGTTTTCGCAACCCAGTTCACCGGTCTGGCCTTGCCGGTCAAGGAGAAGGGTTTACAGCAGGCGGTGGCGGAAGCGCTCGACGCGCTGATCGCCGACGGCACCTACAAGGCGCTGCTGGTGAAATGGAAACTCGCCGACTACGGCGTGGAAAAGGCATCGATCAATGCAGGACAGTAAAGCACTCGCCAGCATCCCGCTGGTTCCCGCCAACACCGCGCCCCCCGCGCCGCACTTCCCGTGGCCGAAGCCGTATACGTCGGCGATGTTCCTGTCGTTCGACGTCGACGCGGAAAGCGCCTGGACGGCCAAGGACGCGGGCCATGCGGAGCGGCTGGTCACCATGAGCTATGGCGGCTACGAGGCGCGGGTCGGCACGCCGAAGCTGCTGGAGCTGCTAGACCAGCTCGACCTCAAGGCGACGTTCTTCATCACCGGCTGGGCGGTCGACGCGCATCCGGCGATGGCCGAGTCGATCCTCAAGGCCGGCCACGAGATCGGCCATCACGGCTATCACCATCTGCTGGTGGATCCCGGCGACGACGTCGAGGAGGAATTGCAGCGCGGCTTTGACGCGCTGAAGCGTCACCTCGGCGTGGTGCCGAAGGGCTACCGCGCGCCGGTCGGCGAATTCACCGAGGCGCTGCGCGTGGCGCTGGTGCGCCACGGCATTGCCTATACGTCGTCGTTCCGCGACGACGTGCGGCCCTATCGCCACCGCCTCAAGGACGGCCGGCCCGGCACCATCGAACTGCCGGTGACGTCGAGCTACGACGACTGGATGCACGGCCTGTCGACCCGCTTCAGCCCGCGCTCGATCTTTCCGAAGGAGCATGTGCTGTCGATGTGGAAGGACGATCTCGACGAGACCCGCGACTGGGGCGCGATGGTCACCACCGTGCTGCATCCGCAGGTCTCCGGCCGTCCCATGCGGCTGCGCCTGCTGCGCGAATTTCTCACTTACGCGAAATCCTGCGAGGACCTGTGGATCGCCTCCGGCGAGGAGATCGTGGTGAACTACCAGCTCAACGAAGCCGCCTCCGCGGTGGCTGCGGCGGAGTAGATTTCGATTCAGCCCGACTGAATCTTGTCCCGGACGCAGTGCATTGCGCCTCCGCCAGGAGGCGTAGTGCACTGCGTCCGGGACCGCCAAAAGCTCCGGCGCCTGATACGGTCCCGGCTCTGCGGAGCGGCACAAGAGTGCCGCACCGCGTCCGGGACAAGTCTAATCGCTACCATCACAGGAGACCTCCTTGCTGATTTCCCGTCGTTCCCTGCTCAAGGCCGCAGCCATAGCACCCGCGTTCTCGATGCCCGGGGTGGTGCGTGCGCAGGCGCAGACCACGTTGCGCTTCATGCCGGTGATCGATCTCACCTTCCTCGATCCGATCTTCTCCACCGCGCAGGTGTCGCGCAACCATGGCTTTATGGTCTACGACACGCTGTACGGCATGAACGCGGCGCTGCAGATTTCGCCGCAGATGGTGTCCGGCCATGTCGTCTCCAATGACGACAGGCAGTGGGACCTGACGCTGCGCGACGGCCTCTCGTGGCATGACGGCGAGCGCGTGCTGGCGCGGGATTGCGTGGCCAGCATCAAGCGCTGGGCGCTGCGCGACGGCTTTGGCGCCGAGCTGATGGCGGCGACGGAAGAGCTCTCGGCGCCCGACGACCGCACCATTCGCTTCCGCCTGAAGCGGCCGTTCCCGCTGCTGCCGACCGCGCTCGGCAAGGCCGCGGTGCAGCCGGCCTTCATTATGCCGGAGCGTTTTGCCAGCACGGACGCCTTCAAGGCGATCACCGAAGTGGTCGGCAGCGGGCCGTTCCGATTTGTTGCCGACGAGCGCGTGCCGGGCGCGCGAAACGTCTATGCGAAGTTCGACAAATACGTGCCGCGCGCCGAGGGCAAGGCCGACTGGACCGCGGGCCCGAAGGTCGTGCATTACGACCGCGTGGTGTGGACCACCATGCCGGATGCCGCCACCGGCGTCGCCGCCCTGCAGAGGGGCGAGCAGGACTGGCAGGAAACCGCGCCGCACGACCTGCTGCCGATCCTGAAACGCGCCGATGTCACGATCCGCGTGCTCGATCCGCGCGGCTACACCTGCATGATGCGCGTCAACCAGTTGCAGCCGCCGTTCGACAATCCGGCGATCCGCCGCGCGCTGATGGGGGCCATCGACCAGGCCTCGTTCATGACGGCGGTGGCCGGCGACGACCCGGCCTATCAGGTGACGCCGATCGGCTTCTTCGCACCGAACACGCCGCTGGCCAGCGACGTCGGGCTGGACGTGTTCCGCGGCCCGCGCAACATGGCCAAGGTGAAGGCCGACCTGAAGGCCGCCGGCTACAACGGCGAGAAGGTGGTGCTGCTGGTGCCGCTGAATTCGCTGGCGCAAAAACCGCTCGGCGATGTCGCCGCCGACATGCTGCAGCAGGCCGGCATGAATGTCGAAGTGGCCGGCGCGGATTTTGGCACCGTGCTGCAGCGCCAGCTCAAGAAGGAGCCGGTGTCGGAAGGCGGCTGGAGCGCCAGCGTCAGCAACTGGCAGGGCATCGACTGGCTCAATCCCGCGGGCAATACCAATCTGCGCGGCGATG
>NZ_JAQGJD010000422.1 GCF_028290785.1 Tardiphaga sp. | reverse complement strand
AGCAATACGATCTATCGGACGATTAGCGGCGGAAACGTTTGGAAATTGGCGGGCGGTTGTGTCGATCTGACCTGGAGTAGGGTGCTAGTCGAAAACCGCTATCGCCATGAGTAGGCCCGCGGCTGTAGTGCCGATACCGGCCGCCAGTCCCGACCCCATCAGCAGTTTTTAAAGAATGCACATCGGCCGTCCCTCCGATGCTCAAAGCCTACGCCCGCAGATTCGCAAGTCGCAAGAGTCGGATCACGCACTTGGCGTCTGTGCGGCGAATGGTCCGGAGACCGCAGGTAATTCACGCGAAGCGAAAGACTCGTCTCGCCTAACTCCGAAATCTCAAACGGCGTGTGCCGCGGCCACACCCGGGCGGACAGTGCATCGCGCCGCGAGATACCGCGTTGAAGATATTCCGGCCCGGCGGAACCTGAGCGTCCTCGGGCAAGTTGTTGGGCATGCCGGCATGCGCGACCGCGTCGCGCGCCGGCGCAAACCCAAGGAGAGGCAGATGAAAAGGAATCGCCAAATTATTATCGTTTGTGCAGTCCTGTTGGGGCTCAGCTCTGTAGCGCAGGCGGGGCCGTGCAGCACGAGCAAATCGACGGAGTTGCGCGACGCCGGCTCTGGACCCACGCCCGGGAAGACCGGAACGACGGTCGGGACGAGTTCCAACTCCAATCAGCACCCACCGACCAGCGCCATGAACCAGCAGGCCGGCGTCAGTCCCGCATCACCTCAGGATGCCCAAAAGCAAATGCAAGGACAGCCTACTGCGGCTCAGCAGGCCGAAGGCGCTAAGGTCGCACCTGGCAAAATGGGTGAAAACGACTGCTGATTTTTGAGTGATGCACTGCGTCATCGTCTGACGTCGAACGGGAGCTGCAACGGCTCCCGTCCTACGGTGAGCGGTAGCTCATTGCTACCGCACGCTCATAGCGGATTTAAGGCTCGTTTTGCTCTAATCGGATTAGAGAAGGATCTCTTCAAGAGACAGCAAAGAGCTTTGGCGTCAGTCTCGCTCAACGAATGAAGTTGTAGCGATCCCACCTCTGCGAAGTCATCCTCGTTCTGACCCCAGACAGTTGCTAACCAAGCGGGAAACGTCTCGAAGCGCGGATCAGTAGCATCTTCCAAGTCGCGCCTCTTATTTGTGCCTTGGTCTCCAAACAATTGGCGTCACTTTGGCTGACGCGCGTTTGTCCACAGGGACGGGAGCATTTGAATTGTCCCGCCTTCCAAAAAAAGGAACGGGACCGCCGCCCTTCAGGCTCTGCTGCAGGGCGGTCATGAGATCGACGACGTTGGTGCCCGGACGCTCCTTGCCGTGCGGCTTTACGATCGTGCCGGCGCGCTTCTGGTTGATAAGTTCGAGCAGCGCGGTTTCGTACCCGTCGTCGAACTTGCTCGGATCGAATTAGGCCGTCTTCTACTGCACGATGTGCCGCGCGAGATCTAGCATGTCCTTCGCGACCCATGTCCATGCTGCGGATGGTTTCACGGATCACGGCGTAGGCGTCGTGACCGACCTTGCCGTCCGGAACGAGATAGTAGGGGCGGATCGCGTAGCGCTGGTCGATGTCGGACTTCGGCACGAACTCGTCGATCTCTATGGTCCGGGTGGACTCCAGCGGAATGCTCTCGAGCTCGTCCTTAGACACCTCGATGTTGGTGTCCTTATCGACCGCAAACCCCTTCATGATGTCCTCGGCGAGGACCTCCTCACCGGTGTCGATATCGACCTTCACGTATTTTATGCGATGGACGGTGTTGCGGTTGATCGGTTGAAGCTGATGTTCTCGGAATCCGAGGTGGCTGGAAACAATGCGACCGGGCAGGTGACGAGAGAAAGGCGCAGGGAAGCGCTTCCAATTGGCGCGTGGGGCCATGATCTACTCCAAACTCAACCGACACAACGGAACCGGGATTCAAACCGCGACAAAGGGGACGTTCCGGAACACCTTGGGAAGACTCGGGTTTTCAAGGTAGTCGGTGCAGCACCGGCGAGGGGGATTGTCGGTTGTTCGCTTTGACCTTCCTGGGGACGTCGGCAAGCGTGCCGTCCGCCGAACGCAATCATCCCGGCCTGCTCGTCGAAGCTGGAAGCCACAGGGTCCTGATAGACTGCGGAGAGGGCACGCAGCGGCAGTTGCTCCGAAGCGGCGCGGGTTTCAGAAGGCTCGACCGGCTTCTGCTGACACACGCCCACTTCGATCACGTCCTGGGTATTCCGGGCCTGCTCTCGACGCTGCGTCTGCAGCAGAGCGTCGGGGACACTATGACGATTCATGGCGGGCCCGGCACCCTCGAAGTCGTCAGCCGCATGCTTGCGGGATTCTGGGGCGACGGCCGGGCGCCTGTCCCGCTCGAACTGGTCCCCCTGCAGTCCGGCCCTGTCGTGGAGACCGCCGAGTTCACGATCGACTGCTTTCCGGTTCGCCACCGGGACACCGACAGCTTCGCGTTCACGTTCCAGAGCCTGATCCGTCGCCACCTTTCATCGGAGCGCCTCGCGGCCCTCGGCGTTCCGGACGGTCCGGAGCGCAGGGGGTTGTCGCATGGAAAGCCGGTCACGTTGCCGGATGGCCGGACTATCGATCCGGAGGACGTTCTCGGCCCGCCCACGATGGGCAAGAAGCTTGTGGTAGTCGGCGACACGGAGAGTGTGGACGGCTTATCCGATCAGGTGCGGGATGCGGACGTGTTGGTCATAGAGGCGACGTTTCTCGATCGAGACGCGGAGATGGCACGCCATTACGGCCATCTGACCGCTGCGAAGGCTGCGACGCTCGCGGCGAAGTGCGGCGTGAAGCAATTGGTCCTCACCCACATCTCAGGCCGCTATTCCGACGAGGAGATCTTGGCGGAGGCGACCAGCATTTTCCGGGAAAGCAGGCTGGCCGCCGACTTCGATCGCGTGGGGATCTGAAGATGGTGGCAGATCGGCGCCAGGCTCGGACGACGGCGATCGAGAAGCCGCTGCGGCGCAGGTCGGAGCGATCCCCCGTGAGCGCCGGCATATTGGCCTATCGGCAGGGAGACGAGGGCCTAGAGGTTCTGCTCGTCCACCCCGGCGGCCCATTTTGGCGCAACAAGGATGACGGCGCCTGGTCCATTCCGAAAGGGGAGTTCGGCGGCTCGGAAGATCCGGAGCAGGCGGCCCTTCGCGAACTCTCCGAGGAGCTTGGCCCTGCAGCCTCGATCGGCCCGCTCCGGCCCTTGGGAGAGATCCGCCAGCGCGGCGGGAAGCGTGTTGTCGCATTCTTCGGGCAAGCCGTGTTCGGCCCAGCCAATCTGTTCAGCAACACCTTTGAGCTCGAGTGGCCCCCCAATAGCGGCAGGCGCCAACATTTTCCGGAAGTCGACCCTGCCGAGTGGTTCGACCTGGACACCGCGAGGATCAAAGTGTTGTCGGGGCAGGTCGCGCTCATCGACCGGCTCGTCGAGGCCGTCCCGTGACATGGATCGATCGGGAGCAGCCGATGTTATCCTTCCGGACATGCCGCTGCGGGGAGCCGAGGGTATCACGATGCGATTGCGAATTCTCGCGATGACGATGCTGATGGGAATGACCATGATGACGGGCGAGAGCAAGGCTGCGCCGCTTGACGGATTGCGATGGAAGAACCGTGTGCTGGTCGTCGTCGGTTCTCCGACCGACCCCGCGGTAGCGGAACAACGGAGGATCTACCGGGCTGCCGGCGAAGGCATGACCGAGCGCTCGATCGTTTTGACCGAAGCGCTCGACGGCAGCGAGCGATCCCGACAGATCCGGTCCTGGCTCGATGCGGACGGTAAACGCTTCCAGGCTTTCTTAGTCGGCAAGGATGGGCACACCGCCATCTCGTCCGATAAGCCTCTGTCCGCCGACTACCTGTTCGGGAAGGTCGACGCGATGCCCATGCGGCGCGACGAGATGAGACGCGCGCGCTAGGCCGGCCGATGGCGTTCAGGATCGGCATCATTTCCGACACGCACGGATTGCTGAGACCTGAGGCGGAACGTTTCTTGGCCGGCGTCGATCACATCATCCACGGTGGCGACATCGGCAATCCAGACATCATCGCTACGCTTCGCCGGATTGCACCGGTCACCGCGATCCGGGGAAACGTCGATACAGGAAGATGGGCCGATGCCTACGCCGAAACCGAAACCTTGCGGCTCGCCGATCGAGCAATCTTCGTCCTGCACGACCTCAATGCTTTGGAGATAGAACCTGCCAAGCAAGGCATCGACGT
>NZ_JAQGJD010000327.1 GCF_028290785.1 Tardiphaga sp. | reverse complement strand
TAGCCGGCCTGCCGGATGATACCGGCCGCGATCCGTTCTGAATATTCAGTGCGAAAAACGAACGACAGCGCCCCGCTTCGCTGCCGCGGGCGAGATACCGAATGATCGCATTGGACTGCGCCAGTGGCCGGCCGTCGTCGAGCACGACCGTGGGCACCTGCCCTGCCCCGTTCAGCCTGAGAAACTCCGGCGTGCGGCTTTCGCCCTTTTGCGTGTCGAGTTCGGTCCACACATAAGGCAGCGACAGGCGATCGCAGACCCACTTCACCTTCAGGCAATTTCCGGATCCGCTATCGCCGTAGATTTTCAGCATTGCTGTGCTCCCGCTGGAAGACACAGAGCAGCAGCGACGTTATATTCTGTCAACAGGATTGAACGCCGCAGCCACGCGTCGCCCGGTCAGAACTTGTAGCCGAGACCGGCGCGGACGGTGTTGATCGAGGTATCCACTTGGGACGTGAAACGGATGTATTCCCATTCACCGCGCAGGAACAGGCCGCCGACGATCGCCATGTCGAAACCCAGACCAGCGGTGTAGCCGTAGATCAGGTGGCTATACTTGCCATCCTCGATGGTGCCACCGAGTTGCCGCCCCAGCAGATTGGCTGGCGTCGTCGAGCCCGGCCCCGCGGTAACGAAATCGCTGACAGAGGCCGTCCGAACGATATCCGCCTGGCCAAGCGCCAGTCCGCCGAAGGCGTAAGGTAGGAAGTTTCCGAAAGCATAACCGGCGCGAGCGCGGAATGTGCCGACATCGCTGATGCTGATCGAACTCGACGCGCGCGACGTCACTGAATGATAGTTGTTATCCGACAGCAAGCTGTATCGCGACATAGCGCCGGAGGACGCGCCGCCGAACTTGCCGTGAACGTAACTCATCTCAAGTCCGATTACGACGTCGTCCCACTGCGAGTTGTAACCCACAAAACCGCCATACGCTTCGGAATGGCCCGACTGGTTGGTGAAACTGAGCGGCCATGAGGCGACGCTCATTTCATTTCCAACCAAGGTGTTGGCCAACAGACTCGCCGTCATATCGGAGTTCGAGCCTTTGAATTTGGTATCGCTCGATCCGTAACCCGCCTGGGCGCCGATGTAGAAACCCTGCCAGTTGACCTGCGAAGTCAGGCCTTCCGGAATCGCGCCACGCAACACCGGAAGGTCCGGCATGTCCGCCGCCTGCGCGCTGTGTGCCGCGCCGAGCATCAGTGCTAACAAAAGAAACTTACGCATCACGACATTCCTCAACTAACGGACTGGCCTGATCATCCCCCGTTAACCTTAACCAATGGTTGCATGGACGCCTTCCGCGCAAAACAAAACGGCGCGGGAAGCCCCCGCGCCGTTAAGCAGTGTTAAGATAGTTAGGCCGATCAGCCCTTGCGGATCAGCGGCGGCGGCGGCGCGTAGGCCGGCGGGCTGTCGAGATTCCAGCGCACGCCGAGCTTCAGGTCGTGCGAGGTGATGTCCTTGAACTGCATCGGAACGCCGCGGGTGAAGCCGGTGTAATCCGACACCGGTCCGGTGGTTCCGTCGCCGAGGTTCAGGTAGCTGTAGCCGAGTTCGACGGTCATCGCCGGGTTGACCTTGTACGCCAGACCGGTGTGCAGCGCCCAGGCGAAGTTCCACTTCGACGCGGCCGGAGCACCGGCATAGCTCGGGAAGGTGCCGAAGCCGGCACCGTTGTTGTTGGTCGAACCGTTGTCGGTGTAGTTCGCAATGTTGACCCGCGCCATGCCGACGCCGGCACCAACGAACGGCGTCACGCACCACCAGGTGCCCAGATCGACATAGCCATTCGCCATCACGACCCACTCGGACTTGGTCGCATTGTAGTTGTTGACGCCGTTTCCAACGACACCGCCACCGGCAGGAAAGGTGATTCGGTCGGTGCCCTTGAAATTCGAATTGCCGCGATACTGACCGGTGATGTCGCCGCGCAGCCAGCTGTTGAACTGGTAACCGACGCCGACCTGATAGATGCCGGCGGTGTCGAATGCGGTGGTCTCCTGAAGCGACAGCAGTGCCGCATTCCGGTTATCGCCCATGGCGATGTTCTTCACCTTCTGATTGCTGAAGCCGATATCGCCACGCAGATACCAGCCGCCGAAATCCTCGGGCGGCGCCGGCGGCGCATAATACTGCGGCGGCGGCACGGGCATGTCGGCAGCGAGAACGGCGGTCGACATCGTCAGCAGGGTGGCCGCTCCGGCGGCCGCAATCAATTTAACGCTACGCATTGGCTTCGTCCTTTTGCCAGAGAGGCAACTGAGGCCTCACACTCGAAACTCACGGACGAAACATGGCAGCAATTTCTTAAGCGGCACTTAACCCTAACAATTAAGGTTGACAATCGATGACGAATTGCACTGCGAGACGACACACGCTGCCCCGCGCGCGCCATAGTTACTAACAAAGTCTTGCTATGGGGCGGGGAGCGCCGCGCCTCTGCTATCGCGCCGGCGCCGCCCGGCTGTTGCCGGGCATCTTTGGCAGGAAGACCGCGAGCAATCCGATCGCCGGCAGCAGCGCGCAGGCCTGGTACACGAATTCGATGCCCATGCGGTCGGCGACCTCGCCGAGCAGCGCCGCGCCGATGCCCCCTGCCCCGAACGCAAAGCCGAAGAACAGCCCGGAGATCATGCCGAAGCGATGCGGCACCAGCTCCTGCGCATAGACCAGGATCGCCGGCATCGCCGACGACAGGATGAAGCCGATCACCACGCTGAGCAGCGCCGTGCCCAACAGCCCCGCGAACGGCAGCAGCAGCGTGAACGGCAGCACGCCGAGGATCGAGAACCAGATCACGTAGCGCCGCCCGATGCGGTCGCCGATTGGGCCGCCGAAGAAAGTGCCGATCGCATTGGCGCCGAGGAACACGAACAGATAGAGCTGGGCGCCCTGCGTCGAGACGCCGAACTTTTCGATCAAATAGAATGTGTAGTAACTGGTCAGGCTGGACAGATAGATGAACTTGGAGAACACCAGCACGATCAAGATGCCGATCGCCAGCGCCACCCGCCGCGGCGTCGGCGCGTCGGGATGCCGCGTTACGGCGGCGCTGCCGCGCGGCACGATGCGCGGTTGGTACCAGCGCCCGATCTGCCACAGCAGCACGATGGCGACGAAGGCGATCGACGAGAACCAGGCGATGCTGGGCTGGCCGAACGGCACCACGATCAGCGCCGCCAGCACCGGCCCCAGCGCCGAGCCGGCATTGCCGCCGACCTGGAACACGGATTGCGCGAGACCATAGCGGCCGCCGGAAGCGAGCCGCGCGATCCGCGCCGATTCCGGATGGAACACCGCGGAGCCCAGCCCGACCAGCGCCGCGGCGACCAGGATCACCGCATAGACATGAGCGATGCTGAGCAGCAGCAGGCCGAAGAACGTAAAGCCCATGCCGATCGCCAGCGAGAACGGCAGCGGCTTTTTGTCGGTAAAGTGACCGATCACGGGCTGCAGCAGCGAGGCGGTGAGCTGGAACGCCAGCGTGATCAGGCCGATCTGCGCGAAGTCGAGCGCATAGTTTTGCTTGAGGATCGGATACACCGAGGGGATCAGCGACTGCATGGTGTCGTTGAGAAAATGCGACAAGCTGATGCCGCCGAGCACGAGATAGGCAGGGCCGGCGACGGCGGGCACAGCGACCGGCGTACTCACGGACGCAACCTGCATCTCATCTGTGACGACAACGGGCTTGTTCACAACGGCATCCTGCAATGGGACGCTTCTCGTACAATGTACGGCGGCGGCAGACTACTAATAATAGTCGATGGCAGCGTTGCGCGCGACTGTACCGGCTTTGCCCACGAGCAAAGACACACCGCCGTCATCCTGAGGTGCGAGCCGCCTTCGGCTCGCCTCGAAGGATGGCGTTCCGCGCCGTCGTCCTTCGAGGCTCGCAAGGGCTCGCGCCTCAGGATGACGGCGCTCCATTGCAGCCGGACCCCACGCGCGGCGATCCGCTCACGCCGCCGCGGCATGCCCCAGCGCGGAGACGATGGTATCCACCACCTCCTCCACCATCACCCGATCATCGCCTTCGCCCATCACCCGGATCACCGGCTCGGTGCCCGACGGGCGGATCAGCAGACGGCCGTGGCCGTTGAGGCGCAGTTCGGCGGCGGCGATGGTCGACTTCACTTCGTCGTTGTCGAGCGGCTTGCCGCTGCGGTAGCGCACGTTCTTCAGGATCTGCGGCAGCGGGTCGAACAGATGACAGACTTCCGACACCGGGCGGCCGTGCTTCTTCACCACCGCCAGCACCTGCAAGGCGGCCACGAAACCGTCGCCGGTGGTGGCGTAGTCCGACATGATGATGTGGCCGGACGGCTCCCCGCCGACATTGTAACCGTTCTTCATCATCTGCTCGAGCACGTAGCGGTCGCCGACCGCGGTGCGGATCAGTTCGATGCCCTGCGCGTTGAGAAACCGCTCGAGGCCGAGGTTGGACATCACGGTGGAGACGATGCCCGGCTTGGCAAGGCGGCCGTCTTCCTTCCAGCTCTGCGCGATCACCGCGAGCAACTGGTCGCCATCGACCACATGGCCACGCTCGTCCACGATGATGACGCGGTCGGCGTCGCCGTCCAGCGCGATGCCGATGTCGGCGCGCATCTCGCGCACCTTGCGGCTCAGCGCTTCCGGAGCGGTGGAGCCGCATTCCTTGTTGATGTTGAAACCGTCGGGCTCGACGCCGATCGAGATTACGTCGGCGCCGAGTTCCCACAGCGCTTCCGGCACCACCTTGTAGGCGGCGCCATGGGCGCAATCGACCACGACGCGAAGGCCTTCAAGGCTGAGGTCGCGCGGCAGCGTGCGCTTGGCGAATTCAATGTAGCGGTCGTGCACGCCGTCGATGCGGCGGGCGCGGCCGAGGCTGGCGCTGGCCGCGAGCTTCTTGCCGAGATCCTCGTCGAGCAATTCCTCGATGCGCTTCTCGACGTCGTCGGACAGCTTGAAGCCGAGCGGGCCGAACAGCTTGATGCCGTTGTCCTCGAACAAATTGTGCGACGCGGAGATCATCACGCCCAGATCGGCGCGCATCGACTTGGTCAGCATCGCGACCGCCGGGGTCGGCATCGGGCCGACCAGCAGCACGTCCATGCCCACCGACGTGAAACCCGCCACCATGGCGTTCTCGATCATGTAGCCGGACAGCCTGGTGTCCTTGCCGATCACCACGCGATGGCGATGGTCGCCGCGCTGGAATACGAGGCCGGCGGCCTGCCCCACCTTCAACGCCAGTTCCGGCGTGATCACGCCATTGGCGCGGCCGCGGATGCCGTCGGTCCCGAAATATTTGCGGCTCATCTCAACCCCCTCGTCGCTTTCGCGTTGTCGCAGGGGGTCCAACCGAACCCGGCGACTCGCCTGCGACACCAGCCCCACATGGTATGTGACGGTCTTATAGAGCCCAGCCGCCTAAAATGGCTTCAAAAAATATGATGAATCATTACCGACCGCCGGCCGGCAGACTTTTATCAACACATTGACATATAACAGCTATTTAACTTTTTCAGCAATAGGGCCGGCGCTCGGACCGGACCCCGTCAGTCCTTGCGCTTGATGTGGTGGTCGGCTTTCGAGTGCGCCGGCTGGGTGACGCTGACCGGATCCGAGCCCGGAAAGGTCTCTTCCAGACCCTCTTCAAGGGCATTGTCGAGCTGCTTCTTCTCGATCTCGGCCGCGGTCGGCGACTTCGGTTTGGAGCCTGGCATGGGGCCTCCTGTGCAAGCATGGCAGTTTGCGCGCAACTGCCGTTTGGCGGCAGACGCAACCATGCTAGATCACAAGGAAATACGCAAATTCAAGAAGGGCCGGGATCGCACCATGAAGCACATCACCTGCATCGAAGATCTTCGTCTGGAGCACAAGCGCAAGGTGCCGAAGGCGTTCTTCGACTATGTCGATCATGGCTCCTACAGCGAAGATACCTTCCGCGCCAATTCCGCGGATCTCCAGAAGCTGAAATTCCGCCAGCGCATCCTGGTCGATATCGCGAACCGCGATCTGACCACGACGATCCTCGGCGAAAAGGCCAGCCTGCCGCTGATCTGCGCTCCGGTCGGCTCCACCGGCATGCAATATGGCGACGGCGAAATCCACGCCTGCCGCGCGGCGCAGGCGGCGGGCATCCCCTATACGCTGAGCACCATGTCGATCAATTCGATCGAGGACGTCGCCGAGAGTGTCGAGAAGCCGTTCTGGTTCCAGCTCTACGTGATGAAGGACCGCGGCTTCATCAAGGAACTGATCGAGCGCGCCATCGCGGCGAAATGCAGCGCACTCGTGCTCACCGTCGATCTGCAGGTGATCGGCCAGCGCCACGCCGACATCAAGAACGGGCTGTCGGTGCCGCCGAAGATCTACAACCTCAAGAACATGATCGATTTCATGAGCAAGCCGGCATGGTTGATGCGCACGTTGCAGGCCAAGCGGCGCAACTTCGGCAACATCGCAGGCTTCGTCAAAAATGCCGACAACCTGGAATCCGTCGCGCAGTGGACGTCCACACAGTTCGACGCCTCGCTGAACTGGAAGGATCTCGACTGGATCCGCAGCATCTGGCCGGGAAAGATCGTCATCAAGGGCATCCACGATATCGAGGATGCCCGCGAAGCGGTGAAGGTCGGTGCCCAGGCCATGGTCGTCTCCAACCATGGCGGCCGTCAGCTCGATGGCGCGCCGTCGTCGATCTCCGTGCTGCCGGGAATCGTCGATGCCGTGGGTTCGGACATCGAAGTCATGTTCGACAGCGGCATCCGCTCCGGCCAGGACGTGATGCGCGCGCTCGCTTTGGGCGCGAAGTCCTGCATGATCGGGCGCGCCTATGTGTACGGCCTCGGCGCCTATGGCGGCCCCGGGGTCACCAAGGCGCTGGACATCCTGCGCAACGAACTCAGCGTCACCATGGGCCTGTGCGGCGTCAACTCGATCGCCGAGATCGACGGGCATGTATTGGTGAAGTAGTCGATTGCGGCCAAGGGGTGCGCCTCTTACAGCAGCGCCTTCATCCATGCCGCGATGGCGCTGACCACCGTCTGCTCAATGCCGTAGTAACCGTGCGGCGACAGCGAGCCACAGTCTCGCGACGAGCGCTGTGTGCCGCCGCTGACGTTGAGAACCTTCACCGCCGGCGAATCCCTCATCGTCGCAGCGATCTTCGCGGCGTCCTGCGGCGGCGCGACATTGCAGCGGTCGTCGCGGTTGGCGACCACCAGCGCCGGCACGTTGACCTCGCCGGGATGCGCGTCGAACACCGTCTCGTGACTGCCGCCGAGCACCGAGACCGACTCGCTCAGCACCACGCCGGCGATCTCGCCGTGGCGCAGATGCGCCGCGCCGTTCATCGCCGCAATTGCGCCCTGGCTGGTGCCAAGCAGAAACACCGGACCGGACGCCTGGGCCTTCGCGGCGGCGACCAGCGCGCCGACCAGCGCGGCATAGTCCGGCGAGCTTCGCCGGCCACGCAGGTTGTCGCCGTCGGGAATCAACACCGCAAAACCTTCTGCCACCCACAACGCCCGCGAACGCACCACAAAATTGTTGTCGTGCGCGAGAGCGCCGTCCGCGCCGAGGCCCACATCGCCGGCGCCGCCCGGCAGCATGACGATGCTCGCGCGGGGATGCAGCGGCGTGACGTACAGCGCGCGCTGCGGCGCGCCGGCGACGGGGACGTCAAGCACGCGCTGGGCCGTTTGTGCATTCGCGAGTGGCGCGGCTGCAAAGAACACGGCGACAAGAAGTAAACCCGACAGTTTCTCGCGCATGGCTGTTGCTTCCTTCCTTCTCCCCCGCGCGAAGCGAAGCTTCGCCAGGTGGGAGGAGGTGACGCGGACAAAGTGCGCGACGGATGAGGGGGCACGAAGCTCGGAACTTGCCGCTACCCCTCACCCGGCCGCGCTACGCGCGTCCACCCTCTCCCACCTGGCGAAGGTTCGCTTCGCGCAGGGGAGAGGGAAGCAAGAGAGCGTCGTGTCTCCGCTCACATCGGCGGCGTGAGACCATCGAGGCCGACGTTGACGCGGGCGGTTTCCAGCGTGCCGTCTTCCTTCTTGCTGGCGCCCATGATGATGACCTTGGCGCCGGCTTTCAGTTCGGCCCTGGTGCTCGGCACGAAGGTGACGATCGGGGTGTCCGGTGTCACCGTGACTTTCTTTTCGCCGTCCTTGTATTTCACCGTCAGGGTCTGGCCGTCGGTAGCCTCGACCTTCTGATCGACGGTGGCGTTGGTCATGGTGCTGTTGGGGCGCAGATCCCAAGGACGAAAACCTTCGCCAGTGCCGCGCATCGCTTCCGGAAAAATGTGGATCGCAATCGCCTTCTGGGTGCCGTCGGCCTGCGGCTGGCCGGTGACGCCGATATAGGAGCCCGGTTTGATGTCGGCCAGCGTGGTCTTGGTGATGCCGGTCACCGAGACGTTGTCGGTGAGATGCACCTTGCGCTCCTCGCCGTCGCGCGCCTTCACGGTGATGTTGGCGCCATCGACGCTCTCGATGGTGCCGCGGATGCGGATCGGCTGTGGTTGCTGCGCCCACGCAGCCGATGCCAGCAGCGACGCCGCCAGCACGGTACCCGCGCCGATGCGCGTGATGAACGAGATCGATCGTGACATTGGAATTTCCTTCGGAGACAGCGCCCAGCTCTGCAGATGGAAACCCCCGGGGCGAATTGCTATTCCCGCATCACGCTACTGTGAGGGAAAGGTCAGCCTCGACCAGCGCGCGCAGTTCCGGCGTGACGTCCGGACGATGTCCGAACCACAATTCGAAACCGCGCACAGCCTGATACAGCAGCATGCCGAGCCCGTCGGCGGTGCGCAGGCCGCGCGCCTGGGCCGCGACAAGCAGCGGCGTCTGCAGCGGGACGTAGACCAGATCGGCCACCACCGCCTGCGCGGGCAACCGCTCGACATCGACCTCCAGTGGCGGCTGGCCGCTCATGCCGAGCGAGGTGGTGTTCACCAGCAGGCCGGCGCGGGGCAGAATGCCGTCGATATTCTCCCAAGCGAGCGGCAGCACCCGCGGGCCGAACTGATCGGCGACCGCCTGCGCGCGCGCAATGGTGCGGTTGGCAAGATGAATGCGCTTGATGCCGCGTTCGAGCAGTCCGAACACCACCGCGCGCGACGAGCCGCCGGCGCCCAGCACCAGCGCGTCCTCGGCATGGTCCCAGTCATCGGAGGCGTGATCGAGATTGTCGATGAAGCCCTCGATGTCGGTATTGGTGGAACGCAGCGTGCCGTGGTCGTACCACAGCGTATTGGCGGCGCCGACGGCGCGCGCGCGCTGGTCCGGCGCGGTCAGGTTGAGCACGCGCTCCTTGTGCGGGATGGTGATATTGCCGCCGATGTAACCATGCTTCGACAGGTTCATGACGAATTCGGCGAAGCCTTCGGGGGGCACCGACTCGATGCTGTAGCCACCGTTCAGATCCAGCGCACGCAGCCAGTGGTGGTGAATCAGCGGCGAACGCGAATGCGCGGCCGGCCATCCGATCAGGCAGGCGGCGCGGGGCTTTATCTGATTGGGCATCGACCATCCTTCGCTTCAAGCGGAAGCGTACGTGTCACAGGAATCATGACGACATGTTGGCTGTCAATGACGCGACGCCCGCGCACGCAGTGCAAAAAGTGCGCTCATGAAAAGCGCGGCGGCGGCGGCAAACCAGATCGCGGTGAGATTGATCCGGTAATAGGCGGAAGCACCGACCACCGAGCCGACCACCAGCGCCAGCCACAGCAGCAGATTCGGCAGCCATGCCCAGCGCGGCCCACCGGTCAGCGCCAGCGCCAGGGTCTGCCCGACCTTCACCAGGGCGCCGGTGACATAGGTCAGACCGAGGCCGGCGCCGCCGCCGATCTGGAACACGGCATTTTCCAGACCCATCGCCAGCACGATGGCGGCGATGGCGCATTCCGGCCAGCCTAACCCGTAGCAGACCGCGCCGCCGGCGAGCAGCGCCGCTTCCACCACCAGCAGCAGCGGCTGGCGATGCCGGCCCTGGCCGAGCACGATCAGGCTGCCGATTCCGGCACCGACCACGAACAGACCGATCAGCGTCAGCGCATGCAGCGCCTTCGGCCAGTCGGCCTCTGCTGTGCTGACGCCCAGCCGCGTCGAGTTGCCGCTCATGAAGGAGACGAACAGGCCGCCGAGATGGATGAAGCCAATCCCATCAACATAGCCGGCGATGGCGCTGAGGCCACAGGCCAGCACCAGATTACTTCGGGATTGCAGAATCAATGGGCCGTCCTCGCTGCGTCACCACCATCTATTCAAGAGTGATGCCATCAGCGCAAGGTTGGCGTCTCCATGCCAGACGCCGCCGGCGGCGCCTTGAGCTCCGCCACCGCGGCGGCGACCGAAGCTCTGTATTTCACCAATGGCGGTCGCGCGCCGTGGGTCAGCAGCGCCCGGCGAACGCTCTGCGAGGTGCCGGTGAGAATGACGCGAACGCCCTGCCGCCGTGCCTTCTCGGCGATGCCCTTGATGGCGTTCGCGGCGGTGGAGTCGAGAAACGGCACCGCCGCGAAATCGATCACGAAGGCCTTGTGGCCCCCCGAGAGTCCATCGAGCACCGAGCCGATTGTCGAGGCCACGCCGAAGAAGAACGCGCCGGTGATGCGATACACCAGCACGTTGGGATCGCTGGCCAGCGCCGCATCGTAGGGCACCCGTTCGCCATTGGCGTCGTCGGCGCGGTCGCCGGCGACCAGCGCATCGGCCTCGATGCCGGTGGTCTCGGCCATGCGGTTGATGAACAGCACCGCGCCCAGCGCGAAGCCGACCACGATGCCCTCGGTGAGATCGCGGAAGATGGTCAGCAGGAAGGTCGCCAGCAGCACCACGGCGTCGCCCCACGACGCTCGCAGCAGAATGTTGAAATCGTGCTTGTCCGCCATGTTCCAGGCGACCACCGCCAGCACGGCGGCCAGCGAAGCCAGAGGGATGTAGCTCGCCAGCGGCGCCGCCACCAGAATGAACAGCAGCAGGAACAGCGCGTGCAGCATGCCGGAGACCGGCCCGTGCGCGCCGGAGCGGACGTTGGTGGCGGTGCGGGCGATGGTGCCGGTGACGCAGATGCCGCCGAACAGCGCCGAACCGATATTGGCCACGCCCTGCGCCACCAGTTCGCAATTGGAGCGGTGCCGCCGCCCGGTCATGCCGTCGGCGACCACTGCCGAGAGCAGCGACTCGATGGCGCCGAGCAGCGCGAAAGCAATCGCATCGGGCAGCACCGCCTGCAGTTTCGCCAGCGAGACCACCGGCAGGGACGGCAACGGGAAGCTCTGCGGAATGCCGCCGAATTTGCTGCCGATGGTTTCCACCGGCAGCGCGAACAGTGCCGCCGCCGCCGCGCTTACCACGACAGCGATCAAGATGCCGGGCCATGACGGGCGCCATTGGCGCAGGCCCAGGATGATCGCCAGCGAAGCCAGCGTGACGGCCACGGCCGCACCGTTCAGCGTCGGCCACGCGCGGCCGAGCGCCGCCAGTTTCGGCAGCAACTCGCCGGGTTCCTTGCCATCCAGGGTCAGCCCCAAGAGATCCCTGATCTGGCTGGCGAAGATGATGACGGCGATGCCGGCGGTAAAGCCCACCGTCACCGGATAGGGAATGAACTTGATGTAGGTGCCGAGCCGCAGATAGCCCGCCGCCATCAGGAAGACGCCCGACAGCAGCGTGGCGAGGATCAGCCCGTCGATGCCGTGGCGGCTGACGGTCGCGGCGACCAGCACGATGAAGGCGCCGGCCGGGCCGCCGATCTGAAACCGGCTGCCGCCCAGCGCCGAGACCAGAAACCCGCCGACCACCGCGGTGACCAGGCCGCGATCCGGCGAGGTGCCCGAAGCGATGGCGATGGCCATCGACAGCGGCAACGCCACGATCGCCACCGTGAGGCCGGACAGCACGTCGTCGCGGAAATCGGCGAAGCCATAGCCCTCGCGCCATACCGTGACCAGCTTCGGCGTGAACAGCTCGGCAAAGCTCGGCTGTCGTCGTTCCGGCCGCATCAACATCAATCGCCCCGATGTCCCCGACTCCAAGCCTATCATGCGCCGGCCGGCGGACGACAGATTGAGCAGGATCAAATCGGACGACAGAACGCGTGGGTGGCAATGTCGATTGACGCCCACAACTAATTGGGGGTACACTTAATAACGTGAGAATTACCTTCGATCCGGCCAAACGTCAGGCGGCTCTCGATGACCGGGGCCTGAACTTCGCTGACGCTGCGATCGTCTTTGCGGGACCGACGATCACCATCGAAGACAGTCGTCGCGATTACGGCGAGTCCCGCTATCAGACGGTCGGATTTTTAGCAGACCGGATGGTGATGGTGGTCTGGACGCCGCGCGGCGAAGCGCGGCATGTGATGTCGATGAGGAAGTGCAATGCCCGCGAAAAAAAGATCTATCAAAAGCGATTTGGCCAGGGTTGATGCTCATCGCATCACGGCAGGCGAATACGACGAAGCGCCTGAACTCACCGAAGAGATGCTCGACCGCGCCGAAATTCGCCATGGCGACACCATTATCAAGCGCGGCCGTCCGCCGCTGGACCATCCCAAGGAGGCGGTCAAGCTGCGGCTCGATCACGATGTTCTTGCCGCCTATCGCAAGACCGGCAGCGGCTGGCAGACCCGTATCAATGCGGATCTGCGCAAGGCGGCACGCAAGCTCGGCTGATCACGCCGCGACGCGGTGCGCGGCGATGATCTGGTCTGCAGCGCGGCCGGTGACTTCGGCCATGTGGTCGTAGCTGCGCGTGAAGCTGCCGGCGCCGGCGGTGGCGGAGCGCAGTTCGACGATCAGGTCGCCGATCTCCGCCTCCGGCAGCATGGCGCGGACCGTGTCCCAGCCCGGCCAGTTGTCCCGGGTGTCGAAGCCCAGGATCTGTCCGCGCCGGCCGGACAGGATGGCGTTGACCTTGGCGGTGGCCTCGTTGGGGCAGACGATCTCCACCACATGGATCGGTTCCAGCAGCACCGGCTGGCACTGCGGCAGCGCCTCGTTGACGCCGATCCGCGCCGCGGTGCGGAATGCCTGGTCGGACGAATCGACGGTGTGGAACGAGCCGTCGGTCAGCGTGACCTGGACATCGATCACCGGGAAGCCAAGCGGGCCGCGCAGCAGGCCATCGACGACGCCCTCCTGCACCGCCGGAATGTAGTTGCGCGGCACCGCGCCGCCGACCACCTTGTCCTGGAATGCAAAACCCTCGCCGCGCGGCAACGGGCGCACCTCCAACACGACGTCGCCGAACTGGCCGTGGCCGCCGGACTGCTTCTTGTGCCGGCCGCGCTGCACCACCGGCGCGCGGATGGTTTCCTGATAACCGATCACCGGCGGCTGCGATTTCACGTGGACGCCAAAGCGCTCCTGCAGCCGCTCCAGCGCCACCCGCAGGTGCATCTCGCCCTGCCCCCACAGCACCACGTCATGGGTCTTGATATTGTTGACCACGCTCAGCGACGGATCTTCCTCGCTCAGCCGCTGCAAAGCCTGGCCGAGCTTGACGTCGTCCTTGCGATCGGCAGCGGCCAGCGCCAGCGACAGCACCGGTGCGGCGGGCACTACCTGCGCCAGCGCCGCGGGCACGGCCTTGCCGGATGACAGCGTGTCGCCGGTCCGGATGTGGTCGAGCTTGCCGAGCGCCACGGTGTCGCCAGCCTCGGCCGATGGCCGCTTGCTGTCATGGCCGCCGCCCACTGCAAGAATGCCGGAGACCCGGCCGCTTTCGCCGGCGGCGGACTGCAGCGTGGCGCCGTCGTCGAGATAACCCGATAGCACGCGCGCCAGCGACAGCTTGCCGCCGTGCTGCAGATGGGTGGTCTTGATCACGTAAGCCAGCGCATCGTTGCCCGAAGGCACGCCCAACCGCTTCGCGGTTTCAGCGACGCCGGGCGCCTCGTGACGCAAGGCCTTCAGCAGCCGCAGCACGCCGTTTTCACGCAGCGCGGAGCCAAGCAGTACCGGGCAGATCAGCCCGTCGCGCAACTCGCGCGCGAGATCGTCGAACACCAGGTCGGAGGGCGGGATGATGTCGTCGAGCAGTTGCTCCATCAGCGCGTCGTCGTGATCGGCGAGTTTTTCCAGCATCGAGAAGCGGGCTTCCTTCTCGCGGGCGAGGTCGCCGCCATCGAGCGCGATCACTTCTGAAGCCTTGTGCTCGCGATAGACGAAGGCACGTTCCAGCGCGAGATCGACGAAGCCGGCGATCTGCTCGCCGCTCCAGATCGGGATCTGGCGCAGCACCAGCGGAATCCGCGACGCCGGCTGCAACGTGTCCAGCGTCTCGCGGATGCGCTTGTTGGCGCGGTCGATCTTGTTGAGAAACAGGAAGCGGGGAATGCCGAGGTCTTCGAGTTCGCGCAGGATCAGTTGCAGTTGCGGCAGCTTGCGCTCGTCGGCCTCGCAGACCACTACCGCCGCATCGACCGCCGGCAGCGCCGCGCGCATGTCGTGGGCGAATTCCACGGAGCCGGGACAATCGATGAAGGTGTAGCTGTCGCCCATGAAGGTGGTGGCGGCGGAGGTCAGGCTGACGCCCATCTTGTGACGGCGGGCCTCGGCGCTGGCGTCTCCGGTACTGGTCCCGGCATCGACGCTGCCGGCCCTCGGGATGGCCCCGGTGCGGGCCAGGATGGCTTCAAGAAGGGTGGTTTTTCCGCTCTGGAAAGGGCCCACCAAAGCGATGCACCGGGGCGCGTTGCGCCGGGCTGCATCGCCCTGGGGACCGCGGGGACTTCTCACGTCGTGTCCCATTGCCGCCTCCTGATCTGGAGCTCGGCCCGTGATTGGGTCGGCACGCAATGGTCCGCCCGGTCCGGATATTTGGCAAGATGGAAACGTTGCTGCGCTGCGGGGGCGCTTGCAGATCGTAGGGCGGATTAGCGCAGCGTAATCCGCCGACGCATTTGGCGGCGGATTACGCCTTCGGCTAATCCGCCCTACGAAGAGCTTACCGTCCCGGACGCAGCTCGAGGCTTTCCAGCCCGGCGGCGACGTTGAGGCCAGTGGAGCCTTGCAGGCTGAGCGGCTGCAGCGCGATCGAGTTCTGCGAACCGCCGACCAGCACGTTGGCGCCGAGGCCGACGCCGAACGAGGCCGAGCCCTGCGCGCCGGCATAGTTGCCGGACAGATCGCCCGGGCCGGAATAGTTCACCGGCGCGAACACCGCCCAGGACAGCGCGGTTTGCTCGGTGATGCCAAGATCGATGCCGACCTTGCGCACGGTAGCAACGTAGGGCTGATCCGGACGGCCGGTGCCGGTCAGCACGCAGCCGAGATTGGTGACCGAACCGACGATGAAGCCGACGCTGGCGCCGCCGCGGCAGTTCAGCACGCCGAGCTGTACCGGCTGCTGCGCCTGCGCCGGGATACTGAGGATTGTCAGGGACGTCGCGGCAATGCCGAGGAAGAGCGAAAGGCGGCTCATAGCGTAATCTCCGGATGATCGGTGTGATGCGGATCTTGCGAGCAACGATCGAACAACGACGTCACCCGACTATCCATAGCCAATGATACCGGTGAATGACAACGACGCGCTTGATCCGGACGCAAAAAAGGCCCGCTTGCGCGGGCCTTTTCAGTAGCATTGTCGCCGAGATTAGTGGTGACGGCGATGGTGACGGACGTGACGACGGCCACGCACCGGAGCGGCGGGGGTCAGGTCGAGGTTGACGATGCCGGCCGCGACGTTCAGGCCGGTCTGGCCCTGAACGCTGATCGGCTGCAGGGTGTACTGGTTGCCGTTGCCGCCGAGCAGGAAGTTGCCGCCGAAGCCGATGCCGACCGACGCGTTGGAGCCGACGCCGCCGTAGGTACCAGCGAGGCCGCCGCGGGGAACGCGGGCGTTCGGCGCGAAGGCGGTCCACTGCACGGTGGTGTTCTGGGTGAAGCCGAGGTCGAGACCGAAGCGGTGAATGTTGGCGACATAGCCCTCTGCACGGCCGCCTTCGCTCTGGAAGACGCAGTTCAGGGTTGCGTTCGAACCGACCACGAAGCTGACGTTCTGGCCGCCGGTGCACTCAAGCACGCCGACGCGAACGCCCTGCTGCGCGTTCGCGGATGCGAACGAGGCAACCAGGGCAACAGTCGCGATGCCGAACATTTTAGAAAGTCGCATAGAGATACTCCGCCTTTTTGGATTTGAATTACGAGGGCACAGGAAGGAAGCGCCGTGTTCAAAACAAGGCGCTGGCTTCAAGATGGCGTCAAAAGGTCGCAAATTTTTGACGTTATTCGATTTGACTTATCGAAGGTTGCCGCAGAAGCGCTGGATGCGGTTGCAGGCGTCTTCGAGGTCCGAGGTTTTGGTTGCGTAGGAAATACGAAATGCGGGGCCGAGGCCGAACGCCGACCCCTGCACCACGGCGACGCCTTCGGTCTCCAGCAACTCGGTGACGAAGTCTTCGTCGTTCTCCAGCACCTTGCCCGAGGGCGCGGTCTTGCCGATGGTGCCGGCGCAGGACGGATAGACGTAGAACGCGCCTTCCGGCCGCGGACAATCGATGCCCTTGGCCTGGTTCAGCATCGCTACCACCAGGTCGCGGCGCTCTTTGAACACCGCATTGTTGGCCGGGATGAAGTCCTGCGGACCATTCAGCGCTTCCACGGCCGCCCACTGCGCGATCGACGACGGGTTCGACGTCGACTGCGATTGGATGGTCGCCATCGCCTTGATCAGTTCGGCCGGTCCGCCGGCATAACCGATGCGCCAGCCGGTCATGCAATAGGCCTTGGACACGCCGTTCACCGTCAGCGTGCGATCGTACAATTTGGGTTCGATCTGCGCCGGGGTGGTGAACACGAAATCGTCATAGACCAGATGCTCATACATATCGTCGGTCATCACCCAGACATGCGGATGCTTGACCAGCACGTCGGTGAGCGCCTTCAACTCGGCCCGCGAGTAGGCAGCGCCGGTCGGGTTCGACGGCGAGCACAGGATGATCCACTTGGTTTTCGGCGTGATCGCGGCTTCCAGCGCGGAAGCCTGCAGCTTGAAGCCGAACTCCGCCGTGCAGATCACCGATACCGGCGTGCCGCCGGCCAGCGCCACCATTTCGGGATAGCTGACCCAGTACGGCGCCGGGATGATGACCTCGTCGCCCGGATTCAGCGTCGCCATCAGCGCGTTGTAAAGCACCTGCTTGCCGCCGGTGCCGACGATGATCTGGTTCGGCTTGTAGGTCAGGCCGTTCTCGCGCTGAAACTTGGCGATGATGGCTTCCTTCAGCTCGGGGATGCCATCGACCGCGGTGTACTTGGTCTTGCCGGCCTCGATCGCGTGGATCGCCGCGAGCTTGATGTTGGCCGGGGTGTCGAAGTCGGGCTCACCCGAACCGAGACCGATGACGTTGCGCCCGGCTGCTTTCAGCGCACGTGCTTTGTCCGTCACCGCGATGGTCGCGGACGGCTTCACACGGTCGAGCGCAGCGGACAAAAACGACATCATCATCTCCTTGCAACGCCGCAAGCCTTAGCCCGCGACTCCTGAATGTGGGTGATCCTGCTGGGATCGGCGCACCCTAAGGCCCATGACGCTGCATCGCAAGAAGGAGAGCCCCAAACAAGTGCGTGATGCTGCAGTTTTTAGCGAATCTCATCGCGGGATCGCCGATCGGCCCCGAGGGTCGCTCGGTTGGCGCGGCGCACGCGCGCGCGGATGCAAGCGCGTCACACGCCCGCAAGCATGATTTTTCACGCCGCCGCGAGGCGACAGGGGTTTTCGACTTTTTCCAGTTTCGAGGGCTTGCGACGCGCGGCCATCGGCATCATTGTTTGGGCGCCTTGCTGGCGAAAAAGCACACGCGGCATCCGCTCTTGCACCATGAATCGACCGATCGCGAATGTACAAGCTCTATTCGATGCAGCGCTCCGGCAACAGCTACAAGGTTCGCCTTGCGCTGGCGTTTCTGGAAGCGCCGTACCGCGCCATCGAGATCGACATTCTCCGTGGCGAAAGCCGCACGCCCGAATTCCTCGCCAAGAATCCGAGCGGGCAGGTGCCGCTGCTCGAGGTCGCCGACGGCCGCTACCTCGCCGAATCCAATGCCATTCTGTGGTACGTCGCGATCGGCACCTCGCTGGCGCCGGAATCCCGCATGGACCGCGCTGAAGCGCTGCAGTGGATGTTCTTCGAGCAGCACGCGCTGGAGCCGAACATCGGCGCGGCGTATTTCTGGCTGTCGCTGGTGCGCGGCGGTCGCGACCTGCAGACCCATGCGCTGGAAGACTGGATGGAGCGCGGCTACGCGGCGCTCCAGGTGATGGAAGACCACCTCAAGACCCACGATTTCTTCGCCGCCGGCCAACTGACGATCGCCGACATCGCGCTGTACGGCTACACCCACGTCGCGCACCAGTGCGATTTCGACCTGGAGACCTTTCCCTCGGTGCGCCGCTGGCTGCGCCGGGTCGAATCCCAGGAAGGTTTTGTCGCCATGGACTGGCACCCGACCTCCGGCGAATTCGATACTTTGGACGTAGCCGCCGGGGCATAATCCCTGAAATAGCGGGCATAAAGGGCAATCAAGCCATCATCCCGCCATAGTTGCATCCATTCCGCCTAAATCCTGCCTGCTAGTCCTGCAAAATCGTGAGTAGCGGGTGATTCGTCCGCGATTTGAAGGATTTACGGCCATGATCCGGTCGCTTCGCGTAGTTGCAGGTTTCGAGGCGCGCCCTGCTCCCGCTGCTTCCACCCGCCTGACCAATGCCGTCGCCGCGACGCTCGCGGTCGGCTGCCTGTCGCTCTGCCTGATCGTCACGCTCACGGTGCTGACGATCCGGGTATCGATAGCCATGCCGCTGCCGCTCTGACCGTTCCCCCTTCCCGCAACGACGGCCCGCGATGACAGGCATCGCGCGCGCAACGCCTCCGTGATGGAGCCAACCTAATGAAGTCGCCGGTGGTTTGGGTCACCGCGTCGCTGACAGCGGCGATCGTCGTGACTGCAACGTTTCTGATCGCCACATCTTCGCGCGGCGATAACACCGCGTTCGACTCGTCCGCGGGACAGCTCGAGGTGCAGACGGTCGCCGGCGGCCTGGTCAATCCGTGGTCGCTGGCGTTCCTGCCGGATGGCCGCATGCTGGTGACCGAGCGCCCCGGACGGATGCGGCTGGTCACGCCGCAGGGCCAGCTGTCGCCGCCGCTGAAGGACGTGCCGGCGGTCTGGGCTTCAGGTCAGGGCGGCCTGCTCGACGTCATTACCGACAGCGGCTTCGCGGCTAACGCCACCATCTACTTTTGCTATTCCGAACGCAGCGGCAACGGCGGACGCACCGCGGTGGCGCGCGCCAAACTCGTCGATGGCGCAGCGCCCGGCCTCACCGATGTCAAGGTGATCTTCCGCCAGGACGGCCCGCTATCGTCCGGCAACCACTACGGCTGCCGCATCGTGCAGGCCAGCGACGGCAACCTGTTCGTCAGCCTCGGCGAGCATTTCAGCTACCGCGACGAGGCGCAGAACCTCGGCAATCACCTGGGCAAGCTGATCCGCATTGCCCCTGATGGCACCGTGCCGAAAGACAATCCATTCGTCGGCCGCGACGGCGCCAAGCCTGAGATCTGGAGCTACGGCCACCGCAACGAACAGGGCCTCGCGATCAACCCGGCGTCGGGCGAGTTGTGGGAAATCGAGCACGGCCCGCGCGGCGGCGACGAGGTCAACATCATCGGCCCCGGCAAGAATTACGGCTGGCCGGTGATCGGCTTCGGCATCGACTATTCCGGCGCAAAGATTCACGAGAGCACGGCGAAAGCCGGCATGGAGCAGCCGATCAAGGCCTGGGTGCCGTCGATCGCGCCTTCCGGCATGACGTTCTACACCGGCGCGCTGTTTCCGAAATGGCGCGGCAGCCTGTTCACCGGCGCGCTTGCCGGCCAGATGCTGGTGCGACTGTCGCTCAACGGCAATGCGGTGACGGGGGAAGAGCGCTTGTTGCAAAATTTGAACGAGCGCATCCGCGACGTCAGGCAAGGTCCCGACGGCGCGCTATGGCTGCTGACCGACAGTTCGGCGGGACGGGTACTTCGCGTGACGCCGGCGAAGTAGAAGGCGGCTCGCCACGCACACCGCCGTGATCACGACCACTTGTGAAAGATGAAGAACGCGCCTGCCGCGATGAACGCAAAGCCGATCGCGTGGTTCCAGCCGAGCGGCTCTTTCAGGTACAGGACCGAGAAGGCGGCGAACACCACCAGCGTGATGACCTCCTGCATCGTTTTCAGCTGGGCTGCATTGTAGACCTCGCTGCCCCAGCGGTTGGCCGGCACCGCCAGCCAGTATTCGAAGAAGGCGATGCCCCAGCTCACCATGATGACCAGCACCAGCGAACTGCCTTTGAACTTCAGATGGCCATACCAGGCGAAGGTCATGAACACGTTGGAGGCGAACAGCATCAGGATCGGCAGCAGCAGCGGGGGAATGGTAAACGGCATGGTCATCCTTTGGCGTGTTTGCAAACGCGTCGGTAACTGACGGCGCGGGCAGCGGTTCCAGGCGCGACCGACAGCATTTCCAGCCGAATCGACGGAAATCCACCCGATTCCATCAACCTCGTGTTCACGATGCCACCTGGAAGCTGTGGGCTATCGCGCAACCAACGGCCAAGCTGCGGGTCTACCCTTGTCTGAACCCGGGTATGGCCCATGCCATTCGATTCGCGAATACTTCAGGATCCCGTCGTCGCGACCGCGTTGGCCTTGTTCGCTCTGGCCGCCTTCGGCTGGCTCTGGCGCAGGCGGCAAGCCGCCCGCGCCAGGGAGCGCGCGCATTACGCCGTCGCCGAACGGCTGTCGGCGGCGCTTGATCGTATCGACATCGGCGTAGTGCTGCTCAATGCCGACACCCGCGCCGAATTCATCAACGGCGCGTACCGGCGCTACTTCACGCTGCCCGACGACAAGGCCGACAGCAAGCTGCCGCTGATCGCGCTGATGTATCACGGCCGCGATACCCACGCTTATGACCTGCCCGACGACGAGGTCGATGGCTTCATTGCCCGTCGCGTCGAGGCGATCCGCGCCGGCGACGCCGCGCCGGTCACGCTGCGGCTGCGCAGCGGCCAGGTGCTGCGGCTCAACTGCACCGCGCTGCCGGACGGCGGCCGGATGTTGAGCTACACCCCGGTCACCGACCTGGTGCGCTATAACGACGACATGGCCAACCGCGACTACTATCTGGCGTTGCGAGAGGGTGGCGACGTGTTCGCCGGCGGCCACCTGCACGCCGCCGAGTAGGCTGTGGATAAGTGTAGCTGTCACTTCCGTGTAATGCGCCGGGGCTAACTTGCGGCTGCATCCGGTCGCTTCCCCCGTCGCAGTCTGGATGTTTGAAGCGGTCCCCGTCAGTTGCCACCCTGGCAGGGGCCGCCTTTTTTTGCGCTCTACTTTGCCTTGGCGGGGCGGCATCGGATATAACACCGGCATGATCCGCTTCGTCGCCGCCCTGCTCGCCGTCGCCATGCTCACGCTGCTGCTGGCCCCGTTCCAGCTGATCGCGCTGGCGTTCGGCTGGCGCTGGCAGCAACGCATTCCGCTGCTGTTTCACCGCGTGTTCTGCGCGCTGGCCGGCGTGCGAATCCGCGAGATCGGCCGACGCACCCGGGACACGCCGGTGCTGATCCTGTCGAACCACGTGTCGTGGCTCGACATCTGCGTGATCGGCGCGCTCGGGCCGGTGGCGTTCGTCGCCAAGAGCGAGGTCGCCAGCTGGCCGGTGTTCGGCTGGCTCGCCAAACTGCAGCGGACCATCTTCATCGAGCGCGAGCGCCGGCAGAAGACCGGCGCCGCAACGCAGGAAATCGGCGACCGCCTGCTCGGTGGCGACGCCGTGGTGCTGTTCGCCGAGGGCACTTCCAGCGACGGCATCCGCATCCTGCCGTTTCGCTCGGCGCTGATCGGCGCGGTGCATCACGCGCTGGGCGAGTCCAGCCATCACACCCAGATCACGGTGCAGCCGCTGTCGCTGGCCTATGTCGGCTTCGGCGGCCTACCGGTCGGCCGCGCGCTGCGCGACCATGTGGCGTGGTACGGCGACCTCGATCTGATCCCGCATTTCATCGGCGTGCTGGCCGCCGGCGCCATCGACATCACCGTGACCTGGGGCGAAGCCGTCGCCTATGACATGAGCGCCGACCGCAAGAAGATCGCGCGCGACGCCGAAGCCGCGGTGCGGCGCATGACCACCGCGGCGTTACGCGCCGGCGCGGCGAAGCAGGCCGCAGGCTTGCCCGCTCCCGCACCCGCCGCAGAAACCCTGCCCGCCATCGCCTGAACGCCGCGCGCAGCCGCCATGACGCACCGCGCCTTGTCGCGCCGCGGCACGCGCGCCATAACGCGGTTCAACGCTATGTTCTGACAGGGTTCCATCATGCAAATTCGCAATCTCGGCGGCTCCGGCCTGCGCGTCTCCGCCGTCGGCCTCGGCTGCAACAACTTCGGCCAGCGCACTGACCTGGAAACCTCGCGAAAGGTGATCCACAAGGCGATCGACCTCGGCATCACTTTGTTCGACACCGCCGACATCTATGCCGGCATGGGCGGCTCCGAGACCGTGCTCGGCCAGGTGCTCGGCGACCGCCGCAAGGACATCGTGCTGGCGACCAAATTCTGCAAGCCGATGGCCACCGACGGCAGCAAGCAGGGCGCGTCGCGGCGCTACATCATGAGCGCGGTGGAAGCCAGCCTGAAGCGGCTCAACACCGATTACATCGACCTGTACCAGCAGCACGACTTCGACCCGCTGACGCCCATCGAGGAGACGCTGCGCGCGCTCGACGACCTCGTGCGCCAGGGCAAGGTGCGCTACATCGGCAACTCCAATTTCCCGGCCTGGCGCCTTGCCGAAGCCGAGATGACCGCGCGCGGCATCCATGTCAGCCCGTTCGTGTCG
The DNA here is from genome assembly GCF_028290785.1 of Tardiphaga sp. Classification (GTDB taxonomy): domain Bacteria; phylum Pseudomonadota; class Alphaproteobacteria; order Rhizobiales; family Xanthobacteraceae; genus Tardiphaga. The sequence continues at coordinate 12,410 of NZ_JAQGJD010000327.1, read as the reverse complement.
TGTCAGGACGAATACAGCCTTGTCGTGCGCGACATCGAGAAGGACCTGCTGCCGGCGGCGCAGCATTTCAACCTCGGCCTGCTGCCATTCTTCCCGCTGGCCTCTGGCCTGCTCACCGGCAAGTATGTCCGCGGCACTGCTGCGCCGGCCGACACCCGCTTCGCGAAGTCGCCGGCATTGCGCGATCGCTATGTGACGCCGCGCAACGAGGCGATCGTCGAAAAGCTCGAGGCGTTCGTGAAAGCACGCGGCCACACCATGCTCGAACTCGCCTTCTCCTGGCTCGCGGCCCGGCCGCAGGTCTCCAGCGTGATCGCCGGCGCCACGCGCGTCGAGCAGATCGAGCAGAACGTAAAAGCCATCGAGTGGGCGATCAGCGCGCAGGACATGGCGGAGATCGATACCATCACGCAGGCCGCATAAATTCCGCAGCGCGGACTTCGCTTGGATAGTCCGAGCGCCTTTGCCGGCTTGTGAGTCGGCAGGCGATATGACAGCTTCCCTCAAAATAAAAGTTTGGGAGGAAGTCATGTCCGATATCTTGAAGATGGACGAACCGCTGGCCGCGCAACCGGCGCGCAGCAATGCCGCGGCATTGCGGCCGGCGACGATGAAATGGGCGATCTGGGGCACGCTGCTCTATGCCATTCCCGCGCTCGGCATGATCGGCTACGCGCTATGGGTGGCGGCGCATCTCGGGAAGTGAAAGTTCGTACGCCGGATTAGCGCAGCACAATCCGCCGTTTCGCCGCGATGCATCGGCGGATTACGCCTTCCGCTAATCCTCCCTACAACCTACTACCATGGACCCCGCGGCGCTTTTCTCCGACACTGCGGCCATCACGCGACTCATCTCACCCAAGGACATCCCATGGCCCGCTCCTCGCTTCGCACCGCCCTCGTCGCCGCCACGATTGCCATCGCCAGCCTCGGCGCCACCGCCGCCCGTGCCGACAGCGGCACGATCCGGATCTCGGTGCTGAAGGGCGGCTGGTTCATCGGCGCGTCGGGCGGTTCGGGCACGCTGACGTTTCGCGGCCGCCAGTATCCGCTGTCGATCGGGGGCTTAAGCGCCGGCCTGGTGTTCGGCGCGTCGCAGACCTATTTGTCCGGCCGGGTCAGCCGTATCAACCAACCGTCCGATGTGGCGGGCGTCTACGGCGCCGGCGGCGCGGGTGCCGCGATCGGCCGCGGCGTCAGCGCCATCGTGCTGGCCAATGAGAAGGGCGCCGTGCTCGAACTGTCAGGCCGGCAGACCGGGCTGATGGTCAACGCCGATCTGAGCGGGCTGGCGATTTCGCTGAGGTAGTCCTTCGCAAGACGCCTGATGCTGTCGTCCCCGCGAAAGCGGGGATCCATAACCTCAGGCGTTGGCTGCGAAGCCACGATGCTGGCCACTATGTTTCGTGAGCCACATGACGACAGCGGCTATGGGTCCCCGCCTTCGCGGGGACGACACGGAGCGTATGGCAAGGTGTCGCGCCGCAGTGAGCGAACTACCCTACCAACCCCTTCGCCGGCTTCACCATTCCGCTGTCCGGAAACACCCGCTCGGCCAGCGCGCGTTCGCCGAGACCCAAATGATCGTGCAGCACGCCTTTCAGGATCGCGCGCAGATCGGTGGTCGGCGCGAGGTCGCGGGCCTCGAACAGGTTGGCCGGCTTCAGGCCCGGCCAGTCCGAGATCACCCGGCCGCCCTGCACCGCGCCGCCTGCCAGCAGCGCCACCGTGCCGGTGCCGTGATCGGTGCCGTCGGTGCCGTTGATTTTTGCCGTGCGGCCGAATTCGGTGGCGACCACGACGACGGTGTCGCGCCAGTGCGGGCCGAGGCCGGTCTCGAATTCGGCCAGCGCATTGTCGAGCCCGCCGAGCAATTGCGCGAGGCGGCCGACCGGGCCGCCTTCCTGCGCATGGGTATCCCAGCCGTCGAAGGCCAGCGCCGCCACGCGCGGGCCGTCATCCGCGGCCATCAGCTTCGCCGCGCCTCGCGCCACCTGCTGCATCGCCGTCACCTTGACGCCGGGCGCCGGCTTCATGGCGTCGCCTTTGGCGATCTTGTCGAGTTGCAAACCCTGCGACAGTGCCACGCCGAGCGCGGGATCGCGGTTGCGGTAGAGTTCGATCAGCCGCATCGCGGTGTCGTCCGCTGCGGTCGGCAGGTTGACCGGCGCCCAGCCGACCGTCGGCGCACTGCCGCGCAGGATCAGCGGCGTGGTAGGGCCGATGGCGAGGCCGGAGGACACTCGCTCGCCGCGAGGCAACGCCTCGATGGCGCGGTTGAGCCAGCCGGACTGCACCCGGCCGGGACCGGGAAAGCCGCTCTCCAGCGTATCCTGGCCGTCGAAATGCGAGCGCTCGCGATACGACGTCGCCACCGCATGTACCACCGCGGCTTTTTTCTCGCGGTACATGCGGGAAAATTCCGGCATCGCCGGATGCAGGCCGAAGAACGAGTCCAGCATCAACGCGGGATGCGCGCCGTCCTTGGCCAGCGCGATCGAGCCGTGCAGGCCGACGTAATCGGGATCGCCGATCGGCGCCACGGTGGCGAGGCCGTCCAGCGCGCCGCGCAGGATCACGACGATCAGGCGAGGATCGCGCGCGTCCGCCGCACGGGCGAATTTCGGAATATAGGCCCATGCGGCGAAGGCCGCGCCGCCAAGTAACAGGGAGCGGCGGGTGGCGAGCGGCGCTGTCCGGCTTTCGCAATCCATCGTCATCTCCTCTGGAATTCCGGCGACATCAGCAGCAGTGCCAGCGCCTGCTGCCGCGTTTCCGCGCGCGCGATGGTGTTGCGGGTCTCGGACGACGCAGCCTCGCCGGCGATGACGTCGAGCAGTTCGCGGGCATCGATGCTGTCGGCGATCCGTGCCGAGATCTGCGCCGCGATATCGAGCCGCAGCTTCATGCCTTCGGGAGCGGCCCAGGCGGCGTTGCTGTCGGCAAAGCCGTTTGGCCCCGGCGGCGACCACAGCGGCTGGCCGAGCATGTTGAGGCTGCCGATATAGCGGTTGGGATCGTCGGGAATCCGCGCCAGCACGCGGCCGGTGGCGATCAGGTATTCGTAGGGGCTGCGCATCTTGGTGAGCGGCGCGGTCCACGCCTCGTCGGAATCGACAAGCGCCAGCGACAGCGCCTTGAGGTCGCCGTCGGTTTTTTTGAACACGGCCTCCAGCTTAGCCACCAGCGCCGGCGGCGGCGCGTCGGCAACAAAGTGCTGCGCGAATTTGGTCGCGATGAATCTGGCGGTCGCGGGCTGCCGCGCGATGTCGGCCAGCGCCGCCTCGCCCTGGGTCACGCCGGTATCGTCATAGCTCTTGCCGAGCAGCACCTGCGCGCCCGGCTCATGGGCATTGGCGTTGAATGCAAAACTGCCGGGCACGCCGATCTTTCCTTCGCGGCCCGCAAAGGTCCAGCCGGTGATGATGCGCGCCAGCGTGGTGACGTCGCCCTGCGAATAGCCGGAGCCGACGCCGAGCGTATGCAGCTCCATGATCTCGCGCGCGAGGTTCTCGTTGAGGCCGCGCTTGCCGTTCTGCCCGGCCTTCGACGACGGGCCGATCGACTGCTGGTTGTCGAGAAAGAACAGCATCGCCGGATGCTGCTCGACGGCGCGCAGCATGTCGCTGAAGCGGCCGAGCACGAAGGGGCGGATCGCCTCGCGCTCGAACGAGCCGGCCCAGATCCGCGCCGGTTCGCCCTTGTTGGCGGAAATGCAGAAATGGTTCGACCAGAACGTCACCAGCCGCTCGGTGAAGCCGCAATCGACGATGGTGGCCCGCTGGATCCGCGCCAGCGATTCCGCGCGAAACACTTTTTGCACGACGTTGAGCGGCGGCGGCGGAACGACCGGCGGTTTCGGTGCATCCGGCTGCACCGTCATCACGGTATTGCCGGCGGTCATGTCGGGTTTGGCGTCCATCGCCGGCGCAGCCTCCGGCGGCGCCATCGCGACCACCTTCGCCGCCGCGTCGCGCGCGGCCTTGGCTTCGAGCTGATAGGCGAACAGCGCCTGGCCGAGCTCCGGGGTCGATTGCAGCCCTGGCAGTTCCAGCAAAACGCCGTTCGGGCGGCTCAACTCGGCCTTGACGAAGCCTCGCGGATCCGACGCCGCATTGACGATATCGCCGGAGGCGCCGCCGCGGGCGCCGAAGCCGAAGCGGTTGAGCGCGACAAGGGCGCCTTGCGGATCGCGGGCCATCGGGTTTCCCTTGCATCGGCCGGACTGTATGCTCGCTAACGGCGACTATACGGTCGGAAGCCATGAACCTTGCATGAAAATCCCGGTTAAAATTTGGCTGGCAGCATGACAAATCGGACAGAAATCGCCGTCCCGGTCAGCCGCCGGCTCGCCTGCGCCGAATGCGGCACCGAGTTCGGCTGCGACCTGTCGGGCGATTGCTGGTGCATGGAAGAGACGGCGAAGCTACCGATGCCGACGGCGGGCGGGGATTGCCTGTGCCGGGAATGTCTGCGGAAGAAGGCAGCGATGGCTGCTCCGGATTAGACTTCTTCTTTGATGTGACCCGAGTCAGCCGCGGTCGCTTACGGCTGTCCCGAACCGCCGGCCGCACCGTAGACCTGCCCGGTGGCGTAGCTGGCGTCGGCGGCGGCGAGTTGCACGTAGATCGAGCCAAGCTCGGCGGGTTGTCCGGCGCGGCCGAGCGGCGTCATGCTGCCGAACTTCTCCAGCTTCTCCATCGTAGCGCCGCCGGAGACTTGCAGCGGCGTCCAGATCGGGCCCGGCGCCACGGCATTGACGCGGATGCCTTTCGGCGCCAATTGCTTGGCCAGCGACCTCACGTAGTTGGTGGTTGCCGCCTTGGTCTGCGCGTAGTCGTAGAGCTCGGCGGAGGGGTCCGTCGCCTGTTCGGACGAGGTGCCGATGATCGCCGAACCCGGCTTGAGATGCGGCAACGCCGCCTTAATGGTCCAGAACGGCGCGTAGATGTTGGTCTTCATGGTGGCGTCGAAATCTTCCGACGTGATGTCCATGATCGAGGCGCAGGTCTGCTGTCGTGCGGCATTGTTGACGACGATGTCGAGGCCACCGAGCCCCTGCACGGCTTTTGCGACCATCTCCTGGCAAAACGCCTCGGAGCGCAGGTCGCCGGGAATCGCGACCGCGATGCGGCCCTCGGCCTCGATCAGCGCAATGACTTCGCGGGCGTCAGGCTCTTCGTCGGGCAGATAGTTGATGGCGACGTCGGCGCCTTCGCGCGCATAGGCGATCGCCGCGGCGCGGCCCATGCCGGAATCGCCGCCGGTGATCAGCGCCTTGCGTCCGGCCAGACGGCCGGAGCCGCGGTAGCTGGTCTCGCCGTGGTCGGGCCGCGGATCCATCTGGCTGGCGAGCCCGGGCCATGGCTGCGACTGTTTCTTGTAGGGCGGACGCGGATATTTGGTGCGGGGATCCTGCAGTTGCTGGGCGGCCATCGGCGGGCTTCCTTGTGCACGGGTGGAATTGACGGAGGCCGCCACGCCGACAAGGCCGACACCGGCACCGCTCACGATGTCCCGGCGCGTCGGCGACGATCGAGCGGAAGGCTTGTCGTTGGTGGTCATTGGCGATCCTCTGAATGAGGTCGCTTAACCCGCCCTTGAACGTATCGTTCCCGGCGCGCCGTGCGAATCTCACGCGTCTGCGGCGTCGCGGCGGTCGCGTTCGGCTTCGCTGTAGTATAGCCGCTTGGCCTGCAGCATTCGCATGTCGGCGCGCTTCACCACCTGCTCCAGTCGTTCGCCCGGCCGGCTGGTGGCGATCCCGATGGACAGGCTCAGTTCGAAATCGGGATAGTACTGGTTGTTGACCGCGATGAGTTCCGCCAGCGTCGCCAGCACCGCTTCGCCGCCAGTCTCGTCGGTGCCAGGCAACAGCACCGCGAACTCGTCGCCGCCGATGCGCGCGACCGACGCGGGCTTCTCCACCAGCGAGCCGAACACTTCGCCGGCCCGGCGCAGCAGCGCGTCGCCGACACTGTGGCCGAGCGCATCGTTGGCGGTCTTCAACCCGTTGAGGTCGGCGATGATGATGCTGACCGGGTGGGTGCCCTTGCGCTCGATCCGGTTCAGCTCGTCGGCATAGAACGAGCGGTTGAAGGTGCGCGTCAGCACGTCGTGGGTGCCGAGATATTCCAGATAGGCCTCGGCCTTCTTGCGCGCGGTGATGTCGGTCAGCGCGACCTGCACCAGCGACCAGTCGCGTTCATGGTTCGGCAGCACCGAGAACTGCAGCAACAAATGCAGCTTGGTGCCATCGAGCGCGTAGTTCACCACTTCGCGCTGCTGGAACAGCTTGCCGTCCCACAGATCGATAAGCTGCTCGCGGAAATGCGGCTCCATCTCGTCGCGGAACACGTCCGAGAGACTGCGCAGCAGCGTCTCCTTGTCGGGCGCGGCGAACAGCTCGAGGGTCCGCGCGTTGACATCGAGCACGCGGATTTCGCTCATGCAACGGGCGACGAATTCTTCATGCACATTCGTGAAAACGCGGAAATCCTCGATGCCGCGAACGCGCAGCTCGTCGAGCAGGCCTTTCACACCGCTGAAATCTTCCACCCACAATGACACCGGCGAATGCGCGAACAGGCCGAACGCGTAATCCTCGCTCTCGGCGAGGCGGCGCCGCGCGCCCTCCCGCTCGGTCACGTCCTCGATGGCGATCATGACGCGGTCCCAGCGCGCTTCATGGCCGGGCAGCACGGTGCCGTGAAGCTGAATGTCGAGCCGCTCGCCGGCCAGTGTATAGTTGACGGTGTGGCTGGAAAAATGGGTCTGCCCGCTCCACAGCTGCGCCAGCTCCGAGACGTGGCTCTTGAAGGTGTCGTCGCGTATCACGAGAGGGAGACTGACCGTCAGATGGTCGAGATCGCGGGCGCCGAACAGCGCCAGCGTCTTGCGGTTGACCTTGATGATCCGGATGCGCTGCGAACATTCGCGGACCCGCTCGGGATTGGCGAGCAGATAGGTCTCGACGTCATCGACGCCCTGCGCCTGCCACTGCTCGAACAGCGCCTTCACGTCACTGTAATCTTCGATCCATAGCGAGACCGGCGCGAGATCGAACATCTTGGCGTTGTCGTCGAGATCGGCGGACGAATCGGACATGAAGACCTTGGCGGAGAGACAGACCGTGTGAACATACCGTCTTAGACAATATCTGTGAAGAATTTCTCAGCCACGCACCGTTCGCCCGCGCGCCCTGAGTTACGATCGCCGCCTCGGCGCGACGGAACCCGTTGCGTGCGCGAATCGCGCGGAGTTGCGCCGCAGCGGCTCCGCCTGGCCGGCGAGTTCCACCAGCGCGTGCCGTCTCGCCGCGGTCTCGATTACCGATACGGCAAGCGCGAATCCATTTCCGCAGTCATCCCGGACAAGTGAGCGTCAGTAAGCGCAGATCCGGGATCCATAACCTCCGAGCCTGTCGTTGCGGAATGGCAACCACCCCATGCTCGTCACACGTGACGGAGGCTATGGGTCCCCGCTTACGCGGGGACGACTCGTGGAAAGCCCCGCGCGCTACACCGCATATCCCGGCGCGCGGCGCGCCATGCCGTCGAAGGCGTCGAGCATCTTCTCGCGCCAGGCATAGATCGCGTCGTCTGGCGCCAGCAGTTGGAACGGGCTGATCGCCCGCGCCCACTGGAAGCCGCCGAATACGATGTAGTCGGCATAGTTCGCCGCATTGCCGCCGAGGAACGGCTGAGTCTTCAGCGTCAGCCGCATCGGATCGAGCGACTTGCGAAAACCGGTGACGCGCGCGTCGCGGTCGGCCGCGACCTCTTCCAGCGTCTTGCCGAAACGCGCTTCCCGGCTCTCGCGGAAATAAGCCTGATCCACCGGCCGCAGATGGGCGTGGATATCCGCGACGATCATCGGAAAAATGCCGGCGATCACCACGGTATCGCCCCACCAGTTCAGCATCCGGCCCATGGCGCGGCCGCCATCGCCACCGAACAGCGACGGACGGTCGGGATAGCTATCCTCGAGATGGTTCGCGATGGCCCAGGAATCCGATACGGTGTGTTCGCCATCGATCAGCACCGGCACCTTTTCGGACTTGTGCTGCGCGATCGCCTCACGCTCGGTGAAGCGCCACGGGATCGACTCGGCGCCCAGCTGCTTGTGCGCCAGCGCCATCCGGGTGCGCCAGCAATACGGGCTGAACGGACGATCCTCGTCGGTGCCGACCAGTTCGAACAGTTGGCGCGCCATGATCAGCCCTTCACGACGGCGGCAGTCTGGCCGAACAGCAGCTTGCGCTCCGCGTCGGTGCGAATCGCGGGCTGGCCAAAGTTCGGATTGACTTCCTTGGCCTTGGCATAAGCGCGCTGCACCGCCGGCCGCGCAGCGATGGTTTCGAGCCAGCGCTTCAAATGCGGGAAATCGTTGATGTCCTGGCTCTGGTTCTTGTAGGGAACGATCCAGGGATAGCTCGCCATGTCGGCGATCGAATAGTCGCCGGCGATGAATTCGCGGTCGGCGAGACGCTTGTTGAGCACGCCGTACAATCGGTTGGTCTCGTTGACATAGCGGTCGATGGCGTAGGTGATTTTTTCCTGCGCGTAGTTCGAGAAGTGGTGGTTCTGCCCGGCCATCGGCCCGAGCCCGCCCATCTGCCAGAACACCCACTGGATCGCGTCATAGCGGCCGTAGATATCGGCGGGCAGAAACGTGCCGGTCTTCTCGGCGAGATACAGCAGCATGGCGCCGGATTCGAACACCGAGATCGGCTTGGTCCCGCCCTTCGGCTCATGATCGACCATCGCCGGAATCCGGTTATTCGGCGAAATTTCCAGGAATTCCGGCTTGAACTGGTCGCCCTTGCCGATGTTGATCGGGAATACCGTGTAGGGCAGCCCGGCCTCTTCCAGAAAGATCGTGATCTTGTGGCCGTTCGGCGTGCTCCAATAGTACAGATCAATCATCGCAGGCGTCCCGGGTGTGATGAAAATGGCATCGCGAAAGATGCCGCTGCATGAAATTCACCGGAACGCGCGGCGGAGTCAAGCAAGGCCGCGACCGGAACTGACGCCCGATCTGCCGTTGATCCCGCTACCCGGTTGACGCATCATGGCGATCAATAACACGCTCAGGGAGATGAACATGACCACACGCCGCACGGTTCTGCTGTCGCTCGCGTTGCCGTTGGCGGCGCTGGTTCCCGCCGAGGCCGCATCAAAGCTCAAACTGCTCGATCCCGACAAGGACGGCACCGTCGATCTGGCCGAAGCCAAGGCCGCCGCGTCCAAGCTGTTCGACAAGCTCGACCGCGACAAGGACGGCACGCTGGATGCGAAGGAGTTGCGCGGCCGGATCAGCGCCAAGGAATTCGCAGCCGCCGATCCCGACAAGGACGGCACCCTCGACAAGAACGAATACATGACGATCGTCGAGGCCCGCTTCCGCGCCGCCGACCCGGACAATGACGGCACGCTGGACGCCAAGGAACTGGCCACGCCGGCCGGCAAGGCGTTGCTCAAGCTGCTGGTGTAGCGTCGGCGTCCGCGTTGAACGCATCTGCCGCTTCAGCCGACAAAGCTCGTGACGGCGCGGCGGGGCATCGACCTTTCGGCCGCCGTCGTCCATGACTTCACCCCCGTTGCGGCGTCGAATGGCGCGTGGAGAACGTGCATGCGATATTCGACCGAAGATTTGCGCGCGGCTGCGGCGGCCGGTGTGCTTCCGTCCGATCAACTCGAAGCCCTGCTGGGATTCCTCGGCACGCGGCCATCCGAAGCGCCGCCAGCCGGCCCGAAATTCGATGTGGTGCACCTGCTGTGGTACGCCGGCGCGCTGGTGGTAATCAGCGCGATGGGGCTGTTCTCGACGCTGGCATTCTCGAAAATGGGCGGTCCGGCGCTGACCGCCACCGCCGTGGTCTATGCCGCGCGCTGTTCGGGGCAGCCGGGCACTATCTGTGGACGGTGAAGCAGTTGCGCACGCCGGGCGGACTGCTGATCGCGATCGCCGTTTCGATGGTCCCGCTCGCGGTCTACGGCGCGCAGGATGCCTACGGGCTGTGGACCGAGTTCGGCAAGCCGGCGTCGATGCGCGATTTCTATCAATGGATCAAGGGCAGCTTCGTGTTCATGGAGCTTGCGACCATCGCCGCGGCCATGCTGGCGCTGTGGTTCTACCGCTTTCCCTTCATCGTCTTCATCATGGCGGTGGCGCTGTGGTTCCTGTCGATGGACGTGGTGCCGTGGATCACCGGGACGGATTACGGCAACTGGGAAACCTCGCGAAGAGTCTCGATCTGGTTCGGCCTCGGCATCGTCGTGGCGGCGGTGGTTGTCAACCTGCGCCAGCGCAGCGGCGATTTCGCATTCTGGCTGTACCTGTTTGGCGTGCTGACCTTCTGGGGCGGCATTACCGCCTCGTCCAACGGCACCACGCTCGACAAGGCGTTGTACGCCGCGCTGAATGTCGGGTTCCTGTTCATCGGCGTGGCGCTGGCACGGCGGGTGTTCACGGTGTTCGGAACCATCGGCCTGGCGATCTATCTCGGCGATCTCGCGCAAAAAATGTTCGCCGATTCGATGCTGTTCCCGTTCGCGCTGTCGCTGATCGGCGTCGGCATTATTGCGCTTGGGCTGGTGTATCATCGCCGGCAGCGCGCCATCGACGGCTGGATCGAGGCGCGCCTGCCCGACTCGCTGCGGCGGCTGCGGACGCAACAAACCGTCGCGGCGTAACACCGCCGGACCCTTTATTCGGGCGCCGATTGACCCCATATTGGGGCCATGGCGAAAACCCCCGAGACCCCCAAGAAAACTGCAGCGAAAACGGCCCCGAAGCGCGCGAAAACCCCGGCGGCGAAGCCCGGCGCGGGGCGGCCCGACGTCAAGCCGATCGGCCCGGCGCTGGCGGAACTGCTGAATCCCGCGATCAACCGCGGCGACGCTGGCATGGGCTCCGGCACTGGCCTGCAGCCGCCGCCGAGCAATTCGCTGGAACGTCGCTCCGGCGGCGAGGCCGCGATTCATCGCGCCCGCAAATCGACACCCAAGAAATTCGAAGGCGATGCCGGTCCCCGTCCCACGCCGCTGCAGCCGATGCCGCAGCCGCCGGGGCCTTACGCGCCGCGACTCAGCGAGCAGGGTTTTGAGGAAGCGCCGCAGGCCGTCTACGGCACCTCGGCCGCGATCCCCGCGATGGATCCGGAACTGGCGAAACAGCTCGGCTTCACGACCGAGGAAGAGGACAACGCCGCGCTGGCCCGCCCGCCGCGCAACAAGATGGAAGCGCTGGGCGTGCAGGCCACCGCCGATGCGCTGGAAGCTTTGGTCACCAACGGCCGGCCGGAATTCAAGGACGACAAGATCTGGGTGCCGCACCGCCCGCCACGTCCCGACAAGTCCGAAGGCGGCGTGCCGTTCGTCATCAAGTCGGAATACGAGCCGAAGGGCGACCAGCCGACCGCGATCAAGGAACTTGTCGAGGGCATCTCGCGCAACGATCGCACCCAGGTGCTGCTCGGCGTCACCGGCTCGGGCAAGACCTTCACCATGGCCAAGGTGATCGAGGCGGTGCAGCGGCCGGCCATCATCATGGCCCCCAACAAGACCCTCGCCGCCCAGCTCTACGGCGAGTTCAAGAGCTTCTTCCCCCACAACGCGGTGGAGTATTTCGTCTCCTACTACGACTACTACCAGCCCGAGGCCTACGTCCCCCGCACCGACACCTACATCGAGAAGGACTCGGCGATAAACGAGCAGATCGACCGGCTGCGCCACTCGGCGACGCGGTCGATCCTGGAGCGCGACGACGTCATCATCGTCGCCTCGGTGTCGTGCATCTACGGCATCGGCTCGGTGGAGACCTACACCGCCATGACCTTCGCCCTGGAGGTCGGCGAGGTGGTGGACGAGCGGCGGCTGATGGCCGACCTGGTGGCGCTGCAGTACAAGCGCAACGACCAGGCCTTCACCCGCGGCACCTTCCGCCGCCGCGGCGACACGATCGAGATCTTCCCCGCCCACTACGAGGACCGCGCCTGGCGCGTCTCCCTGTTCGGCGAGGAGGTGGAGTCGATCACCGAGTTCGACCCCCTGACCGGCAGGAAGACCGCCGACCTGCCGGCGGTGAAGATCTACGCCAACAGCCACTACGTCACCCCGCGCCCGACCCTGAAACAGGCCGTCGACCACATCCGCGCCGAGATGGAGGAGCGGGTGAAGTGGTTCACCGAGACCGGCAAGCTGCTGGAGGCCCAGCGCCTCGAGCAGCGCACCCGCTTCGACATGGAGATGATGGAGGCCACCGGCTCCTGCGCCGGGATCGAGAACTACAGCCGCTATCTCTCCGGCCGGCTGCCCGGCGAGCAGCCGCCGACCCTGTTCGAGTACGTGCCCGAGAACGCCCTGCTGTTCACCGACGAGAGCCACCAGACGGTGCCCCAGATCGGC
>NZ_JAQGJD010000083.1 GCF_028290785.1 Tardiphaga sp. | reverse complement strand
CGCCGCGAGCGCATGAAGAAGGACGCGGACAAGGGCAGCATGAAGCTGCAGCGCTTTGCCGAAATCCTGCTCAAGCATTCGATATGGCTGATGATCGCCTGGTGGACCGGCGGCGCCTGGGTGCTGTATTTCAATGACGCGCCGACGCTGGTGATGCAGTTGGTCACCTTCCAGGCGCCGATGCTGGCCTATATCTGGATCGGCATCCTGACGGCCACCACCTACGTGCTGGCCGGCTTCATGCGCGAGCAGGTCTGCGTCTACATGTGCCCGTGGCCGCGCATCCAGGCCGCGCTGACCGACGAATGGGCGCTCAACGTCACCTATAAATATGACCGCGGCGAAGCGCGGACATCGCTGAAGAAGGCGGTTGAGCTGCGTGCGCAGGGCCAGCATGCCGGCGACTGCATCGACTGCTATCAATGTGTCGCCGTGTGTCCGACCGGGATCGATATCCGCGACGGCGCGCAGCTCGATTGCATCCAGTGCGGATTGTGCATCGACGCCTGCGATACGGTGATGACCAAGGTCGGTCGGCCGACGCGGTTGATCGGCTACGACAACGACGTCAACATCCAGCGTCGCCAGGTGGGAAAATCCGAGATCTACAAGATCGTTCGGCCGCGAACCATCGTCTATGCCGCGATGATCGCCGGCGTCGGTGCGATCATGCTGTACGCGCTGCTGACGCGCTCGCTGCTCGATGTCAACGTACTGCACGACCGCAATCCGCTCGCCGTGCGGCTGACCGACGGCTCGATCCGCAATGCCTATACGGTGCGGCTGCTCAACAAGCGCGGTTTCGATCGCGTCGTGGCCATCGACGTCGATGGTCCGAACAATGCCGTCGTGCATGTCGTCGGCTTCGATTCGGTGACGCCGGACCGGCCGATGATCGTGCTGGGGCGCGACGCCACCACCGAGCTGCGGGTGCTGGTCACGGCCCCCGCGGCGAGCAACACCGAGAAGTCGGTCCCGCTGAAGCTGCGGGTCACCGATATCGGGCTGGGTGAAGTCGCCTCGGCCACCGACAATTTCGTCGCCCCATAAGTTTCCGAGGTCCGCCCCATGAGCACGTCCACCACCACGAAACCGTTGACCGGCCGCACCGTCCTGATCTGCCTGATTGCGTTTTTCGGCGTGGTGATCGGCGTCAACCTCACGCTGGCGAAATTTGCCATCGACACGCTGCCGGGCACCGAGGTCGACAGCGCCTATAGCGCCAGTCTCGCTTATGAGGACGAGATCCTGTCTGCGCGCGCGCAGGCCGGTCGCGGCTGGAAGGTGAATGCCCATGTCGAGCGCGACGCCGACGGCCGTGCGGAAGTCCGCGTCGAGGCGCGCGACCGCAACGGTGCGGCGATTCCCGGCCTGGCCTTTAGCAGCCGTCTGGAGCGCCCCGCGGACCGCCGCGCCGACCGGCCGGTCGAACTCGCAGATGCCGGCAACGCCGCCTATCGCGGCCAGGTGACCGCGCTGGCGCCGGGCCTGTGGGACCTGGTGCTGGAAGGCGATGTCGGCGGCAAGCGGCTGTTCCTGTCGAAGAACCGCATCGTGCTGAACTAGGAGCTGGCCATGCATGCCACGCGCGACTTCTCGCATTACATCCGGCATCCGGAATCCGGCCTGTCGCATATCGACCTCGCGGTGGAGGGCGTCAGTTGCGCCGGCTGCATGGCGAAGATCGAGCGCGGCCTGTCGGCAATCCCCGACGTCACGCTGGCGCGCGTCAATCTCACCGATCGCCGCATCGCGCTGGAGTGGAGGGGGGCCACGCTGGAGCCCGGCCGCTTCATCGATCGCCTCGCCGAACTTGGCTACAGGGCCTATCCGTTCGAGACCGTGCGCGCCGAAGCCGTCGAGACCGCACAGTCGAAGTTCCTGTTGCGCTGCCTGGGCGTGGCGGCCTTCGCCACCATGAATGTGATGATGCTGTCGGTCCCGGTATGGTCCGGCAGCGGTGGCGACATGATCCCGGAACAGCGCGATTTCTTTCACTGGCTGTCGGCGTTCATCGCGCTGCCGGCCGCGGCCTATGCCGGGCAGCCGTTCTTCGTCTCTGCGTTCCGCGCGCTGCGCGCCCGCACCACCAATATGGACGTGCCGATCAGCATCGGCGTGATCACCGCGCTGACCATGTCGGTGGTGGAGACGATTCATCACGCCGAGCATGCCTATTTCGATGCGGCGATCATGCTGCTCACCTTCCTGCTGTTCGGCCGCTACCTCGACCAGAACATGCGCCGCCGCACCCGCGCGGTGGCCGGCAACCTGGCGGCGTTGAAGGCCGAAACCGCCACCAAATTCATCTCGGACATGGAAATCAGCGACGTGCCGGTGGCAGCATTGCATCCCGGCGACATCGTGCTGGTGCGCCCGGGCGAGCGCTGCGCGGTCGATGGCACGGTGATCGAGGGGCGCTCCGAGATCGACCAGTCCCTGATCACCGGCGAAACGCTGTACGCGCTGGCCGAGCGCGGCACCGCGGTCTATGCCGGCACCATGAACATTTCCGGCACGCTGCGAATTCGCGTGTCTGCGGCGTCCGAAGGCACGCTGCTGGCGGAGATCACCCGGCTGCTCGACCATGCGCTGCAGGCACGCTCGCACTATGTGATGCTGGCGGACAGGGCCTCGCGGCTCTACGCCCCGGTCGTGCATGCGGCCGCGCTGCTCACCATGATCGGCTGGGTCTCGGCCGGCGCCTCCTGGCACGACGCCATCATCACCGCGATCGCCGTGCTGATCATCACCTGTCCCTGCGCGCTTGCTCTCGCCATCCCGACCGTGCAGACGGTGGCCGCCGGCGCCATGTTCCGGGCCGGCGTGCTGCTGAATTCCGGCGACGCCATTGAACGCACCGCGGCCGTCGATCACGTCGTGTTCGACAAGACCGGCACGCTGACGATGCCGGATCTCGACCTCACCAACGGCGCGCAGATTCCCCCCGAGGTGCTCGACCTCGCCGGCCGGCTGGCGCTGGCCAGCCATCACCCGGTCGCGGCGGCGGTGGCGCGCGCAGCCGGCGCCAAACTGCCGCTGAGGGGCATTGTGGAAGAGCCGGGACAGGGCGTGCGCGGCATCGTCGATGGCGTCGAAGTCAGGCTCGGCCGGCCGTCGTTCTGCGGGGCCGACACCATGGCCAATGAAATTCTCAGCGCCGACCCGGAAATGTCCGCCGTCGCCTTCCGCCATGGCGATACCAGCTATGTGTTTGCGGTCCGGCAGCAGTTGCGTCCCGATGCGCGCGCGATGGTGGCGGCCCTGCGCCGGCGCGGCATTCCCCTGGAGATACTCTCCGGCGATCGTGAGCCCGCGGTGCGCGCCGCGGCGGCCAGTCTCGGGATTCCGCAATGGCGCGCCGGCGTCGCGCCGGCCGAAAAGATCGCCCGCATCAACGAACTCAAGGCGCAGGGCGCGAAGGTGATGATGGTCGGCGACGGCCTCAATGACGCGCCGGCGCTGGCGGCGGCGCATGTCTCGATGTCGCCGATCTCGGCCGCCCATCTCAGCCAGGCCACGGCCGACCTGGTCTTCCTCGGCAAGCCGCTGGCACCGGTGGTGGCGGCCATCGACTATTCGCGCAAGGCGCTACGGATCATGCGGCAGAATCTGTGGCTCGCTGTGATCTACAACGCGCTGGCGGTGCCGATCGCGATCGCCGGATTCGTCACGCCGCTGATCGCCGCGGTGGCGATGTCGGGATCGTCGATCCTGGTGATGCTGAACGCAGTGCGGGCGCGCCGCGTGACGAAGGATCACGCCTGATGGAAGTACTCGTCATTCTGGTGCCGCTGGCACTCGCGCTGGGGCTGGTCGGGCTCGGCGGATTCCTGTGGTCGCTCAAGAGCGGCCAGTATGACGATCTTGAAGGCGCCGCGTGGCGAGCCATTGCCGACGATGATCCGGCGCCGCCGCCTTCGGTCGATAAAACCGCGCTCCATCAGCCGAAGTGAACCTGTTTTGAGGCCGGGTCGCGGGTTTCCGGCGGGTGGGACGATGGAGCTTCATCGCCCATAGTGAGCTAGAACGAACCATGATCATCAAAGCCGCTCTTCGGCGCGGCTTTTGAAGCCGGGGCCGGTCGAAGGCCATGGCATCGCCGGCGATCTGAAATTACATTCCGGGCAAGCGTCACCCCAACCGACAGGCCTTCGATGACCGTTCACCCGCGCAGTATCTCCACTCCGATCGATCCCGTGAAGCTCGACCGGCTTGCCGAAGTCGCCGTCAAGGTCGGGCTGCAACTGGCCGAGGGCCAGGACCTGCTGATCACCGCGCCGTCGGTGGCGCTGCCGCTGGTGCGGCGGATCGCCGAGCACGCGTACAAAGCCGGCGCGGGCCTCGTGACGCCGTTCCTGTCCGACGAGGACATTACTTTGTCGCGCTACCGCTACGGCGCCGACGCCTCGTTCGACCGCGCCGCCGGCTGGCTCTATGAGGGCATGGCCAAGGCGCTCGGCACCAACACCGCGCGCCTCGCCATCGTCGGCGACAACCCGATGCTGCTGTCCGGCGAGGATCCCGCCAAGGTGTCGCGCGCGAGCAAGGCCAATTCCATCGCCTATCAGCCGGCGCTGCAGAAAATCGTCGGCTTCGACATCAACTGGAACATTCTGGCTTACCCCAGCCCGTCATGGGCCAAGCAGGTGTTTCCCGGCGACGACGAAGACGTCGCGGTGGAGAAGCTCGCCAATGCGATCTTCGCGGCGTCGCGCGTCGATAACGACCAGTCCATCGCAGCCTGGAAGAAGCACAACGCGGTGCTCCGTGAGCGCACCCAGTGGCTCAACGGCCAGCGTTTCCACGCGCTGCATTTTGTCGGGCCGGGCACCGACCTTACGGTGGGCCTCGCCGACGGCCACGAATGGCAGGGCGGCGCTTCCACCGCGAAGAACGGCATCGAATGCAACGCCAACATTCCGACCGAGGAAGTCTTCACCACGCCGCATGCCATGCGTGTCGATGGCCATGTCCGCAGCACCAAGCCGCTGTCCTATCAAGGCACCCTGATCGAGGACATTGCGGTGCGCTTCGAGGGCGGTCGCATTGTCGAGGCCAAGGCCTCGCGCGGCGACGAGGTGCTGAACAAGGTGCTGGACACCGACGAGGGTTCGCGCCGGCTCGGTGAAGTGGCATTGGTGCCGCATTCCTCGCCGATCTCGAAGAGCGGGCTGTTATTCTACAACACGCTGTTCGACGAGAACGCCGCCTGCCACATCGCGCTCGGCCAGTGCTATTCGAAGTGTTTCGTCGATGGCGGCAACCTCACGCCGGAACAGATCGCGGCGCAGGGCGGCAACAAGAGCTTCATCCATATCGACTGGATGATCGGCTCCGGCGAGACCGACATCGACGGCATCCATGCCGACGGCCGCCGCGTGCCGGTGTTCCGCAAGGGCGAATGGGCTTAGTCGCGAGCGTTTGACGGTGGCGCCGCCGCTCGTGCATCCGCCGCACCGCGTCGGCTTCCTGCTGATCGACGAATTCGCGCTGATGTCGTTCGCCTCGGCGATCGAGCCGCTGCGCGCCGCGAATATTCTAGCCGGCGGCACGCTGTACCAATGGCTGCACATCTCCACCGGCGCCGACACGATTCTGGCGTCGAACGGGCTGTCGGTTAAGGCCGATCACACTATCGCGGACGCCGTGCGCTACGACACCGTGCTGGTGTGCGCCGGCGGCAATCCGGCTGGGTTCGACGATGCGAAGACACTGGCGTGGCTGCGGCGGCTGGCGCGCTCCGGCTGCGCCATCGGCGGCGTCTCCGGCGGGCCGTTCATTCTGGCGAAGGCCGGCATTCTCGACGGCGTGCGCTGCACGATCCACTGGGAGCATCTCGCGGCTTTCGCGGAGGCGTTTCCGCAGATCGAGCCGACGCGGACCCTGTTCGAGATCGACGGCGGCCGGCTGACCTGCGGCGGCGGCGTCGCCGCGCTCGACATGATGCACGCGATCATCCGCCGCGACCACGGCCAGGCGCTGGCGGCCAAGGTCAGCGACTGGTTTCTGCAAACCACCGTGCGGCTCGGCGACGACAAGCAGCGGATCTCGCTGCGCGAGCGGACCGGCAC
>NZ_JAQGJD010000298.1 GCF_028290785.1 Tardiphaga sp. | reverse complement strand
TGATCTCGCCCATGCCGCCAATGGCGTGGCCCCAGACACCCTTCTTTCCGTTCACTTCGCCGAAGGCGTGGTGCAGCATCACATAGGCCGAGCCCGCCGCGTAAGGGCTGGCATAGTTGCCGACGATGGCGTCAAAGCCGAACAGCGCCTTGATCAGGTCACTCTCGAAGATGTCGTCGAGCATCTCGCCGGCCGAGCAGGTGAACAGATCGAGCAGGACGCGCTGTTGCTCCAGCGAAAGATCGTTGAGGATTTTCGCGGTGCCGAGCGCGTTGATTGCTTCCGTTAGGCTGCCGAGCCCAAATCCCTGCACCACGTTCGGCGGGGCGCGCAGCACGAACTTGCGCAGCACGTCGGCGATCACCTCGAGTTCGCCATTGAAGGCGTCGATCCGCGCCGCGTCCCGTGGGCTCAGCTTCGCCAGCGACTGACGGGTGCGGCCCTCGCCGGTGAGCAGGTAGCTGCCGTCCGGCGCCGGCAGAAAATTCTGCGCCTTGCGCTCGACGATCCGTAACCCGTGCTCATGCAGCTTGAGGTCGGCGGCGATCTGCGGATTGAGCAGGCTGACGGTGTAGGCCGCCACCGAGTTGCGGAAGCCGGGGTGGAATTCCTCGGTCACCGCGGCGCCGCCGACGACCTTGCGGCGCTCCACCACCTTAACGCGCAGCCCACCCATGGCGAGGTAGGCCGCGCAGGTCAGGCCGTTATGGCCAGCGCCGATGATCAGAACGTCGATGTCAGAGGTGTCAGACATTCGTTGGCGATTTCATCAAGGGTTCATCCGGGGGTCTTTATCAAAGACGTCGCCGCTGGGCACAAGGGGGCCGTCAGGCTTTCAGTTCCGTCGGCGCCTGCATTGCCGGAAACGGTAACCTATGCTCCATTCCGGCGCCCGGCGTCCTGCCGGATTCTGAAGCCCTCACGCCCGCCGAATCCCAGCCGGAGCTTTCATGAATTCGCCGTTGCCCGCCACCGCCGATCAAGCCTCTCGCAACCGATTGGTGCTGGTGGTTTACACCGCCGCGATCTTTACCAGCGCGTTGCTGCTGTTCTCGGTGCAGCCGCTGTTCACGAAGATGGTGCTGCCGCGGCTCGGTGGGTCGCCGGCGGTGTGGTCCGTCGCCATGGTGTTCTTCCAGTCGCTGCTGCTCGGCGGCTACGCCTATGCGCATTTCCTGATGCAGATCCGCAACCGGGTGATTCCGGTGGTGATCCACCTGGCGCTGCTGGCCATTGCGTTGCTGACCTTGCCGCTCTCGATCGCCGCGGGTTGGGGCGAACCGCCGGCCAGCGGCTATGCATTCTGGCTGCTCGGCCTGTTCGTGGTGTCGATCGGCCTGCCGTTCTTCGCGCTCGCGGCCAACAATCCGCTGCTGCAGGCCTGGTTCGTGCGCACCGGCCATCCGCAGGGTCACGATCCGTATTTCCTTTATGCGTCCTCCAATATCGGCAGCTTTCTCGCGCTGCTGTCCTACCCGGTGCTGCTGGAGCCGATGTTCTCGCTGCGCACCCAGAACATCATCTGGACATCGGGCTACGGGTTGCTGATCCTGTTGATCGCCGGCTGCGGCGCGCTGCTGCTGAAGTCACCGGCGTTCGTCGTCGCCGCGCCAGGCGAAGGCGAGATCGATGCGCCGACGCCGACCTGGGCGCTGCGCGCGCGCTGGATCTTCCTGGCCGCTGTGCCCTCCGGCCTGCTGATTGCAGTGACCGCGCATATCTCGACCGACATCGCGTCCGCGCCGCTGCTGTGGGTGATGCCGCTGTCGCTGTATCTCCTGACGTGGGTGCTGGTGTTCCAGTCGCGACCGCTGCTGCCGCACAAATGGATGCTGGCGGCGCAGCCGGTGGCGATCGCGGTGGTGATCGTGCTGCTGGCGATCGGCGGCGAGCAGAACCTGCTGCTGACGCTGGGCGGCAACCTGGTGTGCTTCTTTGTCATCGCGATGGCCTGCCATGGCGAGCTCGCGCGGGCGCGGCCGGCGGCGACCTACCTGACCGGCTACTATGTGGCGCTGTCGTTCGGCGGCATGGTCGGCGGCCTGTTCGCCGGGCTCATCGCGCCATTCACGTTTTCCTGGATTGCCGAATATCCGATCCTGATCGCGCTGGCGGTGCTGTGCCGTCCGCGCGGCGAGGAACTCTTTCCAAGCTGGAGCCGCGGGTATTGGGCGCTGCTAGCGGCGGCGGCCGTGGCGCTGCTGGCGCCGGTGTGGATGGGCGGCAGCCTGTTCACCTGGCTCGACGCCAACCGCGTCAACGTGATCAAAGCGATGGGCATCCTGATCATGATCCTGGCGGTGCTGGGCAAGATCAGCCGTCCCAAACTGCTGGCGATCGTGGTGCTGGCGCTGGTGATGATCCGCGCCTATCCGTCCGACGACGGTCGCGTCGAGACCGTGCGCAGCTTCTTCGGCGTCCACAAGATCGTGGTAACGACCAACAACCAGTATCACGTGCTGATGCACGGCACGACGATCCACGGCGCTGAAAAATTTCTCAACGACGACGGCACGCCGGTGGCCGCGCGGCCCGAACCGATCTCGTATTATTACAAGGACGGCGGCATCGGCCAGGCGATCGCCGCGATCCGCGCCCGCAAAGGCGGACCGATCCGCGTCGCGGTGATCGGGCTCGGCTCAGGCTCGCTGGCCTGCGCGTCGCAGCCTGGCGAGGACTGGAAGTTCTTCGAGATCGACCAGTCGATGGTCGATACCGCGCGCGATCCGAAATACTTCACCTACATCTCGAAGTGCGAGCCGGACATGAAGCCGGTGATCGGCGATGCCCGCCTGACCTTCGCCAAGGAGCCGAACGGCGTCTATGACATGATCATCGTCGATGCCTATTCGTCGGACGCGATCCCGATCCATCTGGCTACCGAAGAGGCGATGGAAATCTACAAGGAGAAGCTGGCGCCCCAGGGCGCGGTGGTGATGCACGTCTCCAACAGGCATCTCGAACTGGCCAGCGTGGTGGTCGGCA
The DNA here is from genome assembly GCF_028290785.1 of Tardiphaga sp. Classification (GTDB taxonomy): domain Bacteria; phylum Pseudomonadota; class Alphaproteobacteria; order Rhizobiales; family Xanthobacteraceae; genus Tardiphaga. The sequence continues at coordinate 333 of NZ_JAQGJD010000298.1, read as the reverse complement.
TTGCGGATGCCAATGACATGAAGAGCTGGGTATTCTCCGAAGATTCCGGCCGCGACAACGAATATATCTTTTCGACCAACGTGGTGGTCTCGGCTCGCGACGCCGCGGATGTCGGCAGCATTGCTTCGTCGGATAAATGGGCGCTGACCGAAGCGGAGGACAACCAGCGGGTCTGGACCGACGACTACTCCAACGTGCTCGGCGCCGTGTGGCGCCGGCTGCGCGACTGCGACAACTAGCCTTCGATCAGTAGTGGGGGGTGCGGCTGCATTTTTACTCGGCCCTCCCGGCGATGTTTTGCCAGGAGGGAAGATGTGAAAAGAGCCGCTCAAT
>NZ_JAQGJD010000279.1 GCF_028290785.1 Tardiphaga sp. | reverse complement strand
CCGTCGATCTCGCGCACCTCGCGGTGCATGTGGTCGGGCACGATACGCTGATCGATCTCGGCCACGGCGCCTCGATCACGCTCACCGGCGTGATTGCGCCGCTGACGCAACACGACGTGCTGATTGTGTGATGCGTACTTACCCTCCCCTGAAGGGGGAGGGTCGATGCGCGCGTAGCGCGTATCGGGGTGGGGTGACAGCGACAATGTCCTGCACCACAGTCGCGCCACGCGCCGTCGTCACCCCACCCCGGAGCGCATTCGCTGCGCAACTGCGCTCCGACCCTCCCCCTTCAGGGGAGGGTGAAGAAGCGCTTCGCTAGTCCTACTCCGCCGGGGCGGCGGACACTTGCGCGGGCTTCGGCTTGGCTGGACCGCGACGCGGGCCGCCGTTGCCGACGGCGCGCAGGATCAGCGCGATGGTCTTGGCATGCAGCGCGTCGGACTTGTCGATGGAGAAGTGGTTGGCCTGGCCGTTCTCGTTGATGTTGGCGAGGCTGCCCTTGAACCGCGCATCCGCGGCCACGGCAGCGCCCCAGCCGGCCGGCACGTAGTAATTGACGATCTGCTTCACATTCGGCGGCACCGGATCGGGGCTGACCGGATCGAAATTGGCGATCAGCGCCACCGGTACATTGGCCTGCTGCAGCTTGCGCGCGATCGAAATGGTGGCGTCGGCGCCGGCCGAGTGGCCGATCAGGATGATCGGCTCGCGCTTGCCGGAACGGTAATTCGCGATCATGTCGTCGGCCAGCCCGCTCCAGGCCGTGTGGTTGTGCACGGTCGCGGTGATGCCGACGGCCTCGATCTTGTAGGCTAGCTGGTCCATGCCGAGCGAAAATACGTTCAGCAGGCCGCGCAGCAGGTAGACGTGGCCGGGCTTCCGGCCGGTCGCGGCCTCGGCGTCGCGGGAACCGGCCAGAACCGTGGCAAATAGCGCAAACAGAATCAGCGAAACGCCGGCCAGCTTGTTCAGGAGGGGCCGTTTCGCGGCAATGAATACAATCGACATCCGTGCGTTCTTTCTCGAAAAATCCGGCGATATGTTCAGATATAAACACGGTCCGTCAATCGCGGCCCCATCCGAATCCGTGTATTGTGATGGGGAAGCCCGCTAAATTGCCGGGCTGTGACATGCAAGCGACAAAAAGCTGCGTGATGCCGCCTATGTGAGCCGGGCCGGTTTGTGGCAGCCTGCGAATTTGCTATGCACAAGCGCGCGGCTTGGCGCGGACCACTGAGGAGCTAACGGGCAATGATCGGCCGGCGACATGTCTTTCACATCGGCGGCTACGATCCGATTGTACCGGACACGCAGCTGGCCCGGTTCCGCCGTTCGCTGACGAGTTTTCAGAAAACGTGGAACGTGTCGGCAAGCGCACCGGGCCCCGCCGTTTCGAACGAGGTCAGCGCAAGCTGGCGCGCCGAGAGTGCCGGCCCGAACTGGAACACTGAGACCTCGTACGAGATGCTGCGCTGGGACGACCTGATCCTGCAGGACCACGAACGCGGAATGTGGTCGCGCCTGGGAGCCTCGATGGTCACGCTCGGCGACTGGATCGTCACCGGCACGCTGTTCCGCTTCATGCGCTCGAGCTGGAAATATGCCGGCTTCTTCCTGTTTCCCTATCTGTGGGTCCTGGGCTTCGCGCTGGTCGGCGCCGGCATCGGCTTCGCGGTGACCTGGCTGGCCGGCCTGCACGGCGCAATCGCGTTCGTGCTGGGCGCGCTGATCGCGTTGGCAATCTTCACCGGGCTGCTGCACCGGTTCGGCTGGCGCAAGCCGATCAACCACGTGTTCGACGACTGGATCTTTTCGCGGCAGTTCGTCTACGGCCAGCGGCCGAAGATGGACGCGCGCATCGACCAATTCGCCAAGGCGATCGTCGCGCGGGCGCAGAAGAACGATGTCGAGGAGATCGTCATCGTCGGGCACTGCCTGGGCGCCGCGCTGGTGATGGAGTCGGTGGCGCGAGCGCTGCAGCTCGATCCGGATCTCACGCGCCGCGGCCCGACCATCTGCATCCTCACGGTCGGCGCGACGATCCCGAAATTCGCGCTGCATCCCGCCGGCGAGAAGGTTCGTGCGGCGACCCAGGTCGTGGCCCGGGAGACCGCGATCCTCTGGGCGGAATACCACGCCCGCGACGACGCCATCAGCTTCTATCGTTTCGATCCGGTGACGCTGAAGCGCGTCGGCCGCGAGCGCGGCGACGGCCGCCCCAACATCCGCCGCGTCCAGTTGCACAGCATGATGGACCCGGCCTCGTTCAAGCGGCATCGCCTCAATTTCATGCGGATGCACTATCAGATGGTGATGGGCAACGACCAACGCTCGCAATACGACTACTGCATGGTGATCTGCGGTCCATTGCCGTTCGACGAAATCACCGCGCCCGATGGCGGCGTCGGCCGCTTCGGGCCGGATGGATCGCTGCTGACCGCAAATGCGCCGGCGCTGGCAGCGGACGCGGTCGAACGGCCGTCGTCCGGGACCGCCGTCCATGCCGCGTGATGGCCTGAACGGAAACATATGACCGCGTCACATCTTGGAATTTACGTCTGGGCGATCGGCGTCATCGCGTGGTTCGTGATCCGCTATCCCTATGCGCGAAAGGCCCGCCGCACTGCGACGGTGCGCAGCCATGGCTGGAGCCGCGAGCGCATCCTGCTGGGGGTCGCGACCATCGGTCTGTTCGTGGTGCCCGTGCTGTGGCTCGCTACCGGATGGCCACGAGGGCTGAACTACGACCTCAACTACGCCGCGGTGGTCGTCGGCGCAGCACTTTATGGATTGTCGCTGTGGCTGTTTCGGCGGTCCCACAAAGACCTCGGTCGGCAGTGGTCGGCCAGCCTGGAAATTCGCGAAAGCCACCAGATCGTGCGGGCAGGGGTCTATCGCCGGATCCGCCATCCGATGTATGCCTCGTTCTGGCTGTGGGCGCTGGCGCAGGCCTTCCTGCTGCCCAATGCCACGGCCGCGCTGAGCGGACTGGTGGCGATCGCGATCCTGTTCTTCACCCGGATCGACTTCGAAGAGCGCATGCTCACCGAGGCTTTCGGCGACGACTATCGTGCCTATATGCGCGAGACCAAACGCATCATTCCGGGCATCTACTAGCGCCGGCAACAAAACACAGGGGAGACTTCCATGGGCGTCGAAGGCAACATCACCGGACTGCAGCTGCTCTCATTGATCACCTCGGCTGGCGAACTCGAATTGTCGCTGGCCAAAGTCGAGATCGCCGAGCCGGCCGCCGATGAAGTCGTCGTGCGCGTCGAGGGCTCCCCGATCAATCCCTCCGACCTCGGCCTGCTGCTCGGCGCGGCGGATCCCACCACCGCGAAAACCTCCGGCACCGGCGATGCGACCGTGGTGAAGGCCACCGTGCCCCAGGTGGCGATGAAGGCGATGGCCGGGCGGCTCGATGAAGCGATGCCGGTCGGCAATGAGGGCGCCGGCGTCGTGATCAAGGCCGGCGCGTCCCCCGAGGCGCAGGCGTTGCTCGGCAAGATGGTGGCGATGATCGGCGGCGCCATGTACGCGCAGTACCGCACCATGAAGGCGAAGGAATGCCTGCCGCTGCCGGACGGCACCACCGCCGCCGAGGGCGCGTCGTGCTTCGTCAATCCGCTGACCTCGCTCGGCATGGTCGAGACCATGCGCCGCGAGGGGCATACCGCGCTGGTGCATACCGCCGCGGCGTCCAACCTCGGCCAGATGCTCAACAAGATCTGCCTCAAGGACGGCATCGACCTCGTCAACATCGTCCGCAGCGAGGCGCAGGAAAAGCTGCTGCGCGACCTCGGCGCGAAATATGTCGTCAACTCCACGTCGGCTACGTTCATGGACGATCTCATCAAAGCGCTGGTCGCCACCGGCGCGACGCTGGCCTTCGATGCCACCGGCGGCGGCAAGCTGCAGGGCCAGATCCTGACCGCGATGGAAGCGGCGGCGGTGAAGACCATGAAGGTCTACAGCCGCTACGGATCGACCACCTTCAAGCAGCTCTACGTCTACGGCCGGCTGGAGTCGAAGCCGATCGAGTTCTCGCCGACCTTCGGCATGGCCTGGGGCATGGGTGGCTGGCTGCTGTTTCCGTTCCTGCAGAAGATCGGCCAGGCCGACGCCGCGCGGCTGCGCGCCCGGGTCGCCGCCGAACTGAAAACCACCTTCGCCAGCCACTACAGCAAGGTCATCTCGTTGCAGGAAGTGCTGCAGCTCGACAACATCGCCGCCTATGCCAAGCGCGCCACCGGCGAAAAATTCCTGATCAATCCGAACAAGGCGGGATGACCCTTCTCAATCAATCCGCAGACGCGGTGATCCCGGCTGGCTCCAGCGCGCTGCTGCGCCATCCGCCCTTCGTGTTCTATATCTTGGCGCGCTGCTTTTCGCGGTTCTCGTCGCAGATCGCGGCAGTGGCCGTGGGCTGGCAGGTCTATGACATGACCGGCAGCGCGTTCCAGCTCGGCATGGTCGGACTGGTGCAGTTCGTGCCGATGCTGGTGCTGGTGTTCGCCGGCGGCCATATCGCGGATCGCTACGACCGCCGCCGCGTGATGCAGATCAGTCAGGTCGTGCAGGGCGTGGTGGCCGTCTATCTGGCCTGGGGCAGCTATGCCGGCTGGATCACGGTGCCCGAGATATTTGTGGCGGTGGCGCTGTTCGGTGCGGCGACGGCGTTCGAAAGCCCGGCGGTCTCGGCGCTGCTGCCCGGCGTGGTGCCGGATGGCACGCTGCAGAAGGCCACCGCCCTGACCACCGGCAGCGGGCAACTGGCGATGATCTGCGGACCGGCGCTGGGCGGCATCGCCTATGCCCTGTCCACCGGCTTGCCCTATGCGCTGATGGCCGGCTTCTGGGTGATCGGCGGCCTGCTCGGCAGCGCGATTCGACTCGACCGTCCGATCGTCGTCAAGGAACCGCCGACCTTTGCCGCGTTGTTCGCCGGCGTCGGTTTTGTCAGGCGCAATCCGGCCATCCTCGGCACCATCTCGCTCGACCTGTTCGCCGTGCTGCTCGGCGGCGCCACCGCGCTGCTGCCGATCTACGCCCGCGACATCCTGCACACCGGCCCCTGGGGGCTCGGCATCCTGCGCGCGGCGCCCGCGGTCGGCGCGCTTGTCATGACGGTGGTGCTGGCGCGCACGTCCATCAACCGCCGCGTCGGCATGCGCATGTTCCAGGCGGTGATCGTGTTCGGACTGGCGACGGCGGTGTTTGCGGTGTCGCAACTGGTCTGGCTGTCGCTGGCAGCATTGTTGATCATGGGCGCGGCGGACACGGTCAGCGTGGTGATCCGGGTGTCGCTGGTGCAGCTCGCGACGCCGGACGACATGCGCGGCCGGGTCGGCGCGGTCAACTTCCTGTTCATCAACGCCTCCAACCAGCTCGGCCAGTTCGAAAGCGGCGTCACCGCGGCGCTGTTCGGCACCATGCCGGCGGCCTTGCTCGGCGGCCTCGGCACGGTAGCGGTGGCGCTGCTGTGGATGAAGCTGTTTCCGACGCTGCGGGACGTGGAGCGGCTGGAGTAGGGGCGCCACCTGTCGTTTGCTCGACTTTCCCCTGCGCAACAAACCGGTCATCCGTCATGAGCTTTTTCGAACGTCTGAAGGCCGCAGCACCCGCCGAATGGCGGACCTACACCGAGCACCCCTTCACGGATGCCATGGCGGACGGCTCGCTCGCCGAAACCGCATTTCGCCATTACCTTGCGCAGGACTATCTGTTCCTGATCGAGTTCGCGCGCGCCTATGCGCTGGCGATCTACAAGTCGCCCGCGCTTGCCGACATGCGCGAAGCGGCCGCCGGGCTGTCCGCCATTCTCGACGTTGAGATGGACCTCCATGTGAAGCTCTGCGCCGGCTGGGGCCTGTCGCCGGGCGATCTCGAACGGACCCCGCCGGCCGCTGAAATGCTGGCCTATACGCGCTATGTGCTGGATACCGGCATGCGCGGCGATCTGCTGGCGCTCAAGGTGGCGCTGGCGCCCTGCGTGATCGGCTACGCCGAGATTGCGACCCGGCTTGCCGCGCGCCCCGGTGCGGACGCGGCGACGAACCCGTATCGCGTCTGGATCGCCGAATATGCCGGCGCGCCGTACCAGGAGGTGGCTGCGAAAGCACAGGCCCAGCTCGACCGTCTCGCCGATCTCTACGCGACCCCGGCGCGTGAAGCGGAGCTGATCGAAATCTTCAGGCAAGCCACCCGGCTCGAGGCTGAGTTCTGGGAGATGGGCTGGCGGGTCGAAGCTGCACGTTCATGACAAAGAAGTGTCTGGCGACGGCCGGCGGCAGCTACGGATAGGCGTGACCTGACCAACTATGGTACGCCCGTACAATCCATGCACTTGCATCTTGTTGCGGAATGCGCGACAGGTTCCCATCGTTTCCCGACGCCACCCACCAAAGGAATTCCCATGGCCATCACCAACGTTGCCGTCATCGTCGGTAGCCTGCGCAAGCAGTCGTTTTCGCTGAAAATCGCCAAGGCGTTCGCCAGGCTGGCGCCGGCGACCCTGAAGCTGAACACCGTGACGCTGGAAGGCCTGTCGTTCTTCAACCAGGATCTGGAAGCCGCGCCGCCGGCCGACTGGGTCAAGTTTCGCGAAACCATTCAGGCGTCCGATGCCGTGCTGTTCGTCAGCCCGGAATATAACCGCGGCACCTCCGGCGTGCTGAAGAACGCCATCGACGTCGCTTCACGGCCCTATGGCAAGAGCTCGTTCCTCGGCAAGCCGGTCGGCATTGTCGGCAACTCGCCGGGCCCGCAGGGAGGCGTCTCGGCCGCGCTCGACCTCAAACGGATCCTGCCGGGCATCACCGGCCCGATCCTGCAG
>NZ_JAQGJD010000255.1 GCF_028290785.1 Tardiphaga sp. | reverse complement strand
CGCGCTGACGCCGCCCGGCGTGGCACGGCCGCCGGCGCTGATGATGGCGCTGCACATCTGGTCGCTGGCGCATGGGGTCGCATCCTTGTTCGGCCGCGGCGACGCCGCACGCCGCAAGCTGCCGATGTCGCCGGAAGACCTGCTCGAGGCCGGCGTCCTGATCTATCTGCGCGGGCTGGGTTTTCCGACCGATCGCCGGCCGCCGCCGGACGTTGGAGCGGCGCGCGGCGCCGAAGCCGAGCGCCCTGCGGGGCCGTGGGGCAAGGCGCCAACGTAACGCCAGTCGGTGCACTGCGAAGGTGCGACAAAATAATTCGCGACCGCCTCTGGCGGATATCTTGACAAAATCAGCCTTCGGTTTACGTATGTAAATGTTATTTACATTCACCGACGGCATGGTGCCGTCATGGAGAGGAAAATGGCCAACACTGCAGATCTCAATCGCTGGGGTTATCCCGACGATGAGCGCCGAATGTCCTACGGGGTGCAATCGCCGTGGCGCATCGCACTGATCGTGCTGGGTTTCATCGTGTGGTGGCCAGTCGGCCTCGCACTTCTCTTTTTTACGCTAGGGAGCAGAAAAATGGGTTGCTGGGATAACGGCGATCGGTTCGCCAACAAGATGGAGCGAATGCAGCACAAGATGGAGCGGATGCGCGGCCGCATGGAGCGTCGCGGCTTCAACTTCGGCGGCTTCGGCCCGCCGTCGTCCGGCAACCGCGCCTTCGACGAGTACCGCGTCGAAACGCTGCGCCGCCTTGAAGAGGAACAGCACGAGTTCAAGGACTTCCTGGATCGTCTGCGCCACGCCAAGGACAAGGAAGAGTTCGACCAGTTCATGGCGCAGCACCGCCCGCGCCCGACCCCGCCGAACGACGCCCAGCCGCAGGGCTGATGGTAACAGGACTAACTTCCGGCTCAGGCAAAACCCCCGCCTGATGACGACCCTAGCCGCCCACCTCTAAACAGGTGGGCGGTTTTGTTTGTTGGGATGATCGCCATCACGAACAAGCGAATTGCGCTTCATTTCTCCACCTAAATCGCCTTTGGTAACCCCTCGTTAACCACGACCGGCGTCTGGTAAAGCCAGCAAATAAGCCTGCGAGCCCTTGTTTTGACATGTTGGCAGGGAATTGAAGGCTCGGCTTCGGACGGGCCATTCCTTGCGACACAACAGGCTGAACGCTGGCTTTGACGGCGCTCGCGGCGCGTGGCTGCAATCGGCAGGCAGCGCCACCTGATACCGATACTTCGAGGGGATACTGATCTCGTGCTGCAGAAAGTCTTTTCGCTCACCGCGCTTTCGTGGTTGCTGACGATATCCGCAGCTTCCGCGCAAGCGGTCGATGTGCAAGCCGCCCCGGCGCTGGCCTCTTCGGACGTCTCGCTGATTGCATTGTTCTGGCAGGCCCACTGGATCGTCAAGGCGGTCATGATGGGGCTGCTCGGCTGTTCGGTGTGGGTCTGGGCGATCGCCATCGACAAGATCTTCCTGTTCGCCCGCACCAAGAAGGCCATGGACCGCTTCGAGCAGGCATTCTGGTCCGGCGAGTCGATCGAGGACCTCTACCGCGTGCTGTCCGCCAAGCCGACGCAGTCGATGGCGGCGTGTTTCGTGGCGGCGATGCGCGAGTGGAAGCGCTCGTTCGAGAGCCAGGCGCGCTCCTTTACCGGTCTGCAGATGCGTATCGACAAGGTCATGAACGTCTCCATCGCCCGCGAGATCGAGCGCCTCGAGCGCCGCCTGCTGGTACTGGCCACGGTCGGTTCCGCCGGCCCCTTCGTCGGCCTGTTCGGCACGGTCTGGGGCATCATGTCGAGCTTCCAGTCGATCGCCGCCTCCAAGAACACGTCGCTGGCGGTGGTCGCGCCGGGCATCGCGGAGGCGCTGTTTGCTACCGCAATCGGCCTTATCGCTGCCATTCCGGCGACTATTTTCTACAATAAGTTCACATCCGAGGTGAACCGCCAGGCGCAGCGCCTGGAGGGCTTTGCCGACGAGTTTTCCGCCATTCTGTCGCGTCAGATCGACGAGCGCGTCTGAGGGCGATCATCTTGAACCTTGAAGTGGGCATCCCGTCATGGGCATGAATATGGGCGGCGGAGGTGGCGGGGGTCGACGCGGTCGCCGGCGCGCCAATGTCATGGCCGAAATCAACGTCACCCCGATGGTCGATGTGATGCTGGTGCTGATGATCATCTTCATGGTCTCGGCGCCGATGCTCACCGTGGGCGTGCCGCTCGACCTGCCGCAGACCCAGGCCAAGAGCCTGGAGCAGGACAAGACGCCGCTGCAGCTTTCGGTCGACATCAAAGGCAAGATCTTCATCAACGACACCGAGGTGGCGATGAACGACCTGGTGCCGAAATTAAAGGCGATCACCGACGCCCGCGGCGGGCTCGATGAGCGTATCTTCATGCGTGCGGACAAGAAGGCGGACTACGGCACCGTAGCCCGCGTCATGGGACAGTTGTCGGGCGCCGGCTTCAAGCGGCTGGCGCTGGTGACCGAGGTGGAGCAGGGGACCTGACGGTGAAGGTCGATAAGACACTCGCGGCGTCTGTGGCCCTGCACGTGCTCGTGCTGGGCTGGGGACTCGTGTCTTTCTCGTCCAAGGCCTACGTCTCGATTCCCGAAGACTCGCTTCCCGTCGATATCATTTCCGCCGACCAGTTGGCCAAAGTCACCGCCGGCATCAAGACCGGCAAGAAGGAAATCAAGGCGCCGCTGGTCGAGAAGGTCGCCGAGGCTAAGCCGATCGAAGACACCGTCGGCAAGATCACCGAGAAACCCCCGGTGGTGACCGACACCACGCCGCCGCCACAGCCCAAGACGGAAGACAAGACCGCCGCCGAGGCGGCCGCGAAAGCGGCGGCTGCGGCTGCGGCCAAGGCGGAAGCCAAGGCCGCCGCGGACTCGAAGGCCAAGGCCGATGCCGCGGCCGAAGCCAAGATCGAGGCGGAAGCCCTGGCACAAGCCAAGTCAGCAGCCGAAGCAAAGGCCCAGGCTGACGCAAAAGCCAAGGCTGATGCGCAAGCCAAGGCTGACGCGCAAGCCAAGGCGAAGGCAAAAGCCGAAGCGAAGGCCAAGTCTGATGCCGACGCGAAAGCCAAGGCTGAAGCGCAGGCTATGCTGGAATCGAAGAAACCCGAGCGTACCTTCGATCAATCGAAGATCGCAGCCTTGCTCGACAAGCGCGATCCGAGCCGCAGCGCGGCGACCGGCGATACGTTGAATTCGAATGCTGCGCTGGGCCTGTCCAAGGGTAAGGCTGCGGACAATTCTGCGACCTGGGGCGCAATTTTCAAGACGCAGGTCGAACGTTGCTGGAAGAAGCCTTATGGCGGCATCGAAATGGACAACTTCGAGGCCGTCTTCAGTATTAAGCTGAAGAGCGACGGTACGCTCGAAAGCACGCCGCAGGTACATCGGGACAGTAAAGGAAGTGGTCCGTTCTTCCGTCCCTACCTCGAAAGCGGATTGCGCGCGATCATCGAATGCCAGCCGTACAAGCTTCCACAAGCCTATTTCGAGGAATGGAGGTTTTTCGAACCTGGCTTCAAAGAGCGCAGGACCTGACGCCTATTATGAATTCCCTCAGGCACTTCAGATAAAGCACGTATCAATGACTGACACAGATGGATTTCCTCGGATGCTGCTTCGCCCGAATCGCCGACAGATCATTTCCGGAATGGCATCGACTGGCCTGCTGATTGCCGCTGGCCGCCAGGCGTTCGGACAGGCGCGCGTACAGATTACCGAAGGCACCTTCGCCCCGCTGCCGATCGCTATTCCGAATTTCGTCGCCGGCACCGCTGCCGACAACGAAGTCGCGACCGGCGTGGCGCAGGTCATCACCAACAATCTCAAGCGCAGCGGATTGTTCGCGCCGGTTGATCCCGCGGCCTTCATCGACAAGGTCAGCAATATCGACGCGCCGCCGAATTTCCAGAACTGGAAAACCATCAACGCGCAGGCGCTGGTCACCGGTCGCATGACGCGGCAGGGCGACGGCCGGCTGAAGGCCGAGTTCCGGCTGTGGGATGTCGCCACCGGCCAGCAGCTCACCGGCCAGCAGTATTTCACCTCGCCGGAATACTGGCGCCGCATCGCCCACATCATATCCGACCAGATCTACGAGCGCCTGACCGGCGAAAAGGGCTATTTCGACAGCCGCGTCGTATTCGTCGATGAGACCGGCCCCAAGGAGCGCCGCGTCAAACGGCTTGCTTTAATGGACCAGGACGGCGCCAACGTGCGCTACCTGACCCGTGGTGCGGATCTAGTGCTGACGCCGCGGTTCTCGCCGTCGACGCAAGAGATCACCTATATGGAATTCGGCCAGGGCGACCCCCGCGTCTACCTGTTCAACATCGAGACCGGCCAGCGCGAGATCGTCGGCAATTTTCCCGGCATGTCTTTCTCGCCGCGCTTTTCGCCGGATGGCCAGCGCGTCATCATGAGCCTGCAGCAGGGCGCCAATTCCAACCTGTTCGTGATGGACCTGCGCTCGAAGTCCACCACCCGCCTCACCGACACCCCGGCGATCGACACCTCGCCGTCCTACGCGCCGGACGGCAGCAAGATCTGCTTCGAGTCGGATCGCGGCGGCAAGCCGCAGATCTACACCATGGCGGCAACCGGTGGGCCGGCGCAGCGCATCTCGTTCGGCGACGGCAGCTACTCGACCCCGGTCTGGTCGCCGCGCGGCGACTACATCGCTTTCACCAAGCAGGGCGGCGGCCAGTTCTCGATCGGTATCATGAAGCCGGACGGTTCCGGCGAACGGTTGCTGACGTCGGGTTATCACAATGAGGGCCCGACCTTCGCGCCGAACGGCCGGGTCATCATGTTCTTCCGCGATCCCGGCGGCAGCGGCGGCCCGTCGCTGTACTCCGTCGATGTTTCCGGACGCAACGAGCTGAAAGTCCCGACGCCGGGCTTCGCGTCGGATCCCGCATGGTCGCCGCTGTTATCCTAAACGGATTGTTGCCGGGCCTCGCCGCGTGGCGGAGTACCGGCAAACTTTGCCTACGCTGCTGAAATCATGAGCGATTTTAAAGTCGCCGAAAAATCTAAACAGTTCGCTAACACTATTCCCTCAGAAAGGCTTCATCAGGCATCGGTAGCATAGCGCCTGAATATGGATGCAAGGCGCCGATGCAATCTGCCGACCAGAACGCGATGATCGATCAGGAGATGCCGCCTAAAATCTATGCGGCACTGGTTGATTCGCTGTTCATGAATCCCGTGCCCATGATTTTGGGTGCCTTCGGCCCGGCAATTGCCGGTGCGGTCATCGCCGCCATGTCCGGCGATCCTGTCGTCTGGCTATCTGTGCCTCTGTTTATCATGGTCGGCGCCGCGCGCGCGCTGCAGATGTACCGTTACCAAAAACGGAATTCTGCATTGACCGCCCCCGAAGCGGCGGTCTGGGAAAAGCGATATCTTTGGGGCGCGCTCGCGCATGGAGTCGCGCTGGGCATCTGGAGCAGCGCGGTCTTGTTGCGGATCGACGACCCGGCCGCGCACATGCTTTGCGTGACGACCGTGGTCGCCTACATGTCGGCAGGCGTCGGCCGGACTTTTGGCCGGCCGCGAATTTTTCATCTGCAAGTTCTGCTCGGATGCGGACCGCTGATTGTCTCGCTGATGTTTGTCGGCGGCGCTTATCATTTTTCGCTGGCTTTGCTGAGCATCGTCTTCTTTGTCGCCATCAGGCAATTGACTTCGAGTCTTAACGGAATTTACCTGAACGCTTGGCTGGCGAGAGAACGCGAAGCCGCGCTCGCCGGCCAGTTCGATACTGCGTTAAACAACATGCCGCACGGCCTGTGCATGTTCGCTGCCGATGGGCAGTTGGCCGTTATCAACGATCGCTTCAACGAAATGATGAGTGACGGCGCCGACTTCGTAAAGCCGGGAGCTGGATTGCGTGAGGTAGTGGCCGCCTTCGTTCAGGTCGGCACGGTGTCTTCCGCGAGCGCCATGACGATCATTGCTGAAATTGAAAGTTCGAAGGCCGCCGAGATCACGACGCTGGACCACGCGCGCGACAGCGAGCGGGCGCTGTCGTGGAAATTCCAGCCGATGGTTGGCGGCGGCACGGTCGTGCTGGTGGAGGACATCACCGAGCGGCGCAATTCCGAAGCCCGCATCAGCCACATGGCACGGTTCGACGAACTGACCGGCCTGCCTAACCGCGTCAGCTTCCGCAATGAAATCGGTCGCATGCTGAAGAGCGCGGGTTCGACGTCACTCTCGGCGCTGCTGTTTGTCGATCTCGACCAATTTAAGCAGGTTAACGACACGCTTGGCCACCCCTGCGGCGACCAGTTGCTCTGCATGGTCGCCGACCGGATGCGCGAGATGCTGCGCGCCGAGGATTTCATCGCCCGGTTCGGCGGCGACGAGTTCGTCGTGTTCCAGCGCGGCATCAAGAGCAGTCACGATGCCTCGGATCTGGCGCGACGCATCGTCGAACGGCTCAGCGAGCGCTACGAAGTCAACAACCACCACGTTGAAATCGGTGCCAGCGTCGGCATCGCCATGACACAGCCCGGCGTCAGCGCCGACAACCTGCTGAAGAACGCCGACATGGCACTGTATCGCGCCAAGGCCTCGGGTCGCGGCACGTTCTGTTTCTTCCGCGAGGAGATGGCGCAGACCGTGGAAGCGCGCCGCGTCCTCGAACTCGACCTTCGCCAGGCGCTCGCCAACGAGCAGTTCGAACTCTACTACCAGCCACTGGTCAACCTGAAGTCGGGCCGGATCTCGACCTGCGAGGCGCTGCTGCGCTGGAATCATCCGGTCCGTGGCACGGTATCGCCGATCGATATCATTCCGGTCGCCGAGGACATGGGCTTGATCGTCGATCTGGGCCGCTGGATTCTGCGCAAGGCCTGCATGGAGTGTATGAAGTGGCCCGAGGCGGTCAGCGTCGCCGTCAATTTTTCATCGCAGCAGTTTCATCAGCGCGACGTCCTGAGCGAAGTACGCTACGCGCTGGAGGTCTCCGGCCTGCCGGCGCACCGCCTTGAGATCGAGATCACCGAGTCGTCCTTGCTACGCAACACGCAGTGGACCCACGACGCGCTGTCGCAGCTTCACGCGGCAGGCTGCCGGATTTCGCTGGACGATTTCGGAACCGGCTATTCGAGCCTGAGCTATCTGCATAACTTCCCGCTGCAGAAGGTGAAGATCGATCGCTCGTTCCTCGAAGGCATCGATACGGATCGTCCGCTGACGCTGCTGCGCGGCGTGGCGCGGCTCAGTGCCGACCTCGGCATGTCGGTGGTCGTCGAAGGGGTCGAGACCAACGAGCAACTGGAACTGATCAGTGCCGACGGAACGGTGACGGAAGTCCAGGGGTACCTCTTTAGCCGGCCCGTTCCCGCCGCGAGGGTCCGCGAACTGCTGGATGCCTCGCACGGCCGCCATGCCGTCCCTGGCAAACGTCTTGCCGCGTCATCGCATCTTTGAGCGGAAACAATCCGAAACGTCTTAGCTAAACTGGCTTCCGGATCTTTCTCGGAGCTTTACCCTCCAATAAGTTAACCCTAACACAGGTAGTTCTTTGCACTGCGATAAAGAAAACGTTAACCTTAGCTATCGGAAGTATTGCTAGCGTGCAGCGTCAGGCCAGCCTCATGAACATAGCTCAAGAAACAGTCAAACAAGCGCGGGCCGTCGAGCGCGGAATCGAACTTCTCGACCGCATCGACTACCGCCTCGCGGAAACCGAGGAGGAGAAGGACGAGATCTATCGCCTGCGTTATCGCGCCTATCTCAAAGAGGGGGCCATCGAGCCCAACCGCGACCACAGGGTCACCGATCGCTACGACGATCTGCCCAATTCCTGGATTTTTGGCGTTTACTTTGAGGGCATGCTGGCCAGTTCGCTCCGCATTAGTGTGGCCTCGCCGGAGCATCCCTCCACGCCTTCGCGGAGCGTCTTTCCGGACGTGATGGAACCGGCCATCGCTTTGGGCAAGATCATCGTCGATCCCAGCCGCTTCGTCGCCGAGCCGTCCCCGGCCAATCGATTTCCTGAGCTGCCCTATATGACGCTGCGGCTGGCTTTTGTTGCCTGCGATTACTTCCACGCCGATATTGGCCTCGCATCGGTCCGCGCGGAACATCAGTCGTTCTACCGCCGGATATTCATGCACAATGTTTCGCCGCCGCGCGATTATCCGGGTCTGACCAAGCAGATAGGATTGCTGGCGATCGAGTTCCCGAGCATGCGGGACAAGCTCTTTGCCCGTTACCCCTTCCTGCGCTCGACCTATTTCGAACGCCGGAAGTTGTTCGAGCGGATGAGTGATCGGGCCCGTCCGGACAGTGAAGTACCGGTGCTGGCCTCGGGACGGCCCTCGCTCGTGCCCGTACCTGACGGCGGCAGCCACGGTTGATCATCTGCGGCGACCGGCGGTCGCGACTGAACGTCAATTGTCTCGATTCCTCCGGCATTCAACGGAAGTTTGCCGGCTGGTTCGCCGCCTGTGTTCACCGTCGCGCCACATTTACAACCCATTAACCATCCGGTTGTTTTTCGGGCACCTGTGGCATTTGATGGGGTTTGGCAACACCTCATCAAGGTTGACGGAACGTTCGCTTAACCAACGCCCTGTAGACCAATAATCAGTTGGACAAAGCGCGAGCGTTGGAGGCTCCGAAATGAAACACCAGATGCGTATCCTCCAGGGATTAAAACTGGCCGCGGTTCTCGCCGTGGCGTTGTCGATGGGCGCTTGCGCCAACAAGAACCCGCTGGGCGGCGACGGTAGCGCGATGGCGAATGCCGCGACGCCGGGCAGCCAGCAGGACTTCGTGGTCAATGTCGGCGACCGCGTATTCTTCGAGAGCGACCAGACCGAGCTGTCGCCGCAGGCGATCGCCACCCTGGAGAAGCAGGCGCAGTGGCTGCAGAGCTACAGCCGCTATTCCTTCACCATCGAGGGTCATGCCGACGAGCGCGGCACCCGCGAATACAACATTGCCCTTGGCGCCCGCCGCGCCCAGTCGGTCCGCACTTTCCTGGCCTCGCGCGGTATCGATGCCAGCCGGATGCGCACCATCTCCTACGGCAAGGAACGTCCGGTCGCGGTCTGCAACGACATCTCCTGCTGGTCGCAGAACCGTCGCGCCGTCACCGTGCTGAACGCCGGCGCCTGAGCGAACTCTGATATCAACAACACGGCGTCTGCTTTCGGGCAGGCGCCGTTTTTGTTTCGGGCGCAGCCTTTGCCGCTGTCGGAAGTCACATTTTCGGCGTAGTGAAGCTCTCAATGTGGTGTGCTTTCGTGTGGCGCAAAATTCGTCAGGCAAACATGTCATCCCCTTTTTATAATTTCGCGCGCGTGGTCCTGATGTCCGCGGCGCTGGCGATTCCATCCGTTGCCTTTGCCCAGATGCAGCAATCCGATGACGTCGATCCGGAAGTCCGGGTCCAGCAGCTCGAAGGCCAGCTGCGCCAGCTCACCGGCCAGAACGAAGAACTTCAGTTCCGCAACCGCCAGCTCGAAGACCAGATCCGGCAGCTGCAGGCCGGTGCGCCACCCGCAGGCCGCCCGAATGTCGCGGCGGTCCCGGCCCAGCCCGCGCCGGTCGCCCGCCAACCCGTGCAGCCGCAGGTTCAGCCTCAGGTCTATGACCAGCAGCAGGCCGCAGCCCCCGCGCCCATCGTGCAGGATCCCGCGCCGCCGCCGCGCGGCGGCCGTCGCAACGACGCGTTCGATCCCAACGCCAACCCGAATGCGCCTGGCGTGCCGCGTGCGCTCGGCGGCGGACGGCAGCCGGTGCCGGCCAACGCGCCGGTTGCCATGCCGGGTAGCCGGGGGGCGGGCGAGCCGCTGCCGCTTGGCAACGCCGCTCCGGCGCCGAGCGGCGGCCTGACCACGCTGCCGCCGGGTGCCACATCCAAGGACGAGTTCGACCTCGGCATCGGCTACATGCAGCGCCGCGATTACGCCCTGGCCGAAGAGACCATGCGCAACTTCGCGCAAAAATATCCCACCGATCCGCAGATCGCGGATTCGCAGTATTGGCTCGGCGAGAGCTTCTTCCAGCGCCAGAAATACCGCGATGCCGCCGAGGCTTTCCTCGGCGTCACCACGAAGTTCGGCACGTCGGCCAAGGCGCCGGATGCGCTGCTGCGGCTCGGCCAGTCGCTGGCGGCGCTGAAGGAGAAGGAAGCCGCCTGCGCCGCGTTCGGCGAGGTGCTGCGGAAGTATCCGCGCGCCTCGGGCGGAGTGAAAACGGCGGTGGACCGCGAGCAAAAACGGGTTAAGTGCTAGAGCAGGGGCGCCGGACCTGATCCGGCGCGGCAACCGGCCCGGCCACGCGCATGCCTGACGACGACCATTCGCCGATCTCGGTTCGAGATGCCAAACGGCTGTTCGCCGACTGGGCCGCCGCGCCCGCGCTGATCCTGGCGGTGTCGGGCGGCCCCGACTCGGTCGCGCTGATGTGGCTCGCGGCTCGCTGGCGCCGCGCTTTGAAGCGCGGTCCCGAACTGGTCGCGGTGACCATCGATCACGGCCTGCGCCCGGAAGCGGCGCGCGAAGCCCGCGACGTCAAGCGGCTGGCGGCTTCGCTGGATCTGCCGCACCGCACGCTGCGCTGGACCGGCGAAAAGCCATCCACCGGCCTGCCTGCCGCAGCGCGGGCTGCGCGCTACCGGCTGCTCGCCAAGGTCGCCCGGGCGCACGGCGCGACCCACATTCTCACCGCCCATACCAGAGATGATCAGGCCGAAACCCTGTTGATGCGGATGGCACGTGGCAGCGGTTTGGCCGGCCTTGCAGCCATGGCGCGGCAGACGCCGCGCGACGGCGTGGTGCTGGCGCGGCCGTTTCTCGATGTCCCCAAAGCGCAACTGGTCGCGACGCTGAACAAGGCCAGGATCGACTTCGCCGTCGATCCGACCAACCACGACCCGCATTTCACCCGGCCGCGGCTGCGCGCGCTGATGCCGCAACTCTCCGCCGAGGGGTTTGATTCGCGCAATCTGGCCCGGTTGGCGTCGCGGCTCGGTCGCGCCCATGCGGCGCTGGAGACGATGGTCGATGGCGCCGAGCGGTTTCTTGCGCTGCAGGACCGCGGTGAGCCTGGTGCGGGTGTGGACGCCCGGGCATTTGCCGCGTTGGCGGAGGAAATTCGGGTCCGGCTACTGCTGCGTATGATCGACAGGGTCGGCCATGAAGGCCCGGCCGAACTAGGCAAGGTCGAGGCGCTGCTGTCGGCGCTGGATCATGCCGTCGCCTCCGGCAAAAAAGGTATCCAGTTGAAGCAGACTCTGGCCGGTGCGATGATCGTTCTCACGCGGGACCGGCTGCGAATCGTCCCCGCGCCGCCGCGCCGTCGTCGCCAGGATTGACCGAGCGAGCGGTCCTGCCCGCCAATAACTTAACGACCGCGGGAAAACACCGTTACGACCGCCATTATTTGAACCGGAAGCCGGTCTACATGCGTTAAATAGTCCGGACTGGTTCCCTTGGCAGCGCCCCCTCTGGCACCTAGATTGTACCCAACCGACCCAGGGTGAATCCCTTGAGGCGCCCCAAGGGATTAAGGCCGCGATCCGCGCGGCGACGAAGGAAGTTCGATGAACGCCAATCTGCGCAATTTCGCCCTCTGGGTCATTATCGTTCTGCTGCTGCTGGCGCTGTTCACGCTCTTCCAGAATCCTGGTCAGCGAGCCGCCTCGCAGGACATCTCGTTCTCGCAGCTTCTGACCGAGGTCGATCAGAACCATGTGCGTGACGTGGTGATCCAGGGCCCGGAGATTCACGGCACCTTCACCAACGGCTCCAGCTTCCAGACCTATGCGCCCTCCGATCCGACGCTGGTGAAGCGCCTGTATGACGGCAAGGTCTCGATCACCGCAAAGCCGCCCGGCGACAATGTGCCGTGGTTCGTCTCGCTGCTGGTCTCATGGCTCCCGTTCATCGCGCTGATCGGCGTGTGGATCTTCCTGTCCCGCCAGATGCAGGGCGGCGCCGGCAAGGCGATGGGTTTTGGCAAGTCGCGCGCAAAAATGCTGACCGAGGCCCATGGCCGAGTCACCTTTGAAGACGTCGCGGGCGTCGATGAAGCCAAGCAGGACCTGCAGGAAATCGTCGAATTTCTCCGTGACCCCGGCAAGTACCAGCGGCTCGGCGGACGGATTCCGCGCGGCGTGCTGCTGGTCGGTCCTCCCGGCACCGGCAAGACGCTGATCGCCCGTGCGGTGGCCGGCGAAGCCAACGTACCGTTCTTCACCATCTCGGGTTCTGACTTCGTCGAAATGTTCGTCGGCGTCGGCGCCTCCCGCGTCCGCGACATGTTCGAGCAGGCCAAGAAGAACGCCCCCTGCATCATCTTCATCGACGAAATCGATGCGGTCGGTCGTCATCGTGGCGCCGGTCTCGGAGGCGGCAATGACGAGCGCGAGCAGACCCTCAACCAGTTGCTGGTCGAGATGGACGGCTTCGAAGCCAATGAAGGCGTCATCCTGATCGCCGCCACCAACCGCCCCGACGTGCTCGATCCCGCGCTGCTGCGTCCCGGCCGTTTCGACCGTCAGGTCGTGGTGCCGAACCCGGACGTCGTCGGTCGCGAGCAGATCCTCAAGGTTCACGTCCGAAAGGTGCCTCTGGCGCCGGATATCAACCTCAAGACCATCGCACGCGGCACGCCGGGCTTCTCCGGCGCCGACCTGATGAACCTGGTCAACGAAGCCGCTCTCACCGCCGCGCGCCGCAACAAGCGCATGGTGACGCAGAGCGAGTTCGAAGAGGCCAAGGACAAGGTGATGATGGGCGCCGAGCGCAAGTCGCTGGTCATGACCGAGGAAGAGAAGATGCTGACGGCCTATCACGAGGGCGGTCACGCCATCGTCGGCCTCAACGTCATCGCCACCGACCCGATCCACAAGGCGACCATCATCCCGCGCGGCCGTGCGCTCGGCATGGTGATGCAGCTGCCGGAGCGCGACAAGCTGTCGATGTCGCTGGAGCAGATGACCTCGCGCTTGGCCATCATGATGGGCGGCCGCGTCGCCGAAGAACTGATCTTCGGCCGCCAGAAGGTCACCTCCGGTGCGTCGTCCGACATCGAGCAGGCCACGCGCCTTGCCCGCATGATGGTAACGCGCTGGGGCCTGTCGGAAGAACTCGGCACCGTGTCGTATGGCGAGAACCAGGATGAAGTGTTCCTGGGCATGTCGGTATCGCGCACGCAGAATGCTTCCGAAGCCACCGTGCAGAAGATCGACAGCGAAATCCGCCGTCTGGTCGAGGAAGGCTACAACGAGGCCACCAAGATCCTGACCGAGAAGCGCGCCGATCTGGAAGCTCTGGCCAAGGGGCTTTTGGAATTCGAGACGCTTTCGGGCGACGAGATCCAGGATCTGTTGAACGGCAAGAAGCCGAACCGCGAATCCGTGCTCGAGCCGACCGGCCCGCGCACCTCCGCGGTGCCGCCCGCCGGCAAGCCGCGCCCGCGTCCGGACACCGGCCTGGAGCCGCAGCCGCAGGCGTGATGCACAATTTGAAGAATTGAGAAAACGCGGCCGAAAGGCCGCGTTTTTTGTGTGGTGTCTCGTGCCCGGGTGCGGAGGGGAAACGCTGCTCCCTTAAATCTTCCTCAACGTCGGCGATGGCATTCTGCATCCGCGCATCGGGCGCGACGAGGGATGGCCGATGGCCGCGCAACAGCTTGCACCGGTTCCGGACGACACCGCCATTCCCAAGGCGCTGCTCAACGTCTGCTTCGTGCTGGCGGTGATCAACATCGTGCTCTTTCCGGCGTTCTACGGCCGCGGCTGGATCTATGACGAGGCCGGCTTGGGCATGCCCACCGACTTCGTCAATGTCTGGTCGGCCGGCAGACTGGCGCTCGAGGGCCATCCGGCCTGGGCCTGGGACTGGGAGATCCAGAAGCGGGTCCAGGTCGCGGTGCTCGGCCAATCCTATCCCGGCAATTTCGCCTGGCACTATCCACCGCCGTTCTTGTTCGTCGCCGAAATGCTGGCGCGGTTGCCCTATGCGGTGGCGTATGCCGGTTGGGCCGCGCTGAGCTTCGTGCCGTATCTCGTCATGATGCGTGCGGTGGTCGGGCGCCCTTTCGGGCTGCTGCTGGCAGCCGCGTTTCCGGTGGTGCTGACCAATACGCTGATCGGGCAGAACGGCTTTCTCACCGCTTCGTTGATCGGCGCCACCCTGGTGCTGCTGCCGACGCGGCCGGTGCTGGCCGGCATCTGCCTCGGCCTGCTCAGCTACAAGCCGCAATATGGATTGCTGTTTCCGCTGGTGCTGATCGCCGCCTGGCAATGGCGTGTCTTTGTCAGCGCGGCGATCACGGCGGTGGCGCTCGCGGCGGTGTCGTGGCTGGCCTATGGCACCGAGAGTTGGCAGGCGTTCTTTCACTGGATGCCGATGTTCTCGCAGGCCTTCCTCACCGAGGGTCGCGCGCCCTGGGGCAAGATGCAGAGCATCTTTGGGCTTGTGCGCTACTTCGGCGGTAGCGAGCCGCTCGGCTGGATGTTTCAGGGTGTCATGACGTCGGCGGTCGCGGTGACGCTGGTCGTGATGTGGCGCAGCCGGCTGCGTTACGAATGGAAGGCCGCAGCCCTGGCCACCGGCACGCTGCTGGTGACGCCGTATCTGTTTCTCTACGACGTGATGGTGCTGGCGATCCCGGTCGGCTTCCTTGTGCGTGTCGGGCTGGCGGAAGGCTTCGCACGCTACGAACTGCCGGCGCTGGGGCTCGTCGCGTTCCTGCTGATGTTCTTTCCGCTGTTCGCGGCGCCCACCGGCTTTGGCGCCACGCTGGTGGTCGCGGCGCTGATCGCGCGACGCTGCGGCGTATGGCAAAACAAGGCGGCGCTGCTGCCCGACACAAGTCTCGTCCAGAGCTGATCTCTCGACGGCGCACGTCCGTGCCACAGATTCGCCGCAAGACGTCACGCCGCATCGACGGTGTGCTAGTCCTTGAAACTGAATGGCTTTCGACGCTTGACGGATGATCCGCCTTGATCTTGCCGCAAGACCCGAAAAAGCGGCGGGGGAACGCGAAATCAGCTCATCACAGCCGGCTCTCGATCGCCAGCCGCACCAGTTCGGCTGAAGTGCGCAGGCCGAGCTTGTGGCGCATCATCGACGAGGTATTGGCGATCGTCTTGTAGGAGGCGTG
>NZ_JAQGJD010000251.1 GCF_028290785.1 Tardiphaga sp. | reverse complement strand
CAAGCCGTCCGTGCTTTCGCCGAAACTCTTGAAGGACGGTAGCGCCGGCAGCTTCAGGGGCGAATCCTGGAACAGTTTGCCGATTTCATTGATCAGGCCCGGATTTTCTGCCGGGGGAGATGCGGGCGCGACGGGCGGCGCCGGTGGCGCGACGGGAGCGGGCGCAGGCGCAGGCGTTTCCGCGGCTGGAGCCACCTGGATAATGATCGATTTTTGCGCCGGTGGAGCCGCCTGCGACCAGGCGCACGCGATAGCCACGGCAAGGATCAGCGTCACCAGCACGGCGATGAGGAAGGCGCGGGCGGTCGCGGCGATCGGATTCGTCAACTCAGACATGAGTCGAAACGTACCCCGGCACCCGCGCCGGGGGAAGCGCCCCAAGCCAGAACCCGGCCTAGAACATGCGGAAGGCGATGATGAAGCCGAGCAGCAGCAGGCCAACGGCAAGCCCGACCCAGAGTCCCAGCCGCTTCTCGATGGTCTCGCGGATCCATACGCCATACCGGTTGAGCAGGATCGCGACGATGAAGAAGCGGCCACCGCGGGCGATCAGCGACAGCCCGATGAACATCCAGATGTTGTAATTGGCAAAGCCTGACGTGATCGTGACAAGCTTGAACGGAATCGGCGTCAGGCCCTTGAGCAGGATGATCCAGGCGCCGTATTCGGCGTAGCCGGCGCGGAACGCCTCGACCTTGTCGCCGTAGCCATAGAAGCTGATCACCCAGTGACCCACGGAATCATACAGCAACGCGCCGATGGCATAGCCGACCACGCCGCCGGCCACCGAGGTCAACGTACACAGCCCCGCATAGAACCAGGCCCGCTCCGGCCGTGCCAGCGCCATCGGAATCAGCATCACGTCTGGCGGGATCGGAAAGAACGAACTTTCCGCGAACGACACCATTCCCAGAATCCAGAGCGCGTAGGGCTTGTGGGCGGCGTCGATGCACCAATCATACATTCGTCTAAGCATGGCCGCGATGAACCACCCTCGTCGCGATTTGTCCAGCCAGAGACGCAGGAACCGCTCGAAAGGTTTAGCTGAGCTTGCGCAGCCGACCACCCTCGGCCGCGACAATTGGTCGCCGCACGGCGCGCGTTGCACCTGGCTTCAGAGGCTTACGCGGTTTGGGGAGCTTCTCGGCAATGCCGAGCATGTCCTCACGGCGGTCCATCTCGGCCCACACCTGATCTGGCCGAACCCCAGCCGAGGCCCACAGAACCGTCAGATTATACAGCAGGTCGGCGCTTTCGCGGATCACCGCATCGGGTTTGCGGTTGACCGCGTCGATTACGACCTCGATGGCCTCCTCGGCCAGCTTCTTGGCCATCTTCGCCGGCCCGCGCTGAAACAACCGGGCCGTCCGCGACACCGCCGGATCGAGATCCTTGGCCGCGATCACCGCCAGATAAAGTCGGTCGAGCGAATCACCCATCCCGATAAGGTAATCTAAAGCCGTCGCCAGCGCGTTAACGTCTGGTGCTAAGCGGTTTAACGCAAATCGCCGACCGTCTGGAGGCGGCCGGCGATTGATAGTTCAGGACGGATCCGCGTTACCAGGTCTGACGACGGGAATTGTCGTAGCCATGACCGCCGCCATATCCGCGATACGGTCCACCGCCATAATAGGCCGGGCCACCGTCATAGTAGGCGGGGCCGCCGCCGTAATAGCCGTATCCGGGGCCATTATCGTAGTAGTCGCGGCGGTTCTGGGTCGCCGCGATCGCGCCGATAGTCCCGACGATGCCGGCAAAGGCCGCCAAACCCGCCGCGTTGCCGCCGCCGCGGCTATAATGCCGGCGTCGCGCCGAGCTGAAATCGGTGGCGCCGCTGGTGCCTTGGCTGGCAGTTGCTTTCGCCGCCGGAGCAGCCATGACGGCCGATGGCGCGAACGAAGTGAACGCCACTGCCGCGACAGCCGCCATGACGGCAGCGCGGGCGGTGGAAGAAAACGAGGTGCGTGTGAACATATCAATGTCCTCCGTGATCGGCTGGCCCTGCGGGCCTCGGATTGCTAACCACTTCGGTCATCATGGGTTCCCAAACCCCAACGCAGGCTGAACGAAGGGTGTCGGAAGCAAGGCAGTCACCGGACGTTCAGATTCGATGTGCATATTGCCGGTAGAATGTCGCAGCCTCGCTGTGATCGATCAAACATACCGCCGGCCCGAACTGCCGCGCGATCCTGCTGTCAGTGCCTCATGCGTAATGTCGTGAAAAGCTTCTCCCGTCGAAATCTGATCCTCTCCATCAGCGCGCTGGCGGTTGCCAACGGCGCCTCGCAGGGCCGCGCTGCCGACGATAAAGCGCCGGTTGCGATCCAGTTCGTGCTCGATCGCCCGATCGACGCAGTGGCGGCGCCGTTCGTCCTGGCGTCCACGCGCGGCCTGTACGGTGCCGAAAATCTCGCCGTCACGACAACCGTCGCCAGCGGCAGCCGCGACGCCATCGCCCGCGTCGCTTCGGGGGCCAGCGACATGGCTTTGGCCGACATCAACGCGCTGGTACGCTATCGCGATGCCGCCGATGCCGTCCCGATCAAGGCGGTGTTCGTGCTGCTCAACCAGGCGCCCTACGCGATCGTCGCCCGCAGAAGCCGCGGCGTCACCTCGCTCGGCAGCCTCGACGGCAAGACGCTGGGCATCGCCGAGGGCGACCTGGCGATCCGGCTGTGGCCGGCGCTGGCCCGCCGCAACAACATCAAGCTCGCGAATGTGAAGCAGGAAAAGATCAGTGCAGCCGTGCGCGAGCCGATGCTGTCGGCGGGACAGGTCGATGCCGTCAGCGGCTTCTCCTATCTCTCGGCGGTCAACCTGCGCGACCGCGGCGTGCCGGCGGACGACCTCGCGGTGTTTCGCTTCGGCGATTATGGCAGCGCCGCCTATGGTCTGGCCGTCATCGCCAATCCGAAATTCGTCGCCGAGAAGCCCGAGGCCGTCAAAGCCTTTGTCCGCGCTATCGCCACCGCTACCCAGCTCACCATCCAGCAGCCGGCGAAGGCGATCGACGATGTGCTGACGCAGATGGAGAGCGGCTCGCGCGACCTTGAACTGGAGCGGCTGAGGGTCGCTATCCGCGACAACATCCTGACCGACGACGTCCGCCGCGATGGCCTGGGCGGCATCGATCCGGCGCGCTTCGAGACCTCGATCGGCGAGATCGCCGAGGATTTTACCTTCCACAGGCGCCCCACCGCCTCGGACGTGTTCGACGATGCCTTCCTGCCGGGCTCGATGGGCCGCAAGATCAACTGAACAACTATTGCGGGCGGCTGTATTCCACTGCCGATCCCTGCTTAGAATAGTGGCGGCCGATCATTCCGTTCGCGTCGTCCCGAGTGCCTCTCCATGATCCGACTCTACACCCGCGTGCTGCAATTGCTCGGCAAGGAGAAGCGGCTCGGCTGGATCCTGGCCGCCGCCAACCTGCTGCTGGCCGGCGCGCAATTCGCAGAACCGGTGCTGTTCGGCCGCATCATCGACGTGCTGTCGGGCAATCTTTCCACCGGCGCGCTCAATGCCGAAGTCGCCTCGCCATGGCCGCTGCTGGCGGCGTGGGTAGGCTTCGGCCTGTTCACCATCGTCTGCGGCGCCGTGGTGGCACTGCACGCCGACCGCCTCGCGCATCGCCAGCGCCAGGCGGTGCTGACCGATTATTTCGAACACATCATGCAACTGCCGCTGACCTATCACACCGGCACCCATTCCGGCCGGCTGATGAAGGTGATGCTGCAGGGCACCGATGCGCTGTGGCGGCTGTGGCTGGGTTTCTTCCGCGAGCATTTCGCCTCGATCATGTCGCTGATCGTGCTGCTGCCGCTGTCGGTCGACATCAACTGGCGGCTGGCCGTCCTGCTCGCGGTGCTGTGCGTCGTGTTCACCGTGCTGACCACGTTGGTGGTGCGCAAGACCTCGGGCATGCAGAGCGAGGTCGAGGAACATTACGGCGACCTGTCGGCGCGGGCCTCGGACGCGCTCGGCAACGTCGCGCTGGTGCAGAGTTTTACCCGCGTCGATGCCGAGGTGCAGGGGCTGCGCGGCGTCGCCGACCAGTTGCTGGCGGCGCAGATGCCGGTACTGTCGTGGTGGGCATTGGTCACGGTGATGACCAAGGCCTCGACCACCATCACCGTGCTGGCGATCTTCACCGTCGGCATCGCGCTGCACCAGCAGGGCCTGACCACGGTGGGCGAAATCGTGATGTTCGTCTCGTTCGCCACCATGCTGATCCAGCGGCTTGAGCAGGTGGTGTCATTCATCAACGGCGTGTTCATGGAAGCACCGCGGCTGCGTGACTTTTTCAACGTGCTAGACGCGGTGCCGGCGGTACGCGACCGCCTCGACGCCATCGATCCCGGCCGGCTTCAGGGCATGGTCGAATTCAACGACGTCTCGTTCTCGTATGACGGCAAGCGCCCGGCGGTGGAGGATCTTTCCTTTATCGCGCTGCCCGGCCAGACCATCGCGCTGGTCGGCGCCACCGGCGCCGGCAAATCCACCGCCATCGCGCTGCTGCACCGCGCATTCGATCCGCAGTCCGGCTTCATCCGCATCGACGGCATGGATGTCCGCGGCCTGACGCTGGCGGCGCTGCGCCGGAACATCGGCGTCGTGTTCCAGGAGGCGCTGCTGTTCAACCGCTCGATCGCCGACAATCTGCGCGTTGGCAAGCCCGATGCGACCGATGAAGAATTGCGCATCGCGGCTTCCCGCGCTCAGGCGCTCGACTTCATCGAGCGCAGCGAGCGTGGCTTCGAGACCAATGCCGGCGAGCGTGGCCGCATGCTGTCCGGCGGCGAGCGACAGCGGCTGTCGATCGCGCGGGCAATCCTGAAGGACCCGCCGATCCTGATTCTCGACGAGGCCACCTCCGCGCTCGACGCCGTGACCGAGGCCAAACTGAACGCCGCTCTCGATGAAGTGATGAAGGGCCGAACCACCTTCGTGATCGCGCACCGGCTGTCCACCATCCGCAATGCGACGCGAATTCTGGTATTCGAGAATGGCCGTGTGATCGAAAGCGGAACGTTCGATGAACTGGTGTCGCAAGGCGGCCATTTCGCCGACCTGGCGACGGCGCAATTCATGGTTCAGGAAAAGGCGCGGGCCAGCATGGCGTTACCGGAGGCAATGCCGCCGCTGTGAGACTGCCGCTACCGGTCGAAATTTGGCCCCTTTCATCGACGAATAGAGCGCCAACCACTGTTCTGATGGTTTCAGCCGGTATAGGTTTGCTGCCGTCACAGATTGATGGCCGGATCGCATGTACCTCCCGAACGTTACATTCCAGGACGTCCGCCCGCGGCCATGCTGCGTGGCGAGCGACCCGACAACAACCGGAATCGGCTAGTGTCATTTTTCTCTGCATCGCGCCGCTTGCTATCATTGAATGGAATCGCGCTGATCGCGGGGCTCGCGATCGCGGCCCTCGCGCCCCGTGCGGCCGGCGCCGAGGCGCTGCTGGTGGTCGAGGTCGACACCGGCAAGGTACTGCAGGCAGAGAACGCCACCTATCCTTGGTATCCGGCCTCCGTCACCAAGCTGATGACCGCTTATGTGGTGCTGAAGGCAGTTAAGGAGGGACGCACTACGCTGGAGTCGCTGGTGACGGTGTCGCCGACCGCGGCCTCGCAGTCGCCATCCAAGATGGGCTTCAAGGCCGGCACCCAGCTCACCATCGAAAACGCCATGACGATGATGATGGTGAAATCGGCCAATGACATGGCGGTCGTGCTGGCCGAAGGAATCGGCGGCTCGGTCGATGGCTTCTCCGAGCTGATGAATGCGAACGCGGCGCGCCTCGGTATGACGCAAACCCATTACGTCAACCCGAACGGCCTGCCGGCCGACGGCCATGTCACCTCGGCGCGCGATCTCGCCATTCTGGCGCGGGCTATCATCCATGATCTCCCCGAATACGAATATTTCGTCCACATCCCCGCGATGAAGTTCGGCCGCCGGATCACTCCGAATTTCAACAAGCTGATCGGCCGCTTTCCCGGCGCCGATGGCATGAAGACCGGCTTCATCTGCGCCTCCGGCTATAATCTGGTGGCCACCGCCACCCGCAACGGCAAGCGGCTCGTCGCCGTGGTGCTCGGATCGACCTCCGGCCAGGCCCGCGCCCTCAAGGCGGCGCAACTGCTGGAGCGCGGTTTTTCTGCCAACAACCTGACCTGGCTCCGCCCGGCGCTCGGCACCGTTGATAATCTGGTGCCGATCGACGCCGCGCCGCCGAACCTGCGCGACGAGATGTGCGGACCGAAGCGCAAGCGCCCGGCCAGCGACGCCGACGACGAAGCCGAGGTCGCCGGCAACGCGAGCGGCGGAAGCCCGGCTTTGGCCTTCTTCACCGCCGGCTTGCAGCCGCCGACCCTGCGTCCTGCCGACATGCTGGCGGCCGCCGCCGCCCCGGCCGAGCCCGTCATCGTCTATCTTGGCCCGAAGAAGACCGGCTCCGACCTGATCGCCGCCAACGCTGTCGAGGAAGCCAAGCAGACGCCGAAGGCCAAGCCGAAGAAGCGGATCGCGGCGAAGAAGCCCGATGCGGCGACCGACTCCAAGGACGCCAAGCCGGCTGCTGGCGCCGAGGCCAAGCCGGCCGCTCCCAAGCAGGCCGCCGCGAAGCCGGCCGCCATCAAACCCGCAGCGGCCAAGCCGGCCGCCGCCGACGCGGCGAAACCAAGCGCCCCTGCCAAGCCGAAGGCTGCGGCCAAGCCGGCGCCCAAGGCCACCACCGGCGATGCCAAACCGGCAGCTTCGGCCCCACGCAGCTAGCATTCCGCTGCTAGTGGACTGGGGACGGCCGCGCAGCCCACGTTAACCTCACCTTGCCCGCTTGCGGGGCGAGCGAGCGCATAGCCGGCGCCCAGCCGATCGCCACGCTAAACTTCGGCCTCTCATGTTGCGCCGCCGCTTGCTATCGACTCGCGCTTTGCTCAATACTTCCACAAAACAACATAGCAAGGGGGAAGGTCATGGAGCGAATCTGGCTCAAGCAATATCCGGCCGGCGTGCCGGCTGACATCGATGTGAATCTGTATCCGTCGCTGGTCGATCTGCTGGAAGAGAGCTTTGCGAAATTTCGCGACCGCAAGGCCTTCATCTGCATGGACAAGTCGATTACCTATCGCGAACTCGACGAAATGTCGGTGGCGCTGGGCGCCTATCTGCAGAGCAAGGGCCTCGCCAAGGGCGCGCGCGTCGCGCTGATGATGCCCAACGTGCTGCAATATCCGGTGGCCACCGCCGCGGTGCTGCGCGCCGGCTATGCGGTGGTCAACGTCAATCCGCTCTACACGCCGCGCGAGCTTGAACACCAGCTCAAGGATTCCGGCGCCGAGGCGATCATCGTGCTGGAGAATTTCGCCTCCACCGTGCAGCAGGTGATTGCAAGGACCGCGGTGAAGCAGGTCATCGTTGGCAGCATGGGCGACATGCTGGGATTTAAGGGCGTGATCGTCAATCTGGTGGTCCGCAAGGTGAAGAAGATGGTGCCGGCCTGGTCGCTGCCCGGCGCGGTGTCGTTCAACGACGCGCTGAGCGCCGGCCGCCACATGAAGTTGACCAAGCCGGAGATCGGCCGCGACGATGTCGCCTTCCTGCAATATACCGGCGGCACCACCGGCGTCTCCAAGGGCGCGACGCTACTCCACCGCAACATCCTCGCCAACGTGCTTCAGAACGACGCCTGGCTGCAGCCGGCGCTGCGCAAACCGCCCCATGTGGAGCAGATCTTCATCGTCTGCGCGCTGCCGCTGTACCACATCTTCGCGCTGACGGCCTGCTTCCTGCTGGCGATGCGCGCCGGCGGCGTCAACCTGCTGATCCCGAACCCGCGCGACATGCCGGGCTTCGTCAAGGAATTGATGAAGTATCAGGTCAACAGCTTTCCGGCGGTGAATACGCTCTACAATGGCCTGCTGAACACGCCGGGCTTCGACCAGGTAGACTTCTCCAAGCTGAAGATTTCCAACGGCGGCGGCATGGCGGTGCAGAAGGCGGTGGCTGAACGGTGGCTGAAGACAACCGGCTGCTTCGTGGCCGAGGGCTACGGGCTGTCGGAGACATCGCCGACGCTGACCTGCAATCCCGCCGACGTCGATCAGTTCAACGGTTCGATCGGCGTGCCGGTACCCTCGACCTGGATCTCGATCCGCGACGACGATGGTCACGAAGTGCCGCTCGGCGAGCCCGGCGAGATCTGCGCCAAGGGACCGCAGATCATGTCCGGCTACTGGAACCGGCCTGACGAGACCGCCAAGGTGATGACCGCCGACGGCTACTTCCGCACCGGCGACATCGGCATCATGAGTGCCGATGGCTATACCAAGATCGTCGATCGCAAGAAGGACATGATCCTGGTCTCGGGCTTCAACGTCTATCCCAACGAGGTCGAGGACGTTATCGCCAGCCATCCCGGCGTGCTGGAATGTGCGGTGATCGGCGTCGCCGACGAGCGGTCCAGCGAGGCGGTAAAGGCCTTTATCGTGCGCAAGGACCCGAACCTGACCGCGGAGGATATCATCAAGTTCTGCGGCACCCAGCTGACCAACTACAAGGTGCCCAAGCAGATCGAGTTCCGCACGTCGCTGCCGAAGACCAATGTCGGCAAGATCCTGCGCCGCGAATTGCGCGACGAGAACAAGCAGGCGGCGGCGTAAGCGGGTCTCGTGTCCCGGACGCGGTGCAGCGTGCAACGCTGCTCCGCAGATCCGGGACCGTTCCAAGCTCTGCATTCGTGACGGCCCCGGATCAGCAGCGCACCACGGCGCGGGCGCGCTGCGTTGCGCTGCATCCGGGGAACGTCTGCGTAGCTGACTTGGCTTTACGCGACCAATATTGTGCGCGTCACGCAGCCGGTCTAAATACAGCCACCCACATTCCTGGAGAGATCGACGATGACCATCAAAGTTGGCGACAAGCTGCCCGAGGCGAAGCTGCGCGTGATGACGGCGGAGGGTCTCGCCGTAAAGACCACCGACGACGTATTCAAGGGCAAGAAGGTCGCGCTGTTTGCGGTTCCCGGTGCCTATACCGGCACCTGCCACAAGATGCATCTGCCCAGCATCTTCCTCAACGCCTACGCCATGAAGGACAAGGGCGTCGACAGCATCGCGGTGATTTCCGTCAACGATGCGTTCGTGATGAATGCCTGGAAGAAGGACACCGATCTGCGCGACGAGGCGACCTTCCTCGCCGACGGCAACGCCGAATTCACCAAGGCGATCGGCATGGAGCTGGACGCCTCGGGCAACGGCCTCGGCATCCGCTCGAAGCGCTACTCGATGCTGGTGGAAGACGGCGTCGTGACCAAGTTCAACCTCGAGCCGAACCCCGGCAAGGTCGAAGTCTCCGGCGGCGACACGCTGCTCGAGCAGCTATGAGTAGCTGCTAACTGCAGACCTTGTTCCCGGACGCGGTGCGGCATTCTTGTGCCGCTCCGCAGATCCGGGATCCCGGTTTTTTCTGCGTAAGAATACCGGGACCCCGGATCTGCAGCGCACCACGCCCAAGCGGGCGCGCTGCGCAGCGTCCGGGGAACGGGTGCCTGCTACTTCCTGTTCTTGTTCTCGATCAGCCCGTCGCGCGCCAACTGGTCCGCGCGTTCGTTTTCATCGTGGCCGGCGTGACCCTTGACCCAGTGCCAGCGCACATCGTGCGTATGCAGCGCGGCGTCGAGGCGCTGCCACAGATCGACGTTCTTGACCGGCTTCCTGTCGGCGGTCTTCCAGCCGTTCTTCTTCCAGCCGTGGATCCAGCTGGTAATGCCGTTGCGGACATACTGGCTGTCGGTGTGCAGATCGACGCTGCACGGCTTCTTCAGCGCTTCCAGCGCCGAGATCGCCGCCATCAGTTCCATGCGGTTGTTGGTGGTATGAGCCTCGCCGCCCTTCAATTCCTTTTCGGCATCGCCGAACTTCAGGATCGCGCCCCAGCCCCCCGGGCCGGGATTGCCGGAACAGGCGCCGTCGGTGTGGATCAGAACCGGTGTCATGCGGGCAGACCCGAGGTTTCGACGCCGTAATCGGCCATGCTCTTCACCGACTGGTGGAAGCGCAGTTTTCGCACATATTCCAGCGGGTCCTTCGGCTGCACCATGGCGCCGGCGGGCACGTTGAGGAGATCCACCAGACGCGTCAGCAGGAAACGCAACGCCGCGCCGCGCGCCAGCAGCGGCAAGGCCGCCTGCTCCGCCTCGGACAGCCTTCGCTCGCGGCCATAGGCCGACAGAAACGCGCGCGCCTTGGTGACGTTGAAGGAATGATCCGGCTCGAAACACCAGGCGTTGAGGCAGATCGCCACGTCGTAGGCGAACATGTCGTTGCACGCGAAATAGAAGTCGATCAGGCCGGAGAGCCGGTCGCCGAGAAACAGCACGTTGTCGGGAAACGCGTCGGCATGGATCACGCCGCTCGGCAGGTCCTTCGGCCAGCGGCCTTCGAGGTAGTTCAGCTCGGAGGCGAGGAATTCCCGCAAGCCGGGCTGCACCTCGTTGGCGCGCGCGGCTGCCGAACTGAACAACGGCCGCCAGCCCGACACCGACAGCGCGTTGGCGCGGTCCATCGCGAAATCCTGACCGGCGAGATGCATCTTGGCCAGCGCCTGGCCGATGCCGGCGCAGTGCACGGCATTCGGCTTGCGCGGCCACACGCCTTCGAGAAAGTCGATGATCGCGGCGGGCCGGCCGGCCAGCGTGCCGAGCATCTTGCCGTCGCGCATCTTCACCGGCTCCGGACAAGGGATGCCGTGCGACGCCAGATGCGACATCAAACCGAGAAAGAACGGCAGGTCGCCCACCGCCGTGCGCTTTTCGTACAGCGTCAGGAAGAACGAACCCGCCGTGGTGTGCAGCAGGAAGTTGGAGTTCTCGACGCCTTCGGCGATGCCCTTGTAGGACAACAGCTCGCCGATATCGTAGGCGGCGAGATACTCCGACAGTTCATCGGCGGGAACGTCGGTATAGACCGCCATGAAGGTTACGCCGCGTCGGGGCGCAGCGAGCGCGGCAGCGGGAAGAACTCGTTCTCCTCCGCGGCCGACACCGTCTCCACATGCAGCTCGTAGCGCTCGGCGAAGGCGCCCATGATCTCCTCGACGATCACTTCCGGCGCCGAGGCGCCCGCGGTGATGCCAAGGCTCTTGATGCCTTCGAACATGCTCCAGTCGAGATCGGCGGCGCGCTGCGCCAGC
>NZ_JAQGJD010000246.1 GCF_028290785.1 Tardiphaga sp. | reverse complement strand
CGCCAAAGATCAGCTGTTTACAGGACCTTTTGCGGGTTTGGCCGGTGATGCCCGGCAACAATCGCGGAACCCGCAGCGCGGAAACGCCATGACGGCATCGCCAAAACGTCTCATTCGCCATCGAGATAGAGCGCCGTGACCCTGAACAGACCGAATCGAACGAGGTGACCATGTCAGCCCTTCACGCCGATCGCGCTCCCGTCACGGACCTTCACACCCTGCCCTTCATCAGCGACGACGAATGCATGGTGCGTCTCGCGGCCGTGGTGCAGAATCACGATACCGAGCATCTGCCGGACAGCGATCACCTGGACGAATTGGCTGCCCTGATCGCCCGCATTGCGGTGCCGATCGAACTGTAATTTGCAGGATGGCAAAGGCTCTCAGCGCGGCGAGCCCTGCCCCACCCCTACAAATCGGATTGGTTCGAATCCGGCCCGGGGAGCCAGCTCAATTCGCCGGGCACGCCGCGCCGCTCTCGGCCCAGGCTTTCACCAGCGCGCCGGCCTGCGCCTGCGTGCCCGGTGCAGGCGTGCGGCCGAAGCCGGGCGCCCAGGCCCAGCCGACCAGCGTGTCCTTGCCGATATGATCGATCAAGGCTTCCACCGGGCGATTGCCGTTGCGGGCGGGATCCTTGATCTGGGCGCAGATCTCCGCGACGGTTTTGCCTTCCCAAGCCATTTCGCGCGGTGCCAGATGCCACTCGGGATGGCCGGGGACGCGGCCAGGATCGAAATTCGCGTTCTGGTGACAGCTTGAGCAGCGCATCGCCGGGAGGCCGTGGCCGTCCGCGCCGCGTTCGACCGGCGGCTGGTGCAGGCGGGCGCGGTCGCCCTGGCGCGGGCGGTCGCTGGCAGGATGGCAATTGACGCAGCGCGGGCTGGTCAGCACCTTGCCGAGCTCGCTGAACACCGCCGCCGAGCGCGTCGCGGTGTCGGAAATTCCCGCAAAGCTTTCAGGCGACGCGAGCTTGTCCGACGCAACCTCGGCTGCGGCATAGGCCGTCAGCATGCCCATCGCCAGCGTAGCGACCACCACGCCTGCCCTGCCCCACATCTGCATCATCTTCGGTCGCTCCTGATGCGCGCTCGCGGCATCCGTTCGGATCAGACGAGGTAGCGCGCGGCGTCGGCGAGGATCACGTCGCGTACCGCCTCGTGATATTTGACGTAACCGGTGCAGCGGCACAGATGCCCGTCGAGCGCTTCGGTGATTGTGGTTTCGAGATTGGCGCGCGGCAGCGGCGTCTTCGCCAGCCGCTCCAGCAGCACCTGCGCCTCGTTGAGGAAGCCGGCGGTGCAGTAGCCGCACTGGAACGCGAAGTGCGCGATGAAGGCCTTCTGCAGGACCGATAACTGCCCATCCTTGGCGTGCCCTTCAACGGTGCGGATCGACTGGCCGTTGAAATGGACCGCCGGCACGATGCAGGTCGGGCTGGTGTGGCTGGTGCCGTCGGGATCATCGACGATGATGGCGCAGCTCAGGCACTGCGCGGCGCCGCAGCCGAACTTGGTGCCGGTCATGCCGAGATTTTCGCGCAAATAGTCGTTCATGGTCAGGTCGTCGCGAATCTCGCTCGGCCCGTGCTTCTGCCCGTTGATGGTGATGGCAACTGTGGTCACGCGAGCGCTCCCTTGAGCAGGCTTTGGGTCACCGGTAGCGACTGGAAGCGTCGGCCGGTGGCGTCGTGGATGGCATTGAGCAGCGCCGGTACCACCGGAATCATGACGACTTCCGCAATGCCCTTCGGCTTTTCGTCCGGCAGCGGCGGCAGCATCTCGATTTCCAGATCGTGCAGCGGCAGGTCGGAGCCGCGCGCGATGAGATACCGGTCGAGATTCCACTGTCCGTTGCCGGGGCCCCCCTCAAAGGGCGGCAACGATTCCAGCAGCGCATAGCCGACGCCCATGGCGAAGCCGCCCTGCGCCTGGCCGAGCACCAGATCAGGGACCAACGCCTGGCCGCATTCCAGCACGCTGTAGGCTTTGGCGATTTTCAGGATGCCGGTGGCCTTCTCAATCTCGACCCGCACCGCGGTGCCGCACATCGAGGTGTAGCTGGTGCCGATACGGTTGTTGTCGGTCGGCGGAAACTTGACGCTGACGCGGTCGAGGCGCTGGAACGGCCCGTTGCCACGGCGCACCGCAAGCGCGTCGATCTCGGCACGGTACTGCACACCTGACAGCAGGAAGCGCGCGCGCGACCATTCCCAGCGCGAGAAGCTGTGCGCCACGGCACCGGTGACCAGACCGCGCGCGTGCGCGGTCGCGGCCAACATCTTCAGCGGTAGCGGCGCTAGTCCAGCCATCGTCAATTCACCGTTCTTCCACTGCGCCTTGGCAAACTCCTTCGCGCGCGGATCGGTCGGCGCGATCTTCCAGAGCAACAGGGCGGCCGGCCACAGGCCGAACTGGAAGATCACCTTGGCGGCTTCCGCCGGGGCGTGGGTGCCGACATGGGCGCCGATCGAAGCCGAGGTCGCGGAGCTGATCGCGGGCACCCAGCGCGGGTTCTTCTCCAGCGAATCCTGCGTCTTCTGATCCATCGCGTAGGAATCGCCGGACGTAATCATGCCGAGCGCATCGAACGCGCCGACCTGGGCGACCGCGACCTGATCGGAGATGCCGCCGAGATGTAGCGCGACGCGGTTGGCCAGCGCAGTGCTGACGCCGGTGCCCATTTCGGTATGATCGTTCCAGATCGCGATGCGACCGTCGGGGCCGAGTTCGACGCGGCCGTTGGAGCAGTCGGCGCCGGTGCCATAATCCTTGGTGGCGCAGGCGACGCCGGTGCCGACCAGGAAGCCCGGCTTCGCCCTCGATTTCTGGTCGGCGCGGGTCTGCCAGATCGTGTGGCGCTCGAGTTTGTCGAGGATCTCCGGGGTACGCACCGACACGATGTAGCGGTTGCCGGCCAAGGTGCGGCCGTCCTGCTTCAACGCATTGCGGCGACGGAAGTCGATGGGGTCGAGCTTCAATGCGACCGCCGCCTCGTCTACCAGCACCTCGATCGCGCTCATGGTCTGCAGCGTGCCGTAGCCGCGCATCGAGCCGGCGGTCACGCCGCGCGAATGCAGCGCCACGGTGGTGACGTCGGCACGCGGCACGTCATAGATGCCAAGCGCCGCATTGGCGGCGACCGTCGCGACGCTGGCCGAGAAGTTGGCGAGGCCGCCGCCGTCCAGCACGTGGTCGGCGGCGAAAGCCAGGATCTTGCCGGTCTTGCGGTCGACGCCGATGCGCGAATGCATCTTGATAGCATGGCGTTTGATGCCGCCTTGAAACTGCTGGTAACGATCATGCGCCAGCCGCACCGGGCGGCCCGGGAAGAACATCGCAGCCAGTGCGATGTAGAGCACGAACGGCGTGTGGTCGCGGCCGCCGAAGCCGCCGCCCATATGCGCGTAGTTCGAATGGATGCCCGCGGGCTTGAACGGCGCCTTGGCCTTGCCAAGCAACTCGGCAATCGATTCGGTGGTGTCGTAGGGCGACTGGACGCCGAGCACCAGTTCGAGTTGCCGGCTGTTGGTATCGTACCAGCCGAGGCCGGCTTCCGGCTCCAGGAACATCGGATCGATCGACTGGGTGTCGAACTGGCGATCCAGCACCAGCATGTTCGGATTGTCGGCGCTCAATTCCGCGCGAATGGCTTCGCCATGACGGGCGGCTTCGCCGTAAGGCTTCGTCGTTTCCTTGGCGAACGGCGCCCACACCGGCAGTTCGGTATTCTGAATTTTGCCCGGACTGACCCAGCCAGCCATAATCGGCGAATAGACGTCGGGCGCGTCCGGCGCAGGGCCGGCGACGCGCGTAAAGCGGAACGCGGCGAACGGCGGCATCGACACCGGGCCGGTCTCCTCGCCGAACTTCACGAAGGTGTTGTCGCGCAGTGCCAGGCGCGCGCGGTCATAAGCGTCGAACGTCTCGAAGATCAGCAGCGCGACGGGCTGCCCCAGATAAAGCGGCGTCTTTCCGACCGGGCAGAACAGGTCGCCGGCGTAGAAGGCGGGAACGGTGAGGCCGATGCTGTCGATCTCGGCCGCGGTGACAACCATGCTCGGCTTCAGCGAACCGCTGAGGCGCGCGAGGTCCATGCCGATATAGACGTGGGTCGCGTCGGGAGCGCGGACCAGGAGCGCGTGCGACGTGGTCGCGGGCCATCCCGGCATGTCCGAGGCGCGGAAGTCGGAAGCATACAGCTTGGCGCCGGTGACCTTGGCGACGCCGTCGATGCGTCCGGCACCAGCGACCGCGGGATTGAAGGCGCCCTCCCCCGGCAAGATCTCATGGGCGTCGAAGGGAACGCTCGCTGCTGTCGCCATCGGTGACAGGCTGAGCGTGATGCCCGTCGCCGTCGCCCACTTCACGAACTGACGTCGCGACGGCTGCATGCTTCACCTCTGGGTGGCCGCGGCTCGGATGACTGACGGGCATCCGGCTTGTCGCGAATCGCGCAATTGCCATCATGTTTATCGGCTGGGTGTCACCAGTTCCATCATTTTAGAGTCAGTCAAATCTAAACTGGGAACAAGCAACGCGCATATGATGATGGGCAGTAGTTCGAGCCGCCGGGCTGCGCAGCACCGGTCGATCGAATTGACGCGAACGCGTCAATCGCGCGGTAACCATCGCCAGCCTCCCCGGTGGATCAATTACAATTTGATCGATCCATACAACGCGCCACCAAAGTGTTTCCGCCAGATTGCGCTCCAACAAGGAGCGTCAAAAATGAGCGAAGCCGAACTCGATCTTTTGCTGGAAGCAGTGCGTACCGAAATCGAGGTGGAAGCAGAGGATGATCTGCACGCCCAGGCGATGTTCTTCGCGCCGATTCCGAGGGCTGCCAACGACAACGACATGACGTGGCCGCTGGTGCCGTTTCCCGACGGCTGGACCGCATCCTGCTAGAATGTCCTGCAATGCCCCTTCGCCAAATCCGCGAAAGATTGGGGCCGGGCATTGCGCAAACGGCGAACCGTCTGTAACAAATCGCCCGATGGGGCCATGTGGCGGAGTGGTTACGCGCCGGTCTGCAAAACCGTTTATTCGGGTTCGATTCCCGACGTGGCCTCCATTAATCCAATCAAGAGCTTAGGTCGGATGCCTGCCGCTTTTGGCGGCATATTTCAAAACGCACCTTTTTCAGCCAGGCGCTCTTGGCACGACCGCGCGCCTGGACGTACGATGTCGCCTACTGCAGCGAGGTGACGATGAAATTCCGTGTTCTATTCTGTGCTCTCGTGCTGGCTTCCCCGGCCTTGGCCCAGAGCAAGCCGCCTGTGGCTCGCGCCGATCCCTGCGCCCCGATCGGGCGTACCGCCAACGGGCAGCTAGTCTATTCCATGAAGTGTGAGAATCTGCCGGTTCCGGTGGCGCCGGTGCGGGCGGAAGGCGCCGCGCCTGTGGCGCCGGCCGCGGTCGAGGAAGAAGACAAGGGCGGCCTGTTCCGCAACCCGTTCCCGTCGCTGGTCCGGCCATCGAACTCCGAGCGAATCCAGGGGGTTGGACCGCCGCCGGCCAGCCGATAGTTCAGGCCTTCTTCTTGCGGCGCCAGTCGCGCTTCGGCTTCGGCTTCAGTTCCGGCATCACGCTCTGTGCTTCCTGGTATTTCGCCAGCATGCGGACGAAGCTGGCGTTCAGCGTCTCGGCGATCTCCGGACGCTTTTCCAGATTCGACAGCAGCATACCCGCGGCCTCGATGGTCGAAAGCCCGTCCTGCCGCGGCTCCCTGCGCAATTTGCCGTACAGCGACGGTTTGGCCGGTCCGAGGATCACGCGCTGGCACTTCAGCATCCAGGCGTTACGCCACCACAGCGCCTTGGCCTGGCTCCAGGTGCCGTCGAGCAGTACGATGCCCTGAATTTCCTTCAGCAGGGCGCGCTGGTTTTCCTCGGCCTCGCCCTTGCGGTCGATCGCCAGCAGGTCGCGGTCGGTCTCGAAGTCGGACACCTTGGCCGAGCCGAGATACAGCACCGCCCAGCGCGACGGATCGGCGATCGGCCGACCCAGCGCCTTGGCGAGGCTCGGCCAGGACAGTCCGATCTTCACCTCGGCGTTCTTGAAATGCAGCGCCGCGACACGGGCGGTGCCCAGCGCCCTGTCCTGCTCCTGCGGATGCTGCAGGATCAGGAGGCCGATCCGGCTCTCGATGGTCGGGATGCTGTCGCAGATGCACAGCGGCACCGGCTTGAGACAACGCGGACATTCCGGGATCGCCTCGGGCTCACCGGCTTTCAGGTCTGAAATTTTTGACATCGCCCGCTATACGCCGCGCCGACCCGCGCTTCAACCGCCGTGACGGCCGCGATCTGCCTATTCGGCCGGCGCGGGCAGCGGCAAAGGTCGGGAGCGGCTGCGCAGTCGGTCGATCAGCAGGTAGATCACCGGCGTGGTGTAGAGCGTCAGGATCTGCGAGATCAGCAGCCCGCCGATGATGGTGATCCCCAGCGGCCGGCGCAGCTCGGTACCCGGGCCGGTGGCGATGACCAGCGGGATTGCCGCGAACAGCGCCGCCAGCGTGGTCATCAGGATCGGGCGAAACCGGACGCTGCAGGCCTCGAAAATCGCCTCCGCCGGCGACAGCCCGCGATGCCGCTCGGCCTCGATGGCGAAATCCACCATCATGATGCCGTTCTTCTTGACGATGCCGATCAGCAGGATGATGCCGACAAAGGCGATCACGGTCAGCGGCGTATTGGTAATCTGCAAAGCCAGCAGCGCGCCCAGCCCCGCCGACGGCAGCGTTGAGATGATGGTCAGCGGGTGCACCAGGCTCTCGTAGAGCACGCCGAGCACGATATACATCGCGATCAACGCGCCGAGGATCAGCAGCGGCTGCCGGCCCGTGGTCTTGTTGAAGTCGCCCGCGTTGCCGTCGAAGCCGCCGCGGATGCCTTCCGGCATGTGCAGCTCATCGACCGCGCGCTGGATATTGCCGGTGACGGCGTCGAGCTGCACTCCCGGCAGCGTGTTGAACGACACCGTCGTGGACGGAAATCCCTGGGAGTGTGCCACTGCGAGCGCCGACAAGGTCCGCGAGCTGCGGACCACGGCCGACAGAGGCACCTGCGCGCCGTTGGCGCCGGCCACATAGATGCGCTCGAGGTCGGTCGGGTCGTTCTGGAACTTGCCGTCGATCTCCATGATGACTTTGTACTGGTTGCGCTGGGTATAAATCGTCGAGATCTGGCGTTGCGAAAACGCATTGTTCAGCGCGTTGTCGATGTCCTGCACCTTGACGCCGAGGCTCGAGGCGATCTTGCGGTCGATCGACAGCGTCAACTGCAGCCCGCCGGGATCGCGGTCGCTGGACACGTCGGTGATGCCGTCCACGCTCTCGAGCCGCTTGCCGACCAGCGGCGCCCATTTCTGCAGCAGGTCGAGATTGGTCGAGGTCAGCGTGTACTGATAGTTGGAGTCGCTCTGCCGGCCGCCGGCGCGCAGGTCCTGTGCCGCGAACATGAACAGCCGGATGCCCGGCACGACGCCAAGATTGCGGCGCATCCGGTCAATCACGTCTTCGGTGCTATCGCCGTTGCGTTCCTCCGGCGACTTCAGGCTGATGAACATGGTGCCGCGGCTGGCGCCGCCGCCGCCCGGACCTCCCGTGCCGCCCAGCGATGACCCCACGCTCGCGACGCCGGGATCGGCCATCACGATGTCGGCGAGCCGCTGCTGCAAGCCGAGCATCGCCTGGAACGAGGTGTCGGCGGAAGCGCGAGTCGCGCCGATCACGAAGCCGCTGTCGTCATTCGGGAAGAAGCCCTTCGGCGTCTTGATGTAGAGCACCACGGTCAGCGCGATGGTGGCGAAAAACACCAGCAGCGTCAGCAGCGGAAAGCCGAGCACCACGTGCAGCGTGCGCTCGTAGAACGCCACGATGCGCGACAGCGTGCCCTCGACGATGCGGTCGAAGCGGGTCTCGGTGCTCGATACCCCGGTCTTGATGTATTGTGCGCAGATCATCGGCGTTACCGTCAGCGACACCACGGTGGACACGACGATGGAGAAGGTCAGCGTCAGCGAGAACTCGCGCAGCAGCCGTCCGACCAGCCCGTCCATGAAGATCAGCGGCGTGAAGGCGGCGATCAGCGACAGGCTGATCGAGAGCACGGTGAAGCCGATCTGCCGGGCGCCTTCCAGCGCCGCTTGCAACGGCGCCATGCCCTCCTCCAGGTTACGGTACATGTTCTCGATCATGACAATGGCGTCATCGACCACGAAGCCGACCGAGATCGCCAGCGCCATTAGCGACAGGTTGTTGATCGAAAAACCCGCCATCCACATCCCGACACAGGTGCCCGCCAACGCCAGCGGCACCGAGACGCCCGCCGCGATGGTCGGAATACCCCTGCGCAGGAACACGAACACCACCAGCATCACCAGCACCGCCGTGGCCAGCAACGTCCACTGCATGTCCTCCACCGACGCGCGGATGGTGCCGGTGCGGTCGGTCAGCACCGAGACCTCGATGCCAGCGGGAATCCACTGCTTGAGATCGGGGATCAGCGCCTTGACGCGATCAACGGTGTCGATGACGTTGGCATCGCCCTGCTTGGTGATCTGAATCAGCACGGCCGGCTGCTTGTTGAACCAGGCGACCGAGCGGCTGTTGCGGGTGGCGTCCTGGACGTCGGCGACATCGGACAGCCGGACATAGTTGCCGTTCGAACTCTTGACGATGATGTCGCGAAACTCTTCCGCGGTGCGCATCTGCGGATTCATCGACAGCGTTTCGCTCTGCCGGGAGCCGCTGAAAATGCCCACCGGACCGAGCGGATTGGCATTGACGATGGCGGTGCGGACGTCGTCGGTGGCGATGCCGGCGTTGGACAGCGCCACCGGGTTGAGCTGGATCCGCACCGCCGGCTGGTCGGCGCCTGATGTGGTGACCTCGCCGACCCCCGGTACCTGGGAGATGCGCTGCACGATCACGGTGTCGGCGACGTCGTAGATCGCGCTGGCCGACATGGTCTTGGAGGTCAGCGCCAGGATGAACACCGGCGCCGCCGACGGATTGGCCTTGCGGAAATTCGGCAGCGTCGGCAGGTCGGTGGGCAGGTCGGCCACCGAGGCGTTGATCGCCGCCTGCACGTCGCGCGCAGCGCGATCGACGTCGCGGCCGATGGCAAATTGCAGCTGGATGCTGGTCGATCCCAGCGAACTGGTCGAGGTGATCTGGTCGAGGCCGGCGATGACGCCGAGCCGGCGCTCCAGTGGCGCCGCGACGGTGGCCGCCATGATCGCCGGATCGGCGCCGGGACGCGTGGCCGAGACCCGGATCATCGGGAAATCGACGTTCGGCACCGCGGCGACCGGCAGGAAATGATA
The DNA here is from genome assembly GCF_028290785.1 of Tardiphaga sp. Lineage (GTDB taxonomy): Bacteria > Pseudomonadota > Alphaproteobacteria > Rhizobiales > Xanthobacteraceae > Tardiphaga. The sequence goes on along the minus strand of NZ_JAQGJD010000246.1, from coordinate 24,614 downwards.
GGCGACGGCGCCGATCAGAAACAGGCCGATGCCCAGCAGCGTGGTGCCGACCGGCCTGCGGATGAAGGGTTCGGAAATGGAAGCCATTACGGCGTCCCCCCGGCTCCCGAAGCCCCCGCCGCTCCCGCGATCGGCGGCGTCGGCGGTACCGTGGCATCAGGCGCGGCCTTCTCGAAGCGGCGGTTGATGCGGTCGAGCGCCAGGTAGATCACCGGCGTGGTGTAGAGCGTCAGCAACTGGCTGAGCACCAGACCACCGATGATCGACACGCCCAGCGGAAACCGCAGTTCGGCGCCGGTGCCGCTCTCCACCGCCAAAGGCAACGCGCCGAACAGCGCGGCGAGCGTGGTCATCATGATCGGCCGGAACCGCAGCAGGCAGGCCTCGACGATCGCCTCTTCCGGCGTCCGGCCGCGATGCCGCTCCGCCTCCAGCGCGAAGTCGATCATCATGATGGCGTTCTTCTTGACGATGCCCATCAACAGGATGATGCCGATCAGGCCGATCACCGAGAGGTCCTGCCCGGTGGCCATCAGCGCCAGAATAGCGCCGACGCCGGCCGACGGCAGCGTCGAGAGAATGGTGATCGGATGGATGTAGCTCTCATAGAGTACGCCAAGCACGATATAGATCGTCACCAGCGCGGCGAGGATCAGCCAGGGCTGGCCCGACAGCGATTTGGAAAACTCCGCGGCGTCGCCGGCGAACAGCCCGACGATGCTGCTGGGCATGCCGATCCGCGTCTCGATGGTCTTCACCGCCTGCACGGCGTCGCCGAGCGCCTCGCCCGGCGCGAGGTTGAAGCTCAGCGAGATCGCCGGAAATTGCGCCTGATGCGAAATCGCCAGCGGCGCCGTGGTGCGGGTCAAAGTCGCCACGGCCGATAACGGCACCTGCGCCCCGGCGACGCCGGGCAGATACAGTTTGGACAGCACGTCGGGGTCGCGCTGTTGCCCGGGCAGCGCTTCCAGCACCACGCGGTATTGGTTGGCCTGGCCGTAGATGGTGGAAATCTGGCGCTGCGCGAAGGCGTCGTTGAGCGTGTCGTTGATGCCCTGCAGGCTGACGCCGAGCTGACCGGCGCGCTGCCGGTTGATGTCCAGGGACGCCCGCAGCCCGCCGGCCTGGTTCTCGGACGAGACATCGCGGAACATGGGATCGCGGCGGAGTTCGGCGACCAGCTTCTCCGACCACAGCGTCACCTGCGTCGCGTCGGTGCCGGTCAACGTGTACTGGTACTGCGAGCGGCTCGACTGGGTACTGATCTGGATATCCTGCACCGGCTGGAAATACACGGTCATACCGGGAATGCCGGCGACGCTCTGCTTCAGCCGTGCGATCACCTGTGTGATGTCGTCCTTGCGCTCGCCGCGCGGGCGCAGGTTGAGCACCAGACGGCCGACATTGGTGGTCGGATTCACTGTCCCGCCACCGATCACCGAGACCACGCCGGTGACGTCGGGATCTGCCTGGATGGCGGCAGCCGCAGCCGCCTGCCGGCTCTGCATTTCGGCGAAGGAGACGTCGGCGCCGGCTTCGGTCACGGCGGTGATCGAAGCGGTGTCCTGCAGCGGCAGGAAGCCTTTCGGCGCTATGATATAGAGGCCGAGCGTCGCGATGACAGTCAGGAAGGTGACGACCAGCGTCGCCGGCTGATGCTTCAGCACCCACAAAAGCGTGCGGTGATAGAACGCCACCATGCGGTCGATGAACCGGCTGACCGCGGCGAGGCCGGGCACCTGCCACTCGTCATGGGTGTGCTTCAGGAGCCGCGAGCACATCATCGGAGTCAAAGTCAGGGACACGATGGCCGAGACGACAACGGCAATCGTCAGCGTCAATGCGAATTCGCGGAACATGCGGCCGACCAGCCCGGACATGAACAACAGCGGGATGAACACCGCGATCAGCGACACCGTCAGCGAGATCACGGTAAAACCGATCTCGCTGGCGCCGCTCAAGGCGGCCTGCATCGGATTTTCGCCATCTTCCATGTGCCGGACGATGTTCTCGATCATGACAATGGCGTCATCGACCACGAAGCCGGTGCCGATGGTCAGCGCCATCAAAGAGAGATTATCGAGGCTGAAACCGGCGAAATACATCACGCCAAAAGACGTGATCAGCGACAGCGGCAGCGCCACGCCGGCGATCAGCGTCGCCCGCAGCGAGCGCAGGAACAGCAGCACGACGAGCGTCACCAGCACCACCGACAGCACCAGCGTGAACTGCACGTCGTGAACCGAGGCGCGGATGGTGACCGTTCGATCGCTCACCACAGTGAGCTTGACGCCGGCCGGCATCGAACGCTGCACCTTCGGGATCTCTTCGCGGATCTGCCGGACCACCTCGATGACATTGGCGCCCGGTTGACGCTGGATCTCGATGATCACAGCCGGCGTGCTCTGGTACCAGCCGCCGGTGCGGTCGTTCTCCAGGCCATCGACGATCTCTGCGATATCGCCGATCGTCACCGGCGCGCCGTTCTTGTAGGCGACGATGATCGGCCGGTACGCGTCGGCCGCCGCGATCTGGTCGTTGGCGGCGATCGTGTAGGCCTGCTGCGCGCCATCCAGCGATCCCTTCGGACCCGACACGTTGGCGCCGGCAATCGCCGTACGCAGGTCTTCCATCGCGATGCCATAGGCGGCAAGCCGCGACAGGTCGGCCTGCACGCGCACCGCGGGCTTCAGGCCGCCGAGCACGGCGACGCGACCGACGCCGGAGATCTGGCTGAGCCGCTGAGCCAGCAGCGTGTCGGAGATGTCGCTCATGGCGCGCAGCGAGATGGTGTCCGATGTCAGCGCCAGCGTCATCACCGGCGCGTCGGCGGGGTTCACTTTGGCGTACACCGGGGGATACGGCAGGTTCTTCGGCAGCACGCCGGCAGCAGCATTGATCGCCGCTTGCACGTCCTGGGTGGCGCCGTCGATGTCGCGGTTGAGGTCGAACTGCAGCGAGATCGCGCTGACGCCGAACGAACTGGTCGAGGTCATCGAGGTCAGCGACGGGATCTGGCCGAGTTGGCGTTCCAGCGGCGCGGTGATCAGCGAGGCAATCACGTCGGGGCTGGCGCCGGGCAGTTGCGTCGAGACCTGCACGGTCGGGAAATCGACCTGCGGCAGCGCCGATACCGGCAGTGCCCAGTAGCCGAGCGCGCCGCCAATCAGCAGCGCCACCCCGAGCAAGGAGGTGGCGACCGGACGGCGGATGAAGGGTTCGGAGACGCTCATGGCTGCGCGCTCTGGCTTCGGTTGTCGGTCAACTCAGGCAATCGGGTTCATGGCTGTTTGGCTCCGACGGGTGCGGCGCTGCCCGGCGCCGTCGACGGCGCCTTGGCCGGACCGGACTGGCCCTTCTGGTCGCCCTCGCCCGAACGGCGTTCGCCACGCTTGCCGCCCCGCTTGCGCGGCGCCAGATCGGCGGTCGGTTCTTCGCTGTTGGTGCTGACGCTGACCTTGGTGCCTTCTGCCAGATTGGCGAAGCCGGTGGTGACGACGCGGTCGCTCGGCGACAGGCCCTTGGCGATCACGGCCTCGGTCTCGTTCTGCTGTGTCACCGTCACCGGCACCGCTTTGACGATGTCGCCCTCGCCGATCACGTAACTGAACGTGCCAGCCGGTCCGCGCTGCACGGCGGACGTCGGCACTACCATCGCCTGCGACAGTGTTTCGACCTTGAGCCGGACGTTGACGAATTGGCCCGGCCATAGCTGGAAGGTGGCGTTGGGGAACTCCGCTTTGATCTTCACGGTCCCGGTGGTGATATCGACCTGGTTGTCGATGCCGGTCAGGGTTCCCGTATCGACCACGGTGACGCCGTCATTGCCGAACACATCGACCGCGAGCGTGCCCTTGGCGGCAGCGGCATTGGCACGGACGATCTGCTGCTGCGGCAGGCTGAATTGAACTGCGATCGGCTGCAGCTGGGTGATGATGACGAGACCGGTGGTGTCGGAGGCATGGATGATGTTGCCCTGGTCGACCTGGCGCAGCCCGGCGCGGCCCGACAGCGGCGCGATGATCTTGGTGTAGCTCAGGGTCGCCTGCGCGTTGTCGATGGCGGCCTGGTCCGAATTCACCAGCGCTTCCTGCTGCGCGACGACCGATTTCTGGGTGTCGGCCTGCTGCTTGGAGCCGGCATTGGTGGCGGCGAGCTGCTGGTAGCGGATCAGGTCGAGGCGGGCATTGGCCAGGGTCGCCTCGTCCTGGGCCTTCTTGGCGACGGCCTGATCGTACAGCGCCTTGTACAGCACCGGATCGATCTCGCCGAGCACGTCGCCGGCCTTGACGTCCTGGCCTTCCTTGAAATTGACCTTGATCAGCTTGCCATCGACCTGGGCGCGCACGGTGACGTTGTTCAGTGCCTTCACCGAGCCGACACCGTCGAGATAGACCGGCACGTCCTGGACTTTTGGCGTTGCCGCCAGCACCGGCACGGTCGTATCGGGCCGCGGCGCGCGGGAAGCGGCTTGCTTCTGCTGCATTACCGTCCAGCCGATATAACCGAGACCGCCGAGGATCAGCAGCGTGACGAAGATCGAGACCGTGCGTCGGCGCGCGCCGCCCTTGATGCGGGCCACGGTGCCGGGCGCGTTCGCCGCCTCGTTCGAATCCGGCTTAAAGAGCATTGACCGGTCTCTCCATTTTCGGCTCCCAGCCGCCTCCCAGCGCCTGATACAGGCTGACGATCGCCAGCAGCCGCGCGAGCTGCGCCTGCGACAGCGCGTCCTCGGCCTGAAACAGCGTCAATTGGGTGTTTAGCACAGTTACGATATCTGCAGTTCCGGCGCGCAGTTGCTGCTCGGAAAGCTCGAACGCGCGTCGCGATGCCGTTACCACATCGCGCTGCAATCGCAGTTTTTCGGTGTTTTGTCGGATCGAAGCCAGCGCGTTGTTCACATCGACAAACGCCGAGATCACCGTCTTGCGGTAGGTCTGTAGCAATTCGTCCTGCTTGGCCTTGGTCAGTTCGAAATTGCCGAGGATGCGCCCGCCGTCGAAGATCGGCTGGGTGAGGCCGCCAACCAGGCTGAAGAAGGCCGCATTGGGCTGGAACAGCGATGCCAGTGCCGAGCTCTGGTAGCCGCCCTGCCCGGTCAGCTGAATGCTCGGAAAGAACTGCGCGCGGGCGCTGCCGACATTCGCGGTGGCCGATGCCAGCTGCGCTTCCTGGCGGCGGATGTCGGGCCGCTGCGTCAGAAGTTCCGACGGTAGGCCCGGCGTCACCCTCGGCGACGCTACGCTGTTCAGCGATCCTCCGGCGATCCGCACGCTTTCCGGTGGACGCGCTACCAACAGCGCCAGCGCATTGATGTTCTGCGCCAGCGTCAGCCGCAGCGGCGGCACCGCGGCGCGCTGGTTGGCGAGCACGCTCTGCTGCTGCGCCAGGTCGAGGTCGGTGCCGGTGCCGGCAGTCAGCCGCGACTGGATCGCATCGAGGATACGCTGCGCACTGGCGATGTTGCGCTCGGCCGTCTTGATCCGGTCCTGCGACGCCAGCACCTGGAAGTACGCGTTGGCGACGGCGGCCAAGGTTGTCAGCGCAACCGTGTCGCGGTCGAATCTGTTGGCGTTGGCGGTCTCTTCGGTAGCTAGCGCCGCGTCGCGATTCTTGCCCCAGAAGTCGATTTCATAGCTCGCCGACAGCGACGACGAATAGGTCACCACCTCGCGCCCGCCGTTGGTCAGGCCGTTGGCGCTGGAACCAGAATTGCGCGAGTAGGTCTCTTGCCCGCCGCCGCTCAGGCTCGGCAGCAGCGCCGCGCCGGTGATTCGTGCCTGCGCATCGGCCTGCAGGATCCGGGATGTCGCCGCGGCAATGTCGAGGTTAACCGTCTGGGCCTCTTCCATCAACTGCGTCAGCTCGCGCGAGCGGAACCCGCGCCACCAGTCCAGCGTCGGCGTCGCACCATCGGGATTGGACAACCGGGCCGCCTTGTACCCGGCGGGAACGTCGCGCGCCGGATCCGGCAGGTCCTTGGTCAGGATGCAGCCCGCCGACGTCGCGGTGATCGCCAACGCCAGACATGCACGTGCTGCGCCCAGGAAGGAAAGCGTCACCGGCCTCCCCCGCGCGCAAGGCATCGCGCAGGATGCGATCCGCTGGAAGTCTGGACGCTAAGTAATGCAGGCTGCGACACGTTCACCGGGTGATGGTGTGAGGAATTTACCGGCGCCATCTTAGCGGGCCGATCCGTGCGCGGACAGTGTTCTTGCGCCGCAGCGCCGCGCAAGCCCGATCTCGCGAGCCTCGCCCTTTAACCTACCTATTTGCACAGTTTCCCTTATTTCACCGTGCTTTTCTGGCCTCGGACATCACGTTTCGGTTGGCGGGCTTACGAAGATTTCATGTAATTTTATGTTGCTGGCACAGGTCCACGGTTCGCCGGTCCCATCGCTCGAAATAATTGAAACCTCAACGAGATACCAACGTACCTCGGTCGAACAAATCGGGGCACAGGGGTCGGGGAATGCGCGTCGCAGTGATCGGAACGGGAATCGCAGGCAATGCCGCCGCGTGGGCCTTGTCGAAGCGCTACCCCGTCACGGTCTACGACCGCGAAATCCGCCCCGGCGGCCACAGCCATACGGTGACGATCGACTACGACGGCACGCCGGTTGCGGTGGACATCGGCTTCATCGTCTATAACGAGCTCAATTATCCCGACCTCACCGAACTGTTTGCCCATCTCTGCGTCGAGACCACGGAAAGCTGCATGAGCTTTTCGGTCACCGCTGATGGCGGGCGATTCGAATGGAAGGGCGGCGGCGACAGCTGGGTCGAGACCGCGAAGGGCCTGTTTGCGCAGCCGAAGAACCTGTTCTCGCCGTCCTACCTTTGGATGCTGAAGGACATTCTCACCTTCAACGAACAGAGCGTGAAGGACCGCGATGCCGGGCTGCTGGCCGGCAAGACCCTCGGCGAATACTTCGCCTGGCGTAAATTCGCGCCGCGGCTGCTGACCGACTATCTGGCGCCGATGGGGGCCGCGATCTGGTCCGCTCCGGCCGACCGGATGCTCGACTTCCCCGCCGAGAATTTCGTTGCCTTCTTTAGCAACCATCGACTGCTGCAATACGACCGGCCGGTCTGGCGCACGGTCAAGGGCGGCAGCAAGCGCTACGTCGAGAAACTGATGAGCGCCTTTGGCGATCATCTGCGGCTCGGGTGCGCCGTGACGTCGATCGCGCGCACGGACCGTGGCGTGGTGGTCAGCGACAGCCATGGCCGTCATGAGACCTACGATCATGTCGTGATCGCGTCGCATAGCGATCAGGCGCTGGCGATGCTGGACGATCCCAGCGCGGAAGAGACCGCCATCCTCGGCGATATCCGTTATTCCCCCAACGTCGTCTATCTGCACCGCGATGTCCGCCTGATGCCGAAGCGCAAGAATGCCTGGGCATCGTGGAACTTCCTGCGCTGGCGGCGCGAGGGCACCGCGCTCAACGACGTCGCCGTGACCTACTGGATGAACCGGCTGCAGGGCCTCGCCGACGACAAGCCGCTGTTCGTCAGCCTCAACCCGCCCTTTGCGCCGGACCCGGCGCTGACCTTCGGCCGTTACATCTGCGAGCACCCGCAATACAATGCGAAGGCGTTCGCGGCGCAAAAGCGGCTCGGCGAGATCCAGGGCCAGCGCCACACCTGGTTTGCGGGCGCATGGACCGGCTATGGTTTTCACGAGGACGGCTTGCGATCGGGCCTGGCGGTCGCGGAAGCGCTGGGCGCCACGGTGCCGTGGCGGGCGCCTCCGCCCGAACTGGCCGAGGCCGCGGAGTAATCATGCATCACGCGACCGCAAGTGTGGAGACGCAACCGGGTCCGGCCAATGCCGCGGCCGCGCTGTACGTCGGCGATGTCATGCATGCGCGGCTGAAGCCGATGGGGCATCGTTTCAGCTACCGCGTGATGAGCCTGCTGATTGACCTCGACCGACTGGATGCCGCCGACCGGCAGACGTCGTTGTTCGGCGTCAACCGAGCGGCGTTGTACAGCTTTCGCGAGAGCGATCACGGCGACCGCGACGGCTCGTCGCTGTCAGCCTTTGCCCGTGCGCGCGCCGTCGAACGGGGCATCGACCTCACTGGCGGCCGCGTTGAGCTGCTGTGCTACCCCCGCTTGCTCGGCTACACCTTCAATCCGTTGTCGGCCTATTTCTGCTATCGCGCCGATGGCGAACTCGCGTTGATCATCTACGAGGTCCGCAACACCTTTGGCGATATCCACGCCTATGTACTGCCGGTGCAGCCCGGCCAGCGCAGCGCCGCCGGCATCCGGCAGGAGCAGGACAAGCTGTTCTACGTCTCGCCCTTTATCGAAATGCCGATGCGCTACCATTTCCGAGTGTCGCCGCCCGGACAGAGCGTGAAGCTGCGGATACTCGAAACCGACACCGGAGGTCCGCTGCTGGCCGCAACCTTCAACGGAAGCCGCCGCGCGCTGACCACGGCAGCGCTGCTGACATCATTCTTCTCGCTGCCGATGGTGACCTTCAAGATCATGGCCGCGATCCACTGGGAAGCACTGCGGCTCTGGATCAAGGGCGCGCGACTGGTGCCGCGACCGCAAGCCCCTGCAAAAAATACCGTCTTGGCGATCGCACGAAGCACTGACTATAGTAGGACACCGTTAGCGGCGGGCCGACGAGATACCGCACCGCACCAAGACGCTGTGCTTCGATAGGACTGCGACCGTATCTCCAGTCCACGTACAACTCGGACACAGAGCCGCGCAATTCGATGGGTCTGCAAATGTCTGATTTAGTCGCGTCCAAGCTGATCGTCCTGACCCCGGATAATGTCGATCGCAAACTCGCCGACCTGCCGCGTGTCGTGCGGCTGGCTCTCGGGTTCGGCTCGAAGCTGCGCAGCGGCACACTTGACGTGACGCTGCCCGACGGGCGCCAGGTGCGGCTCGGCGGCGTCGAGCCCGGTCCTGCGGCATCGATGACGATCTATGGCTACGGTTTCGCCTCGCGGCTGGTCAATGGCGGCGACATCGGTGTTGCCGAGGCCTATCTGCATGGCGAATGGGACACGCCGGACCTGACCCAGTTCCTGTATTTGTTCTGCGTCAACCACGACCTGATCCAGGCCATGCTCGGCGACAATCCGATGATGCGCTTCGTGCAGATCGTCCGGCACTGGTTCAACCGCAACACCAGGCGGCAGGCGAAGCGGAACATCTACGCCCATTATGACATCGGCAACGCGTTCTACTCGGCCTGGCTCGATCCGAGCATGACCTATTCCTCGGCGATCTTCGAGGACGGCACGCAGGATCTCACGGCTGCGCAGAACAACAAGTACCGGAGGCTGGCCGAGGCCATCGACCTGCAGCCCGGCCACAAGGTGCTCGAGATCGGCTGCGGTTGGGGCGGCTTTGCGGAATACGCCGCCAAGAACTATGGCGCCCATGTCACCGGCCTGACCATCAGCCGCGAGCAGCGCGATTTCGCGCAGAAGCGGATCCAGGATGCCGGCCTGACAGGCCAGGTCGAAATCAAGTTCCAGGACTATCGCGACGAGCGCGGACAGTACGACCGCATCGCTTCCATCGAGATGATCGAGGCGGTCGGCGAGCAGTTCTGGCCGCAGTATTTCTCACAATTGCGCGACCGGCTGCTGCCGGGCGGACTGGTCGGCATCCAGGCCATCACCATCCAGGACAAGTTCTTCCAGGCCTATCGCCGCGAGGTCGATTTCATCCAGCGCTACGTTTTCCCCGGCGGCATGCTGCCGTCGCCGGAGATTCTCAAATCGCTGGGCGACAAGTTCGGCGTGCCGGTGGTGCGCGAGCGCATTTTCGGACTGGATTATGCCAAGACGCTGGCCACCTGGAGAGATAATTTCCGTGCGGCCTGGCCGAGCCTGACGCCGCTGGGATTTGACGACCGTTTCCGCCGGCTGTGGGAATATTACCTGGCCTATTGCGAGGCCGGATTCCTGTCGGGGAACATCGATGTCCGCCAGGTGGTGTTCGCAAAAGCGAAGTGATCCGCCGGCCGAAGAGCAGGGTTTGCGCTCCCTTGTGCGCCTTTCGGCCCTCCACTAGGGTCGCGACCTGTTTGGCACCCTTAGGCAAGATTTTCCGCATCATGAACATTGACCAGGACGTCATCGAAGCGATCGGCAACACGCCGCTCATCAAGCTGAAGCGCGCCTCCGAACTGACCGGCTGCACCATTCTCGGCAAGGCGGAGTTCATGAACCCGGGCGGATCGGTGAAGGATCGCGCGGGCAAATGGATGATCCTCGAAGCCGAGAAGCGCGGTGAACTCAAGACCGGCGGTCTCATTGTCGAGTCGACCGCGGGCAATACGGGCATCGGTCTCGCCGTGGTAGCCAGTGCGCGCGGCTATCGCACGCTGATCGTGATCCCGGACACGCAGAGCCAGGAAAAGAAAGACATGCTGCGGTTTAACGGCGCCGAACTGATCGAGGTGCCCGCGCTGCCGTTCGCCAATCCGAACAACTACCAGCATGTCGGGCGGCGGCTTGCGGAGCAGCTGCGCAAGACCGAGCCAAACGGCGTTCTGTTCGCCGACCAGTGGAATAATCTCGACAACGCCAAGGCCCACTACGAATCGACGGGCCCCGAGATCTGGGATCAGACCGACGGCAAGGTGGATGGCTTCATTTGTTCGGTCGGGACCGGCGGCACGCTGGCTGGCACGACCCGCTACCTGAAGGAAAAGAACGTCAACATCGTCACGGCCTGCGCCGATCCGCAGGGTTTTGCGATGTATAACTGGTTCAAGCATGGCGAAGCCAAGTCCACGCCAGGCGATTCCATCACGGAAGGCATCGGGATCGGCCGTGTGACGCCAGTCATCGAGACTGCGAAGGTCGATACCGCCTTCCTGATTTCCGACGAGGAAGCCGTTGCCGCGATCTATGACCTGCTGCAGCACGAGGGCCTCTGCCTCGGCGGCTCGACCGGCATCAATATCGCCGGCGCGATCCGTCTGGCGAAGGAACTAGGACCCGGGAAGACCATCGTGACCATCCTGTGCGATGGCGGCGCCCGCTATCAGTCGAAGCTGTTCAACCCCGAATTCATGCGCAGCAAGAACCTGCCGGTGCCGGAATGGCTGGAGCAGAAGAGCAACATCAAGGTGCCGTTCGAGACGGTGTGAGGCTGGGCACAGGTTCCTCCCCGTCATCGCGAGGTCAGGGAAAGCCTGCGGCTTTTCCCTTAGCGAAGCGACCCGGCAATCCAGAAGGCCACAAGCGGAGACTGGATTGCTTCGTCGCAAGGGCTCCTCGCAATGACGGGGAGAGGCCAGAGTATTTCAGCGCAAAATCTGCCCGAGAAACAGCTTCGTCCGCTCGTGCTGCGGATGGGCGAAAAACTCGTTCGGGGTGTTCGCCTCGAGAATTTGCCCGTCATCCATGAACACCACGCGATCGGCGACCTGCTTGGCAAAGCCCATCTCGTGAGTCACCACCAGCATGGTCATGCCCTCCTCCGCGAGATCGACCATGGTGTCGAGGACTTCCTTGACCATCTCGGGGTCGAGCGAGGAAGTAGGCTCGTCGAACAGCATAACTTTTGGGTTCATGGTCAGTGCCCGCGCGATGGCGACGCGCTGCTGCTGGCCGCCGGACAACTGACCGGGAAACTTGTGAGCCTGCTGCGGAATGCGTACCCGCTCAAGGTATTTCATCGCCGCTTCTTCGGCCTCCTTCTTCGGCATGTTGCGTACCCAGATCGGCGCCAGGGTGCAGTTTTCCAGCACGGTGAGATGGGGAAACAGATTGAAGCTCTGGAACACCATGCCGACCTCGCGGCGGATGTCATCGACGTGGCGCAGGTTGGGGCCGAGTTCGATGCCATCGACCTGGATGCGGCCCTCCTGAAACTCCTCCAGCGCGTTGATGCAGCGGATCAGCGTCGATTTGCCGGAGCCGGAGGGGCCGCAGATCACGATCCGCTCACCGCGGCCGACATCGAGTCCGACGTCCCGCAGCACATGGAAGTCGCCGAACCATTTGTTGAGGCCGGCGATGGTGACGATCGGGTGGGCATTCATCATCATGAAACCTCAGTTGCGCCGGTGAGCATTGAGCCGGTGCTCGACGAACAGTGAATAGCGCGACATGCCGAAGCACATCACGAAGTAGAGCATGCCGGTGAAGGCAAACCCGGTGAACAAGGTGGTCGGCGTCGACCAGACCGGATCTGCGAACGACGCGCGCAACTGGCCGAGCAGATCGAACAGCGCCACGATCGATACCAGCGAGGTGTCTTTCAGGAGCGCGATGAAACTGTTGACGAGGCCGGGGATGACGTGACGCAACGCCTGCGGCATCACCACCAGGCCGGTGGTCTTCCAGGACGACAGGCCAAGCGCGCTGGCGGCTTCCGCCTGACCGCGCGGGATCGCCTGCAGCCCGCCGCGAATGACCTCGGCGTTGTAGGCGCCGGCGAACAGCGCGATGCCGATCAGCACGCGCATCAGACCGTCGATGGTGAAGTTGCCGGGTAGAAACAGCGGCAGCATATAAGTGGCGAAGAACAGCACCGTGATCAGCGGCACTCCGCGCCAGAATTCGATGAAGGCGACCGAGAACACCCGGATCAACGGGATCGTCGAACGCCTGCCCAGCGCCAGGGCGATGCCGACCGGCATCGAGGTGACGATTCCGGTGACCGATACCACCAGCGTCACCAGCAAGCCGCCCCACAGGCGGGTATCGACGATCGGCAGGCCGCCGCGGTCGAGCCGCAGGATCGCGATGACAACGGCAATCCCCGCAAAGGTGGTCAGGCTGAGGATCAGCGCGCGCCAGCCGTTGCGTAAACCGCCACCGACCAGGAACAGCACCGCCGAAACGATCAGGGCAGTTGCGGCCAGGTCCACCCATACAGGCTTGCCCGAGGCCTGAATGATATTGCGCAGGAAGGTCAGCGGCCACAGCACGATGGCGAGGGCATAGCCGATCAGCGCGATCAGTGTACCCAGTCCGGTGAGGGTCTGCGACAGCAGCGGCAACGCGGTTGCCTCGGCCAGCCGGCGGCCGCCATCGACGAACCCGTTGGCAAGGCCGGACAGCGCGGCTTCGGTCCAGACGATGCCGAAGCCGCGGATGCCGCCGCCATACAGCAGGAAGAACGCCACGATGGGGAAGCCGACGAAAAACAATCCCGCATTGAGGCTCTTGGCAGGCAGTCGGGGGATCAGCAGTGGCAGCAGCAGAAGGACCGCGAGCCCGAACGTCAGATTGACGCGCCAGCGCTCCGGCTGCGGGTAAAAGCCGTAGATGAACTGGGTGAACTTGGCCTGCACGAACGGCCAGCAGGCGCCGACGGGATGGCCGACGTTTTCGGCCAGGCACGCCGTGCGATCTTGGCCCTGCCATACCGCATCGACCAGCAGGAAGCGTATCGCGGGAATCACAGTGAACCAGAGCAGCAGGACGCAGGCGATGGTGAGCAGAATGTTGGTCGGCGAGTTCAGCAGCCGCGTGCGCACCAAGCCGACGAGACCCGTGGTCTTCACCGGTGCGGCGCGTTCCGGGATCAGTTGTTTCGAGATGAAGGCGGCATCGTTCATGCGCGCAGGCTCCGGCCGAGCCGCCAGCCGTAGAAGCTCATGATCGCCGATGTGATCAGCGAGATCGCCAGATAGACGCCCATGGTGATGGCGATGATCTCGATCGCCTGCCCGGTCTGGCTCAGCGCCGTCCCGGCGAACACCGAGAACAGGTCGGGATAGCCGATGGCCACCGCTAGCGACGAATTCTTGGTGAGGTTGAGATACTGGTTGGTGAGCGGCGGCAGGATCACGCGCAGCGCCTGCGGCACCACGATCAGCCGCAAGCTATCGCCGCGGGTCAGGCCCAGCGAGGCGCCCGCCTCCATCTGTCCCTTGTGCACCGATTGCACGCCGGCGCGGACGATCTCGGCGATAAAGGCCGCGGTGTAGATCGACAGCGCCAGCGTCAGGGCGACGAATTCCGGAATGATGCGGGAGCCGCCGGAGAAGTTGAAACCTCTGAGTTCCGGATATTCAAAGGTGACGGGCTTGCGGAAGATCAGCACGGCGAGGAGCGGCAGCCCGACCAGGAGGGCGAGCACGTAAGGCCAGATCCGGATCAGCCGGCCGTTCTGGAAGAGTTGCCGCCGAGCAAAGCCGCGCAGCAGCAGCGCGCCGACGATGGCGACGATGATGGCGATGGCGAATGGCTCGAAGCCAGCGGCACCGATCGGCTTTGGAACCCCGAAGCCGCGATTGCTGAGAAAGAAACTGTCCCGCAGCGAAATGCTCTGCCGTGGATTCGGCAGCGCGGCGAGTACCGCGAGATACCAGAACAAAATCTGAAACAGCAGCGGCAGGTTGCGGATCAGTTCGACATAGCCGCCGGCGATCCGCGCCAGCAGCCAGTTCGGCGACATCCGGCCGAGACCCACCACGAATCCGATGATGGTGGCAAAGAAAATGCCGATGACCGACACCATCAGCGTGTTGGCGAGGCCGACGAAGAACACCCGGGTGTAGGTATCGGATTCCGAATACGGGATCAGCGCCTGGCTGACACCGAAGCCCGCGGTGTTGGTGAGAAAGCCGAAACCCGACGCGATCCGTTGTGCCGCCAGGTTGGCGCGGGCGTTGGCGACGACCTCATAGGCGATCCACGCCAGAGCCGCCACGAACACGATCTGCAGCGCCAGTCCGCGCCAGCCCGCTTGCCCGCCCAGTCCGCGTCGCAACTTGGCGACGAACTGAGAAGGAGGCGCTCTTGCTTCGATGGCCATCGCCGCTGGTGATTGGACCTCGATCAGCGGATCGGCGGCGCGTACTGGATGCCGCCCTTGTTCCAGAGCTGGTTGAGGCCGCGGGCGATGCCGAGCTTGGAGCCAGCGCCGATATTGCGATCGAATACCTCGCCGTAATTGCCGGTCGCCTTGATGATGCGCGACACCCAGTCCTTGGTGAGGCCGAGGGTTTCGCCGAGATTGCCGTCGGTGCCGAATACCCGCTTCAGTTCCGGCTTGTCGGACTTCGCCAAGTCATCGACGTTCTTCTGGGTGATGCCGAGTTCTTCGGCATTGACCATCGCGAACAGCGTCCATTTCACCACGTCCAGCCACTGGTCGTCAGCATGGCGCACCAGTGGGCCGAGCGGTTCCTTGGAGATTACTTCGGGCAGCACGCCATGGTCGGCGGGAACGGCGAGTTTGAGGCGCTCGGCGTAGAGCCCGGAGATATCGGAGGTAAACACGTCGCAGCGCCCTGCTTCATAGGCCTTAACGGTCTCGTCGGCAGTGCCGAATGCAATCACTTCGTACTTCATATTGTTGCCCTTGAAGTAGTCGGCGACATTCTGTTCGGTGGTGGTGCCGGTCTGTACGCATACGGAAGCGCTGTTCAGCTCCAGCGCGGAATTGACCTTGAGCGACTTGCGCACTAGGAAACCTTGCCCGTCATAATAAGAGATGCCGGCGAAATTGATGCCCAGCGAGGTATCGCGCGACAGCGTCCAGGTGGTGTTGCGCGACAGCACGTCGATCTCGCCCGACTGCAAGGCGGTGAACCGGTCCTTGGCCGACAGCGGCACAAACTTGATCTTGGTCGGATCGTTGAAAATGGCGGCGGCGAGGGCGCGGCAGAGATCGACGTCAAAGCCGGCCCAGTTGCCCTTGTCGTCGGGAGCCGAGAACCCCGGCAGGCCCTGGCTGACGCCGCAGGAGAGCATGCCGCGGTCCTTGACGGTCTTCAGGGTTTGCGCCGATGCGGCCTGCGCGGAAAGCCCGGCGGCCAGAGCCAGGGTGAAAACCAGGGTTGCGCGTTTCATGGCAAAGCCTTTCGAGGACGTCCGGGGCGCTTGGATCAACGCAATCAGTGGGACGACACCCTACCAACCCGTCAGGCCATGGCAAAGCCCGGCTCGCCCTCAAGACGACCAAACCCCGCCTTACCTGTGGGCATCGGTTCGAAATTCGCGGCAGACGCTCACCATGCCGCGACCATAATGTGACGCGGGTCACCGTACGATCAGCCAGCACGGTCAAGGGGTTGACGCCGATCTTCCCAGTCCTGTTAGTAAGAGTCCCTACTTCATCCGCATCCTGCGGACCGCAGCGGCACGCGTCGATGGCGGCGATACGGTTCAACCCACGGCGGATCCATGACGGCTTCAAACGATAATCACGGCACGACACCGCTCGACATCGAGACCATGCTCGTTACCGCCGGGCGTGACACCGAGTCGCAAAAGGGCTTCGTCAATCCGCCGGTGGTGCGCGGTTCCACGGTTCTGTATCCGAGCGCCGAAGCGCTGCACGCCCATCGCGGCGAGTTCCAGTACGGCCGCCATGGCACCCCCACCACCAAGGCGTTGCAGGAAGCGCTGATGGCGCTGGAAGGCCCGAGCTGCGCCGGTGTCGGCCTGGTGCCGTCCGGGCTGTCGGCGATCTCCACCGCGCTACTCGCGGTGCTGAAGGCCGGCGATCACCTGCTGGTCTGCGACAATGCCTACCGACCAACACGAAATTTCTGCAACGGCCTGCTGGCGCGTTACGGTGTCGAGACCACCTATTTCGATCCGATGATCGGCGCCGGCATCGAAGCGCTGTTCAAGCCGAACACCCGTGCGGTGATGGTCGAAGCGCCGGGCTCGCAGTCCTTCGAGATGCCCGACATTCCAGCGATCGCCGGTGTGGCGCACGCCCATGGCGCGCTGGTGATCGACGACAACACCTGGGCGACGCCGCTCTATCACCGTTCCCTTGAGCAAGGCGTCGACATCAGCCTGCAGGCGGCGACCAAATATATCGGCGGCCATTCCGACATCATGTTCGGCACCATCTCCGGCAATGCGCGCGCGTGGCCGTTGCTCAGCGAAGGCATCAAGCTGCTCGGCGTCTGCGCCGGACCGGATGACGTCTTTCTGGCGCTGCGCGGCCTGCGCACGCTGGCGGTGCGGCTGGCGCATCACCAGAACTCGGGCCTTGAGATGGCGCGCTGGCTGGAGGCGCGGCCGGAAGTGCTGAAGGTGCTGCATCCCGGCCTGCCGAGCCATCCCGGCCACGCGATCTGGAAGCGCGATTTCACCGGCGCGTCCGGGCTGTTCAGCATCGTGCTGAAGCCGGTGTCGGAAAAAGCGGTCGATGCTTTCCTCGATACGGTCAAGCTGTTCGGGATGGGCTACTCCTGGGGCGGCTTCGAAAGCCTGGTGATCCCGTTCGACTGCAGCACCTATCGCAGCGCCACGCCCTGGACGCCGGGCGGTCCTGCGCTGCGTCTGCATATCGGACTGGAAAGCGTGGAGGATCTCCAGGCGGATCTGGCGCGCGGTTTTGCGGCACTTAGCGCGGCGTAGCTTGAGTCTCTTGTCCCGGACGCGATGCAGCGCTCTTGCGCTGCTTCGCAGAGCCGGGACCGTTACGGGCACCGTCGATTGGTACGGCCCCCGCTCTGCGGCGCGCTACGCCGCTGCGCGGCGCATTGCACCGCGTCCGAGGTACGAGAGCCTCCTGACGTGCACCTCAGCCCCGCATCTGCGATGCAACAAAACAATTGATCCCCGTGCGGATCGGCATAGCTTTGTCCCTTCGAGTCAGTTTCTGAATGGACAAGCATGGGAAGCATCGTACTGCTCGATTTGATGGGTGGCGTCGCGCTGCTGCTGTGGGGCCTGCATATGGTCCAGAGCGGCATTTTGCGCGCGTTTGGCGCCGACTTGCGCCTGACGCTAGCGCGCGCGCTGAAGAATCGGGTGGCGGCGTTCGGCGCCGGCATCGGCCTGACCGCGCTTCTTCAGAGCAGTACCGCGACCGCGCTGATCACCAGTTCCTTCACGGCAGAGGGAATCGTCAGCCTTGTCCCTGCACTGGCAATCATGCTCGGCGCCAATGTCGGCACCACGCTGATCGTACAATTGCTATCGTTCAACATGTCGGCGGTCGCGCCGATCCTCTTCATTATCGGGCTGCTGGCGTTCCGCACCGGTGCGCGGTCGCGGATCAAGGATCTTGGCCGCGTCGCCATCGGCCTCGGTTTGATGCTGCTGGCGCTGCATATCCTGCTCGACACACTGGCGCCGGCCGAAAACGCGCCGGGCATGCGCATCTTTATGAGCGCCATCACCGGCGACCCTATTCTGTGCATCCTGCTTGGTGCCATCGTTACCTGGGCGGTGCATTCCAGCGTCGCCACGGTGCTGCTGATCATGTCGCTGGCCTTCGCGCATTTCATCTCGCCATTCGCCGCGTTGGCGCTGGTGCTCGGTGCCAATCTCGGCAGCGCCATTAATCCAGTGTTCGAGGGCGCGCGGCGCGATAATCCGGCGAGCTATCGCCTGCCTTACGGCAACCTGGTCAACCGCGTGGTCGGCGTGCTGCTGGTGGCGCCGTTCCTGCATCCGATCGCGGATGCGCTTCAGGATTGGCAGCCCGATGCCGCGAAGATGACGGCGGCATTCCACATCGCCTTCAATGTCGGTACCGCACTGCTGTTCATCGGCCTGCTCGACGGCCAGGCCAGACTGCTGAAGCGGTTGCTGCCCAACCGCGTGCTGGACGTCGATCCGTCACGACCGCGCTATCTCGACGAAAGCGCGCTGGAGACGCCATCACTGGCGCTGGCCGATGCGGCGCGTGAGACATTGCACATGGGCGATCTGGTCGAGGTGATGCTGCGCAAGGTGATGGCGGCGCTGATGACCAACGACCGCGCGCTGGTCGATCAGGTCTCGCGCATGGACAATAACGTCGACAACCTCGACGAGGCAATCAAGCTCTACGTCACCAAGCTGACCCGCGGCAGTCTCGACGAGCGTGAAGGCCACCGCGCCATGGAGATCATCTCCTTTGCGATCAATCTCGAGCACATCGGCGATATCATCGACAAGAACCTCAGCGAACTCGCCACCAAGAAAATCAAGCGCCGTTTCCAATTCTCGCCGGAAGGCGCTGAGGAACTCTCCGCATTCCACAAGCGCACGATGGAATCGCTGCGGATCGCGTTCGGCGTGTTCATGTCAGGCGATGTCAACGAAGCCCGGAAGTTGCTCGCGGAGAAGGCCGCCTTGCGCAACGCCGAGCTCGCCGCCACCGAACGTCATCTCGACCGGCTACGCGAAGGTCGCCCGGAAACCATCGAGACCACCTCGCTGCACCTCGACGTGCTGCGCGATCTCAGGCGAATCCACTCGCACGTCTGCTCGGTGGCTTATCCGGTGCTGGACGCGGCGGGGGAGCTGCCGGTGACGAAAACCGCAGCTCCCGAACCGCTCGCGCTGCCAGGGTCGGCCGCCCTTCCCTTGCCGAGATAGGCGTCAACGATCCAGCGTCTTCGAAGCCTTGTCGCGGTTCTTGACGATCAGCATGATGTTGCGGATGTAGACGAAAGTGGCCATCGCCTGGCCGATGATGATGACCGGCTCGCGCTTCACCACGCCATAGACCAGCGTCATCAAGCCGCCACCCATCGAGAAGAACCAGAATGACATCGGCACCACGCTGGTGCCGGCACGCTCGCTGGAAATCCACTGCACCAGGAAGCGCGCGGTGAACAACAGCTGCGCCACCAGGCCGAAAGCCAGCCAGAAATCGAATTTGGCGACGAACACGTCGTACAGGTAGTCGCCGAGCGCCTGGCCATACTGAATGAGCATTATTTGAACTCGGTTGCGACCGGTGTCGTGCGCTTGCGGCGGATCAGCCACCACACGCCGGCGAGATCCATGATGCCGATCCACAGCCGGTCGAAGAAGCCGTAGTTGGAAACGCCGGAATGGCGCGGCCGGTCGATGACATCGACATAGGCGATGTCGAAGCCCTCACGGCGCATCAGCGCCGGCAGGAAACGATGCAGGCCGTCGAAATACGGCATCGACAGGAAGACGTCGCGGCGGAACGCCTTGAGGCCGCAGCCGGTGTCTCGGGTACCGTCGCTGAGGATCGCCTTGCGCACGCCATTGGCGATCTTCGACTGCATCTTCTTGAAGCCGGTGTCCTTGCGGCCGACGCGCTGTCCGGCGGCCAGCCCGACGCGCCCGTTGCCGGCCTGGATCGCCGCAATCAGGTCGGGCAGGAACGCCGGATTGTTCTGGCCGTCGCCATCCAGCGTGGCGACGATGGCGCCGCGCGCGGCGCGAACGCCGGTCCGCACCGCGGCCGACTGGCCGGACGACTGGGCGTGGTCGATACGGCGCAAGTTGCCGCGGTGCTGCATCTGTTCTGAGAGGCGCTGCGGCGTGGCGTCGGTGGAACCGTCGTTGACGTAGATGATCTCGTACGCGCAGCGGCCGTCGAGCGCTGCCGTGATCTCGGCGATCAGGGGGGCGACATTGTCCTGCTCGTTACGCACGGGCACAACGATGGAAACTTCGACCGCGGTTTCGTCAGGTGCTGGCAAATCAACGCTCTTGGCTGGAGGCAGCGCGACGGGAACCCGGCCGCCGGCTGGTCTCGCGGAGCCCCGCTTCTATGGGGCGAAGGCCTCGCGGGCAACCCTTTTGAGGTGCCGCGGGCTGGGTCCGGCGAGCGGATCGATGGTGCCGTCGCTGCGGATCGTGAAGGCCAGATGGCGGGCCGCAAACCAGTACCGCACCGCCATGGCGCCGATCACGCCGGTCAGCGCGCCGGCCACCACGTCGCTCGGATGATGCGCCAGCAGGACAAGACGGCTGGCGATGATGATGATCGCATAGGCAAACATCACGGAACGCAGCCGCGGCCACACCGCCGACACCGCGAAAGCCAGCGCAAAACTGGTGGTGGCGTGGCCGGACGGAAAGCTGGCATACGCCTCGCTCCAGGCGAAATGCGAAAAATTGAACGGATTGGCGACGCCGCCAACGAACGGGCGACCGCGGCCGACGATGCCCTTGATGAGTTCGCCGACCAGCACCGAGAAGGCGACCGACAGGAAGATGTACTGGATGCGGGTGCCCAGACTGATCATCACCGCGCCCGACAGGCCGCGCAGCCGCGGCGCCAGCAGCGCAACGACCACCAGAATGCCGAACAGCGCCCATAACACGTAGCTCGATTTGCCGAAGTCGGTGACGATCCGGACCGGCCACAGCCACGCGGTGCCGCGCGCGGGCATCAGGCCGATCTCGAAGGCGTCCAGCACATACATTAATGCGACGATGACGAGCGCGGTGATCCCCGCGAGCGCCAGCGAGCGCCGCGCCCAGTGCCGCGCGGCTTCGGCGCGGCGCGAATGTGAGGGCGTGCGAACCAGTTGCGCCAGCGACTGCCAGACGATCGCGCTCAGGCGCGGCAAATAGCCGGACGCCGGCCCAGTCGTGGGGAGCGCCGACATTACTCGGTGCCTTCGGAGCGATAGATCGCCACCGAGATCGCCCGACCCTGCGAGAAGTTATAACCTTCGATGCGGGTCGCTACGTTGTAGCGCAGGCCGATCGCTTCCGCGCGTTGCGCAAAGCCGCGTTCGGAGCGCGCTTCCACCAGCGCGAAGCGGCAACTGCCCTGCCCGAGGAAATCCGCGGCGCCGGAGCCGTCGGTCAACAGTGTCGAGGTGCCGGTCATGAACACCAGGCTGGGCTCGTGATAGCCGGCTGCGGCGGCCTTCGGGCCGACGCAAACCACATTGCGCAGCGCGCGGGCGATTTCCTGACTGGGAAACAGAGGCTTCAGCGCCGGCATGACGATGCCGTAGAACGCCCCGCTCATGAACAGCGCCGACAGCATCGCATTGAGCAAGGAGCGTTCGGCATGGTTGTCGTCGTACATCCACCAGGCGAACAGGCCGAAGATCAGCGCCGCTGCGGCCACCGGCCACGCCATAAACACCGGGTGACGCACCAGGATGACGGCGCCGATGACGGTGATTACGGCGGTGAGCATCGGAATGGCAAACCACCACGCCGCGCCGCGCTTCAGCCACGAACGCGACAGCACGCGGCGCTCCAGCGCGCCGACGATCAAGATCGCGATCGCGGGATACAGCGGCAGCACGTAATGCGGCAGCTTGGTGAGTACCAGCTCGAACACGATCCAGGACGGCACCAACCACGCCAGCAGATACTGGGCACCAGGCTCGCGCCGCGCCCGCCAGATCGCCGGCGCCGCCATGCCGGCCAGCGGCGCGCCGGGCCAGAACGTCACCCAGAACAGCAGGAAATAAACGCCGGGCGGTGCACCGTGGGATTCCTGCGCCGCCAGCTTGCTCAGCATGTCGCCGCCGAGCGAGTTCTGGAAGAATGCCTCGCCGGACTTCAGGAAGATTGCGATGAACCACGGCAGCACCAGCAGCAGCATCCACAGCACACCGGGCAGCGGCCGCAACCGCCACAGCCATGCCGAGGAGCGGTCCATGATCGCCAGCGCGATCACGGTCAGCGCCACAAACATCAGGATCAGCGGCCCCTTGACCAGGATGCTGGCCGCCATGGCAGTCCAGAAGATCGCCGGCTCGGCCCATGCCGATTTGTCGTTGTCTTCGCCGCGTTGCCAGGCGAGATAGACCCGCGCCATCGCTCCCATCACGGCGACCACGGTCAGCAGCAGCATGGCGTCGGTCTTGGCCAGCCGGGCTTCGACGCCGAGCAGCACCGAACTGCACATGATCAACCCGGCCAGCACCGCCCCGCGCCGTGTCACGAAGGCCAGAGCGGTCCAGTAGGTCAGCAGCACCGCACCGATGGCGCCGATCAGCGACGGCACCCGGTACAGCCAGATCCGGACCTGTGCCCGCTGCAGGCCAAGACCTGTCGCCGTTTCCACGACTGCGGCCTGCACCCAATAGATACCGACCGGCTTCTTATAACGAACCTCGTCCTGGAACCGGATATCGACGAAATCGCCGGTCTCGACCATCTGCTTGGTGGCCTGGGCGAAGCGCGGCTCGTCGCGGTCGATCGGCGGGATGTTGAAAAATCCCGGCAGGAAGAACAGCAACCCGCAGATGGTCAGGAAGGCGACCGAGCGGGCATGGCTGGCCGTGACGAAATCCAGCACGCGCACCAGGCCACGGCCCGGATTGACTCGGGGTTTCGGCTCGCGCGGCGCGCCAAAGCGGGGTCTTGCATAGGTCTCGGCCATGATTGTCGCTTACGCTGAAACCGCCACGCGGACAACCGGTTAGCCCCCAACTATTGAATTCTAACCACAACTGTGTCCGCGGCGCCCATGGCGTCCATCACGGTGAGCCGGACGAAGCCTGGACCAGGCGGATCTACCAGCCGCTGCCGGCGGCCATCGATCTCGCCAACCGCCACCCCGTTGACCAGCATGGTCATCGGCAGCACGCCGCCGGCGACTTTCACGGGCAAAGCCGACAGCTGGCTTTCTCCCGAACTGGCATCGATCCGGGATCCGTCGAGTGGGAACTGGATGTGCAGCGCCTGTTCGCTGCCGGTGCGGATCAACTCGCCGGAAGGCCGGAACCGGCGCAGTGGCAGCGGCAGCTTGGCATTGCCGGCGATCAGGGTGCCTTTTGGTGCCTTCGGCAGCGCCACGGGCAGCTTGCCAGTGCGGGCAAACGCATCGAACAGGATCGGCGCCGCGGCGGTGCGTCCGACCAATCCTGGCACCGGCGCACCATCGGGACGGCCGACCCAGACGCCGATGGTCATGCGGCCATCGAAGCCGACCGACCAAGCATCGCGGTAGCCGTAGCTGGTGCCGGTCTTGAACGCGATGCGGTTATGCGCGGCGTTCTCCGGCGGCGGCGTGCCCATCAGCACGTTGCCGACCTGCCAGGCGGCGACCGGGTCCATCAGCCGCATCGCTTCGCGGTCGTCGCCGCCATTGGCCTGCATGATCTCGCGCAATGGCTTGCCGCTGCCGCCGCGCGCGAGCGACGCATAGAGCTGCACCAGATCGCGCAGCGTGATGCCGACGCCACCGAGGCCCATCGCGAGGCCCGGCGCCTCGTCCTTCGGCAACACCAGGTTGCCGCCGGCCTGCTTCAGCCGCGACGACAGCCGCGACGCGCCGACGCGGTCGAGCAGCGCGATTGCCGGCACATTCAATGACAGTTGCAGCGCCTTGCGCACCGGCACCGTGCCCTGAAACGTCATGTCGAAATTTTCCGGCGCGTACGTGCCGAACCGGATCGGCCGATCCTCGATCAGGCTGTCCGGATGCACAAAACCGTCCTCGAAGGCGAGGCCGTAAATAAAGGGCTTCAGCGTCGATCCGGGCGAACGCACCGCGCGGGTCATATCGACCTGGCCGGCGCGGCGATCGTCGAAATAATCGGGCGAGCCGACATGGGCGAGCACGTCGCCGCTCTCATTATCGACGGCGATCAGGCCGATTGAGATGTTCGATCCCATCGCCGCCGCGCGGTCGCGCGCGAGGCCCTCCAGTGCGCGCTGGATGCCGGCATCGAGCGACAGCTTGACGATCGGCGTGTCCTTCATGATCGCGATGGCCTGGTCGGCCGAATGCGGCGCCAGCACCGGCATCGGTTTGCGCAGCTTCGGCACAGTGACGGCTCTCGCCTGCATCGCATCGGCGGCGGATACCCGGCCGTCATGCACCATGCGTTCGAGCACGCGGTCGCGCGCGACGCGGGCGTTGCCGGGGTGGCGGTCGAGCCGTCGCGTCTCCGGCGATTGCGGCAGCGCCACCAGCAGCGCGCTCTCGGCGAGTGACAATCGCTTCGGCTCCTTGCCGAAATA
>NZ_JAQGJD010000236.1 GCF_028290785.1 Tardiphaga sp. | reverse complement strand
ATTCCCAAGCCCAATCCGAGAAATCGTTGGCGAACTGCGGCACCTGACCCCACACGCCTTTCAACTTCTTGTTCGAGATTGTGATCCATTGCGGCTGGAACATGAAGCCCGCGGCCGCGTCGGTCGCGAGCATGCGCTGGGCGTCACCCAGAAGCCTGGCACGATCGACCTCGTTCGCGGTTGCAATGATCGACTTGTAGAGCGCGTTGAAGGCGTCTGACTTGTAGCCGATATAATAATTGTCTTCCGTGTACTTAACGAGATCGAACGGCTCAACGTGGGAGACGATGGTGAGATCGTAATTATACGAGCCGGTGAACACCGACGACAGCCATTGCGCCCATTCCACGTTCTCGATCTTGGCGATGATGCCGATCTTGGCGAGCTGCGCCGCCAGCACCTCGCCACCTTGCCGCGCGTAGGGCGGCGGCGGAAGCTTGAGGCTGACTTCCAGCGGCGTCGTCACGCCCGCCTCCGTAAGCAGCTTCTTCGCCTTCTCGATATCGAACGGATTGATATCCGTCGTATCGATGTAACCGAGCGAGGCCTGCGTGTAGAAGCTGCCGATCGGCACGCCGAAGCCATCGACCGCACCCTCGATCATCGCCTTTCGGTCGATCGCCGCGAGGATCGCGCGCCGCACCCGCACATCGTCAAGCGGCTTCTTCCTGTTGTTGATGGCGACGATGGTCTTGGCCCGCGAACCGCCGATGAGGACGGTGAATCGCGGATCGGCCCTGAATTGTTCGAGACTGCGCGCAGCGGCGATGCGGGGGAAGACATCGATGTCGCCCGAAAGCAGCGACGCCACCTGCGCCGAGGGATCGCTGATGATGCGGATGACCACCCTGTTGAGCTTGATCGCAGCGGCGTTGCGGTATTCCGGCCATTTAGTCAGCGTGATCGATGATCCCTTGGCCCAGGCTGAGAGCACGAACGGCCCGGTGCCGACCGGCTTGGTGGCGTTGGTCGGCGCGCTCTTCGGTTCGACGATCGAGGCTGAGGCCTGTCCAAGCAGGAACGGCAGATTGGGCTCAGGGTTCTTCATGTTGACCACGACGGTGTCGCCGTCCGGCGCAGTGATCTGTGCGACGCTCTGGAACAGGCTCTTATCCTTGTTCGTGCTGGTCGCCGCCGCCGCGCGTTCGTAGGAGAACTTCACCGCTTCCGCGTTGAACGGTTCGCCATTCTGGAACGTCGCCCCTTTACGCAGCTTGAATGTATAGGTCTTCAAATCCGGCGTCGCTTGCCAGCTTTCGGCGAGCAATGGCGCGACCGAACCGTCTTCCTTCACCTTGGTGAGCGTCTCATAGACATTATAGAGCGTGACCTCGGCTATGGCCGCGGCGGCCCCGGCGGTTGGATCGAGCCCAGGCGGCTCCAGGGTCATGCCCACCACCACCCTGTCTTTTTTACCCTGTGCAGAAACAGGGTGCGGCAACAGGAAAAGCGCGGTGAACGCGGCAGCGGAAAACCGAATTAGCTTCTTGAACATGTAGACGCTCCTCAAACGAGACGAAATCGGACGGCATGTCAAATGGGTATCAGCGGCATAGGCTATCGTAGTTCGTCCGCCACGGCAGGCAGCGCCATGATGGTTTCGGCGTGGTGGCAGGCGGCATAATGGTCGGGGCCCATTTTGCGCGCAACGGGGACGACCGAACGGCATTGTGCGTCGGCGTAAGGGCACCGCCCGGCGTATACGCAGCCCGTCGATCCCCTCGATTGCGACGCGATTACCTGGGTCCCGCGGCGTTGCCGTTCTCGGCCTGGACGGGCCTGTGGTACGGCCTCAAGCAACGCCCGGGTATAGGGATGCGCACAGCGGTTGAACAAATCCTCCGGCCTTCCCTGCTCGACGATCCGGCCGAGGTAGATCACCGCAATCTCGTCGCACAGATATTCGACTACCGCGAGGTCATGGCTGATCAGGACGTAACTCAACCCAAATTCGTCCTGCAGGTCTTGCAGCAGATTGAGTACCTGGGCCTGCACCGAAACATCGAGCGCGCTGACCGGCTCATCAGCGACGATCAGCTTGGGCTGCGTGATCAGGGCGCGCGCAATGGCGATACGCTGGCGCTGCCCGCCAGAAAATTCGTGCGGGTACTTGTCCAGATCGGCACCGCGAAGGCCGACTTGCTTCAGCACGGCCGCGACGCGATCGCGCTGTTCGGCGCGATCGACACGGCCGAACGCGGTGAGCGGCTCGGCGACGATGCGCGCCACCGTCTGGCGTGGATCAAGCGAGCCGTAGGGATCCTGGAACACCATCTGGAAGTCGCACCTTGCGCGGCGAAGTTCGTCGATGGACAAACGATGCAGATCGCGCCCGAGCAGCTTCACGGAGCCCGATGTCGGGGTTTCCAGCGCCATCACCGTGCGCGCAAAGGTGGATTTGCCGGAACCGGATTCTCCGACCACGCCGAGGCTCTTGCCCGCGGTCAGTTGCACGCTGACGCCGTTAAGCGCCAGCACCTGGGGGGCGGGTTGGAACAGATTTTCGCGCGGCAGCGTATAGCGCTGCACAAGGTCGCTGACTTCGAGAAGCAGCGGTTCGGGCTCAGCGCGCGCAGCCGGCGCATTTGCTGTCTGGCTCATCTGCTCACCGCTCCAATCCGGTTCGCCATCGAGACGTCGGTACGCCAGCAGCGCACGGTGTGGTCGGCATTTACGGTGACGGGGACTGGAAAGGTCGCCCGGCAACGTTCGTCGGCGATATCGCACCGATCGGCGAACGCACAACCGGAAGGCAGGTCTGCGAGTTCCGGCACGGTACCGGCGATGGTTTGCAGGCGGGTACCCTTGGGCGCGCCAAGCCGCGGCCGCGCGCGAAACAGACCCTGGCTGTAGGGATGGCCGAGACCCGCGAACAACGCTTCGGTCGCACCATTCTCGACCACCGTGCCGCCATACATCACCATCATGCGCTGCACATTCTCGGCGATGACGCCAAGATCGTGGGAAATCAGGATCATGGACATGCCGCGCTCGGCTACGAGATCGGCAATCAGGTCGAGAATCTGCCCCTGAATGGTGACGTCGAGCGCGGTTGTCGGCTCGTCCGCGATAAGCAGATCCGGCTCACAGGCGAGCGCCATGGCGATGGTAATGCGCTGGCGTTGGCCGCCGGAAAACTGGTGCGGGTAGGCATCGACGCGTTTTGCAGCATCGGGAAGGCCGACGCGATCGAGCAAGGCAATCGCTTCGCGGCGCGCCTGCGCGGCCGAAAAAGCCCTGTGCCGACGGAGCGGTTCGGCAACCTGGCGGCCGACCGTGTGCATGGGATTGAGCGCCGTCATCGGCTCCTGAAAGATCATGCTCACGCGGTTACCGCGCAGCTTGCAATAGTCGGACTCGGCCATGCCGACCAGTTCCTGCCCCTCCAGACGCACGCTGCCGCTGACCACGGCGCTGTCCGGCAACAGACCCATCAGCGCCATCGCGGTAACCGACTTGCCGCAACCGGACTCGCCGATCAGCCCGAGGGTCTCGCCGCGGGCGAGCGAAAAGCTGATGCCGCGTACCGCGTCGGCCGGGCCACGGCTGGTATTGAGCCGGACTCGCAAATTATCTACTTCGATTAGTGGCTTTCGGTCGATCATCACCGCTCCCGCGAAAGGCGGGGATCGAACAGGTCGCGCAACCCGTCGCCCAGCAGATTTAATCCCAACACCGCGGTCGCGATCGCGAGACCCGGATAGACGGCGAGCAATGGCGACTGAAACAGGAGGCTCTGCGCGTCATTGAGCATCCGCCCCCAGGATGGCTGCGGCGGCTGGGTGCCGAGACCGAGATAGGAGAGCGCCGCCTCCGCCAAAATCGCCAGCGCGAACTGGATCGTCGCCTGCACGATCAGGATCGAGAGAATATTGGGCAGCACGTGTTCGATCGTGATGCGGAATTTGCCCTTGCCGGCCACGCGCGCCGCCAGCACGAACTCGCGTGCCCAGATCGCGTTGGCGGAGCCACGGGTAATGCGCAGAAAAATCGGGATCTGGAAGATGCCGATTGCCGCAATCGACGTGACCATGCCAGCCCCCGCAACAGCGGCCAGCATGATAGCGGAGAGCAGCGCCGGAAATGCAAAAGTGAAGTCGCCGAGCCGCATGATCAGTTCCTCGATCCATCCCTTGCGGGCGGCCGCAATCAGGCCGAGCGAGGCGCCGGCCAGCAGACCGATCCCTACCGCAATGACGCCGACCAAAATCGAAGTCCTGGCGCCGACGAGCAGCAGCGAAACGATATCGCGGCCCAGCACGTCGGTGCCGAGCCAGTGCATCGCGGAGGGCGGATTGAGCTTGTGTGCCAGGTCGATCTCGTACGCGGGCCATGGCGTCCAGATCGTCGATAGCAGCGCGGCCGAGATCACGAGCAGCGTGAGCACGCCGCCGATCATGAAGCTGCGGTGGCGAAGCGCGCGCTGCAAAACGCCCCTACCGGATCGGCCGGGCTTCGACGGGACGGCGGCCTCCGGCGGCGGCGCGTCGAACGGCATCGCTGCTGTGGGTTGAACACCATTCATAATTCGCTGGCCTTGATTCGGGGATCGATCGCCGCATAGAGCACATCGACTACGAAATTCACGATCACCACCATCGCCGCCAGCAACATCACGCAATTGCGGACAACGATGAGGTCACGGTTCGCGATCGATTGGAAAATCAGGCGCCCGAGACCGGGCAGATAGAATACGTTCTCGATCACGATGGTCCCCGCCAGCAAGTTGGCGAATTGCATTCCCATCACCGTCATCACCGGGATCATCGCATTGCGCAGCACGTGGCCCCACAGCACCTGCCGCCGCGTGAGACCCTTGGCCCGCGCCGTGCGAACGAAATCATCGCGCAAGACTTCGAGCACCGCCGAGCGTGTGACGCGCGCCAGGATCGCGGCCTGAACGGCCGCGAGCGAAATCGCCGGAAGCAGCAGCGAACGGACTCCGGAAACGATGCCCTCATCCCATCCCGCGAAGCCCCCGGCAGATAGCCACTGCAGTTTCACCGAGAACAGCAGGATCAGCAGGATGGCGAACCAGAAATTCGGAATCGCGATGCCAAACTGGGTCAACGCCATCACACCGACGTCGCCCATCTTGTTGTGATTGGCGGCGGTATAGACACCGGCGGAAAGTGCCAGCACCACCGTCAGAAGCATTGCCATGACGGCCAGCGGTATGGTCAGGACGAGCCGCTCCGCGATCAGTTCGGCCACCGGGGTACCGTAGGAATAACTAGTGCCCATATCGCCGATCAGAAGCCCGCCGATCCAGCGCAGATAGCGAACGATCAGCGGCTGGTCGAGCCCGAGCTTGATGGTCATCGCGTGGAGCGCTTCAGGGGAAGAGTCTGCTCCCATCAGCATCTCGGCGGCATTGCCCGGCAAGGCATCGAGCACGAGAAAGATGATCAGCGAGGCGCCCGCCAGCGTCGCAATCAATGTGACAAAGCGCCGGAGTATAAAGACGGTCACGCGTCATTTCCTTTCGTGCCAAATGCACTGGGCGGGAGGCATCGCATCGCGGATCATCCGACCTTTCGGAACAGCATTCAATGGAGCCCCAATCGGGGCCAGTTAGCGCCAAGGCCAACCGTCACATTATGGACGACGGAAGAACGGTATCCGGCCAGCGGTCGAGAGAATTCTGTGCACGTTCGAACACCGCGCAAGCACGCAGCAGTTCGGCATCGCCGCGAAATTGTCCGACCAGTTGCAGGCCGATCGGCAGCCCGTCGGTACCGAAGCCGCAAGGCATGCTCACCGCCGGATGTCCGGTCATATTGAAGGGCATTGTCCAGGGAAACCAGTTCGGGCGGACGTGGTCGAACACCTCCCCGTCGATTTCGATGGTGCCGAACAGATCCTGCTTGATCGGGAGCGCGGTTCGCAAGATCGTCGGCATGACAAGAAAATCGGCGCGCTCTAGCAATGCTTGCACCCGCCGGAACAGCATCGTGCGGTCGAACATCGCGTGCTGGTAATCGACACCGCTGATGCGCTGCGCCAGCGCCAGTTGCTTGAGGAAGGTGTCGCTCA
This sequence comes from Tardiphaga sp., assembly GCF_028290785.1. Lineage (GTDB taxonomy): Bacteria > Pseudomonadota > Alphaproteobacteria > Rhizobiales > Xanthobacteraceae > Tardiphaga. Next base: position 19,908 of record NZ_JAQGJD010000236.1, on the reverse strand, counting down.
ACTCGTCGCGGTGCTCGGCCGCGAGTTTTTCAAATCGGGTGCGCCAGGCGGTGTGATTGATCGCGCGCCAGATCGGCTCGACGTCGAAGTCATCGCCGGGCATCTCCTCTAGTTCAGCGCCCAGCGCTTCGAGCGTTGTCAGGCTTGCACTGAACGCCGCCGCAACGTCGGCGGAAACCTTGCGGCCCGGCGGCGCGAGGCAGAACAGAATTCGCTTCCCGCTGAGGTCGCCAACCGGTGACGCCTCGGCAACGAAATCCCGCGCGGGAACTCCGATCGACCAGGGATCGGACGCGTCCTCGCCCGCCATGACCTGCATCATCAGCGCCGTATCGGCGACCGTGCGCGTGGTCGGGGTGACATAGGTCTGATTGCCGAAGGCGTCGGCCACCTGACTGTGGGGGATCACGCCGTTGCTCTGCTTCAGCCCGACAACACCGTTGCAGGCGGCCGGGATGCGGGTCGAACCACCGCCATCGGTCGCCACCGCGAGCGGTGCAATGCCGCTCGCGACCGCCACCGCCGCGCCGCCGCTCGAGCCGCCGCTGCTGTGCTCGCGGCTCCAGGCGTTACGGGTGCGGCCGAACAAAGGGGAATCGGTCAGGCATTTGGTGCCGAATTCCGGCGTCGTGGTCTTACCGATGAGGATCGCTCCCGCCGCGCGCAACCGCGCTACGGCCACGGCGTCGTGATCGGGGACATTGTCCTTGTACGGAATGGCGCCGAAGGTCGTCCGGACGTCCTTGGTGTTGACGATGTCCTTGACGGTAAACGGGATGCCCTCAAGAAGCCGAAGCGGCTCGCCAGCCATGATCCTGTGCTCCGAATCCGTTGCTTGAGCCAACGCCTCGTCTGCACAGACGGTAATAAAGCAATTCAGTTCAGGTTGCAGTCGCTGCGCTCGCGCGAGTACCGCACGTGTGACTTCGGACGGCGAAACTTCCTTGCGACTGATGCGCCGTCGCAGCTCGACGGCAGAGAGGAAGCAAAGTTCGTCGCTCATCTTCAAATCACTTCCCAAAGACTTTCCGCCGAAACCGGAATCGGTCCGGTTCGCGGTAACCTCGTGCAATGCAGCGTCGCCCGCACCCGGACGTCATGCCCCGCACCAACAATGCAGCCAGCGGGCACGCCTGCTGATTTGGCCGAACACTGTCGCTCGCGACCACCAAAGGGAGCCTGCGGCTGCGGGCTCGATCGGATTGACAGAAAGTGTGACACTCTTGTTAACTCGCCGTCCAATACGAATTTTACACCAACTCATATGGTTTCAGTATGGCTATGGATCTTCGCCGGCTTCGCTACTTCGTTGCCGTGGCTGAAGAGCGGAGCGTGGGCCGAGCCGCAGAACGGCTGCGCATGGCGCAACCGCCCTTGTCCGTCCAGATACGGAAACTCGAGTCCGAAATCGGCACGCCGCTATTCCTTCGCGGTACCCGAGGAATGGAATTGACAGAGGCCGGGCGGGCGCTGTTATCGCGGGCGAGCGAGGCGCTCGCTATCGCCGCAGAAGGCGCCGAAGCGGCGCGCGCCGTCGCGGCAGGGCACCGGGGACGGCTTTCCGTCGGCTACATGTTCGTCCTGGCGCACGCCGTTTTACCAAAACTCGTTCCGGAGCTGCGTCGTTCTCTGCCGGGAGTGGAGCTTGAATTTGTGGAGTTGAGCGGATCGACGCGCGAGGCTCGACTGCTCGATCGCACCGTAACGGCGGCCTTGTGCATGCCTGCAATCCACCATCCGGAAATTCAAGTGGCCCGGATCGGAACGCAGCCCTTGATGCTCGCCATGCCGGTCCGTTCGCCGCTTGCCCGCTTGGCCGCCGTGCCCGTCAGCAAGTTGCAGGGGCGCCCGCTCGTTGCCCTGCCCAGGCCGGGCGAAGAACCGGCCTCTTCCGCGACGGCGGCGCTGCTCCGGCGGCACCAGGTCAGCATGCCCATCGCCGGCTGGGTGGAAACCGCACATTCGGCAATAAGTCTCGTGCTGGCGGGCGAAGGTCTGGCGATCCTTCCAGCTTGCGCCGAACTCGGATCTCCGCGCGGTGTAGTGTTCAGGCCTTTCTCGGATGCGACGGACAATATCGAAATCGCGCTTTGCTGGCGGCGGGATTCGCTCAGTCCGCTCATTCGAAACTTCCTCAAATGCGCCGAGAAAGTCGTTGGACGAATGTGAGGCGCAGCAGAACTGCCAACAGACCGCCCGCCTCTCCGACAGCAGCTTTTGCGCCGGCAAGATAAGCGTTTTAAGGAGCGGGCAAGGCCACGCGATCAAATGATTTGGCGATGCATGTCCGCACCGCACGTCGCGCGTCCCCACCAGCAAGGTGGACAGGCCTTCGGTGCTTGCAGGAGTGACCACGGCGATTGTCGGAAGGACCAACGGTGAAGACTTTTCAGGTTTTTCTCATTGAGAGATCGATTTTCACGTGATATTATGGAACTTCGGGTGCGGCCCTCAGGAGTGAAGTAAATTCAGGGGCAGAGAAGATTTTTCATAGGAATTCAATTGAGCGTGCAGTTTTCAGGATCGGTGAGCGTTTTTCAGGACCGGCGGCTCCCAGAGGCCGCCGTTCCGGCTGGCTACGCTGCTCTCATCGACGCGTACAAACTGTCCGTGCCTGTACCCCGGACCCTTTCGGCTATAGGAACCAAGCATCGCATTATCCAGCAGAAAGGTTGGCGCATCTACACGCCCCGCCATGCTCCCGAGGCCTCGCTTGAGGGGCACCTGACATTTGCCCTCAAGAACGAAGGACTCGATCTTGCCATCCTGAAGCGACTTTTCCTCGCCGTCGAAGAGGGAGCTATCGTGGAGCTTGTCCGGCAGAAGCCGACCGGCATTTACACACGCCGCATTTGGTTTCTGTACGAGTGGTTGCTTGGCCGCGAGCTGAAGCTGTCGCTTACAGACAAGGTCTCATATGTGGATGCCATCGATACCGACCTCCAGTTTGGAGGGATTGGCAAGAATTCCGCCAGGCATCGCGTTCGCGACAATCTTCCCGGCACCCCGGAATTTTGCCCCCTCGTCTTCAAGACAACCGCGCTAAATGAATTTATCGCGCAGGACTGGAAGGAGCGCGCGCGCGCTATCGTTAGCGAAGTCCCAAAGGATTTGCTCGCGCGCACCGCTGCCTTTCTGCTGCTGAAAGATTCAAAGTCGAGTTACGTTATCGAAGGGGAAAGACCACCCCAGGATCGCATTCAGAGATGGGGACGCGTCATCGGCGAGGCGGGACGCGCGCCGCTCGACGAGCAGGAGTTCTTACGCCTGCAGGGCATCGTGATCGGTGACGAGCGGTTTGTGAAGCTTGGCTTCCGTCAGGAAGACGGCTTCGTCGGAGAGCATGACCGGGACACGCAGCGGCCTATCCCGGACCATTTCAGCGCGAGGCATGAAGATATCGCCTCTCTTATAGCGGGAATGATCGCGTTCGATCATGTCGCGGAGAACGAACTCGATCCCGTCATCGCGGCGGCGGTGCTCGCGTTCGGATTTGTCTATATCCATCCATTCGAGGATGGCAACGGACGCATCCATCGATACCTTATGCATCACGTCCTTGCGCGGCGCGGGTTCAATCCTACAGGGGTGCATTTCCCGGTGTCGTCTGCGATTCTTGACAGAATCACCGAGTATAAAGCCCTGCTGGAAAGCTATTCCAGCCGGCTACTTCCGTGCGTTCAGTGGGAAGCAACGCCAAAGAACAACGTGAAGGTCCTGAATGATACGGGGGATTTTTACCGGTTCTTCGACGCAACTTCGCATGCGGAATTCCTGTACGAATGCGTGAGGCAGACGATTGAGCGGGACTTGCCGAACGAGACGAACTTCCTTCGCAACTTCGACGCTTTCCGGTCCGGGCTTGAGAACATCATCGATATGCCGGAGCGAACGCTCAATAACCTGTTTGGCTTTCTGCGACAGAATCAAGGAAGGCTTTCAAAGCGGGCGCGAGATGACGAATTCGCCGAACTCACTGAGGATGAAGTCGCCAAGATTGAACAATTGTACGCGGATTCCTTTGGCCAAAGCGGAGCCATAAGTGACTGACGGTACATCTTGTTCAGACACTGGAAAGCTCACTCCTTCCAGCGGTTCAAATCTAGCTTAGCGAATGATCCGGCGGACGAGGTGCAATTCCACAGCGGATAGAGGGCCGCCGAGCTGCTGCATCGCACCGCCATCCGCGAGAGCGCCGAGGTCGAGCGCGACCAAGCCCGTCGAATTAATAAGTTCGACCACGACCGCCTTGGCATCGCGATCGTCTCCCGACACGAACAGTAAGGTCTTCGGCTTCTGTGGCGAGAAATCCTGTATCCAAGCCATCGGCATATTGCTGATCGACTTCACCAGCCTGGCACCGGGCGCCATTGCGGCAACGATCTCGCTCGACGTGCGGCCCTCCAACGCAGCAACCGATCTCGCTACGCCGGCAGCGCTGATGTCCGGTTTCTCGCCGATGTGGGCGTTCGTCCCGTCGATGAGTATGCGGCCGCCCCAGTCGATTCCCTTGAGCGCCTCCGGCGCATCCGCCCAATTCGTGGCGAGGATCACCACATCGCATTCCGCAGCTTCCTGCTTGGATCCTGCGCTGGCGGCCGAACCCAGATCGGCGACGAGCCCCGCCAACGCCTCCGGCCCCCGCGAACTGGACAGGACGACGTCGTGGCCCGCACCGATCAAGTGACGACCGATGGTCGTAGCCATGCGACCAGCGCCGATGAACCCGATTTTCATGAGAATCTCCTTTGGAGATCGAGCTCTAAGCCGCGGCAGCCAGGCTGACCGCTTCGCCGAACTGCTCGATGGCGGTCTCTCCCGCGTCGCCGGCGCGCGCACGGTCGGCCATGACGATGTCCAGATCCGTCAACCCGATGAAGCCCAACACCTGACGGAGATAACCGCTCGCCTGGTTATAGGCTTCAAAGGGCGAGCCGGGTCTAAAGTCGCCACCGCTGGCCAGGATGATGGTGGTCTTCTTGCCTGTCAGTTGTCCGACGTTGTCGACTACGGTGACGCCGACCCGGACGATATGGTCAATATAGGCCTTCAGCACCGCCGGGATGGTGAAATTGTACATCGAAGTGCCGATGATGATGCGATCGGCTGCCTGCAGTTCGGCGACCAGATCATTGGAAATCTTGATCGCGGCAGCGCTCTCTGGCGAATGTTGCTCCGGGGGCGTGAACGCGCCGCCAATCCATGGCAGATCGACAAACGGCAGGGTGGTCTTGACCAGGTCGCGTTCGACAACCTCGCCGCCTAGGTGTGCTGCTCGCCATTTTTCGACGAAGAGCGACGTGAGCTTGCGGGAAGTCGAGAGCTCGTATCGAGGGCTGGAGTTGATGGCGAGAAGTGTGGTCATTGCGGCGCTCCAATGCAGCGAAGGTTTACGGTCGCCCGTTAGATCGCGCATCGAGGCGATGAAAAAAACTGTCGAAGTTTCGATCAACTCGGCCTATATATTCGAACATGGGTCCGCTGACGCTCGATCAAATCCAAGTGTTCCTTGCCGTCGTTGACGAAGGAAGCTTCACGAAAGCGGCGACCAGGCTGAACCGTGCGCGATCGGCCGTGACCTACGCGATACAGAAGCTCGAAGCGCAAATCGGATTGCCGCTGTTCGATCGCATCGCCTACCGTCCGACGCTTACCGAGGCGGGCCGCACGCTCCTTTGGCGTGCGCGACGCATTGCCGACGAGTCAGATGCTTTTCAGCAGTCCGCGCGAAGTCTGGCGAGCGGGCTGGAGGCCGAGCTGACGATCGTCATGGACTCGATGTTCCCGGTGCCCCCGATCGTCGAAGCGCTCCGGGCCTTTACGATGACGTTTCCAACCATCCAACCGCGCGTCTACGTACAGCCACTCGGCGCAGCAGCGGAACTGGTGCTCGACGGAACTTGCGTGATCGGACTCCTCCCACTCATCTTCAGCGACATGGCCGCCTTCAAGAACTTTCCGCTTCTGACCATCGACCTCGTTCCCGTCGTGTCTCCCGATCACCCACTCGCGGCGATCGAAGGAACCATCGAGACACATGTCCTGCAGCAGCACGTCCAACTCGTGCTGACCGATCGCTCCGCCCTGACGGTGGGGCGGGACTATGGCGTCCTTTCCGCGCGAACCTGGCGCTTGGCAGACCTTAGTGCCAAGCAGTCGATGCTGCTGGCCGGCCTCGGCTGGGGCAACATGCCCTTCCATATGGTTGAAGATGACATCGAGCGGGGACGGTTGAAGGTCATCCGACCAGCAGACTTCGACCCTCGTGTCGCTCGTCTTGTCATGGGATGTGCCTATCTCGCCGCCGATCGGTTAGGCCCCGGCGCTCGATGGTTGGTCGAACGGCTGAGATCGGGTCCGGGGCCGCATCTCAACGCGACCAGCATGCACGCGGCACAAATCTCGGGAGGATGATGCCCTAGCGCACCAGAGTTGCGCCAGGCCGCCGTCGACCGCGACTTCGCTGGCGGTCATGAAGCTGCTGTCCGACGACGCGAGAAAAGCAGCAGCAGCCCCGAGTTCCGCCGGATTGCCCATCACAATGGATAAACGCCTGCGAAAGTATTTCTGGCCATCGACAAGGCATTCCACCAGCGGCAGCGAAATCCGGACATGCCGAACCGAGCAGGCCGTCGTCAGATGCGGAACGATGGAAGCCATGTGTGCCGTCGTGGGCCGACAGCCGGAGCGGCGAAGTGGAAGGCGCTTCTGTGGACCCGGAGCGGTAGATCGGCGGACTATTCTACTCGGCCGATCGTGTTCACCAGTGCTAGACGGAAATTTCTCTGGCGCGCTGGCTGTCTGCAAGCCATTGAAATCGTTGGAGCGGGCGGAGGGAATCGAACCCTCGTATTCAGCTTGGAAGGCTGCTGCTCTACCATTGAGCTACGCCCGCGTTGGCGATCAGGTATCACGTCACGAGATGGGGCTCAACCTCGTCCGGCGCGGTGTCCCCCGTCCGGTGGGCGGCGACAGAACCGATCCGGAGGCCGACGTACCGACCTGCATCGGATACGCCAGAAAGCTAAAACTCCTGATTAACTTCAGATAGATAGAGGATTATCGCTGGCGCGTGGCAGTCACGTGCTTCGGCTGCAGCACGGCGCTGCCGAGTGGCGCGCTGCCGAGCCGAAGTCCGGGCTGTTTGCGAAAAGGAAACCGGTATCCCGGATCTACGGCGCAGAGTTACAGGCTGCACCGCGTCCGGGACACCAAAGGGCGGAGTCGGCGAATCCCTACCAGGTCGCCAGCACCGCGCCCTTGAACTTGGTGGCGATGAATTCCTTGATTTCGGGCGACTGGTAGCTCTCCACCAGGGTCTTCACCCACGGCTTGTCCTTGTCGGCGCTGCGCACCGCGATGACATTGGCGTAGGGGCCCTTGGGGTCCTCGCGCAGCAGCGCGTCCTTGACCGGATCGAGGCCGGACTGGGTGGCGTAATTGGTGTTGACGCCGGCGACCTCGACGTCGTCGAGGGTGCGCGGGGTCTGGGCCGCGTCGATCTCGATCACCTTCAGCTTCTTCGGATTGTCGGTGATGTCCAGCAGGGTCGGCTTGAAGCCGACGCCGTCCTTCAGCTTGATGACGCCCTTGTCGCGCAGCAGCAGCAGCACACGGCCACCGTTGGTCGGGTCATTGGGGATCGCCAGCGTCGAGCCGGACTTCACTTCGTCCCAGCTCTTCACCTTCTTCGAATAGATCCCCATCGGGAAGTTGACGGTGGTGCCCACCGACTCGATCTTGTATTTGCGGTCGGCGATCTGGTTGTCGAGATAGGGCTGGTGCTGGAACGAGTTGGCCTGCAGGTCGCCCGCCTCCAGCGCCGCATTCGGCACCACGTAGTCGGAGAATTCGACGATCTGGATGTCGAGGCCCTTCTTTGCCGCCAGCGCCTTCACGGCCTCCATGACTTGCGCATGCGGGCCCGCGGTGACGCCGACCTTGATGGTCTCGGCATGGGCGGTGGCGGTCAGCGCGAGCGCGGCGACGGCGGAGAGAGCGAGATGGCGTAGCGACATGATCTTATCCTGCAGTGAGTGAATATTCGTTAGATGCGCGAGCGACGACCGCTCACGAATTACGGTTGCGCTTGTCAAGCCGGCGCGACAGGCGATCGCCGATGGTCTGCACGCCCTGCACCAGCACGATCAGCACCACCACCACGGTGGCCATCACCTCCGGCATGAAGCGCTGGTAACCGTAGCGGATGCCGAGATCGCCCAGCCCACCGCCGCCGACCGCGCCGACCATGGCCGAATAGCCGATCAGGCTGACAATCGCGAGCGTCAGCGCCAGCGTCACCGCCGGCAGGGCTTCCGGCAGCAGCACCTTCTGCACAATCTGCAAGGGGCTCGCGCCAAACGCGCGCGCGGCCTCCACCAGGCCCTGATCGACTTCGCGGATCGCGCCTTCGATGACCCGGGCAATGAACGGGATCGCGGCGATGGTCAGCGGCACCACCGCGGCGCGGGTGCCGATCGAGGTGCCGGCGATCAACCGCGTCAGCGGCACGATGGCGACCACGAGGATGATGAACGGCGTCGAACGCGTGGCGTTGACCACGAGCCCGAGGACGCGGTTCACGTTCGGCGCCGGAAACAGCTCGTTGGCGCGGCTGGTGGCGAGAAACACGCCGAGCGGCAGGCCGAGCAGCGTGCCGAACGAGCCGGCCAGCGCGACCATCGTCAGCGTATCCAGCGTCGACCAGGCGATCAGCGATAACAGTTCAGGCGACATAGCCAAGGTGCTCCACATGGTTGCGGGTGCTGGTCAGCTCGGCGATCAGCCTTTCCAGCAGCTGCGTGTCGGCCGCGACCGAGGTGATCAGCGTACCGAACGGCTGGCCGGCGACATATTCGATCTGGCCATGCATGATGTTGAAATCGACGTTGTAGGCGCGCGTCAGCCGCGACAGCACCGGCTCGTCGGCATCCGCGCCGGTGAAGGCGATGCGGATCACGGCCTGCATGCCGGGCGCGTAAGCGGGCTGCAGCTTGGCCTGCAGCCATTCCGGGACGTTGCCGCCGGTGACCTCGCCGACGAAGCGCTTGGTCGTTTCGTGATGCGGGTTGGCAAAAATCTCGTAGGTGGTGCCCTGCTCGACGATGCGGCCACCTTCCATCACCGCGACGCGGTCGGCGAGCTTCTTCACCACCGACATCTCGTGGGTGATGAACAGGATCGTGAGGTTGAGCTCGGCGTTGATCTGCTTCAGCAGCGACAGTATCTGGCTGGTGGTTTCCGGATCGAGCGCCGAAGTGGCTTCGTCGGACAGTAACACCTTCGGCTTGGTGGCCAGCGCGCGGGCAATGCCGACGCGCTGCTTCTGGCCGCCGGACAGTTCGGCCGGATAGCGGTCGCGCTTGTCGGCAAGGCCGACCATGTCGAGCAGCGGCCCGACGATGCCGGGAATGTCGCGGCGCCCCACGCCGGCGATTTCTAGCGGCAGCGCGATGTTGTCGAACGCGGTGCGCGACGACAGCAGGTTGAAATGCTGAAAGATCATCCCGATCGAGCGCCGCGCGTGGCGCAGGCTGCGCTCGTCCATGGCGCCGATATCGAGGCCGTCCACATGGACATGGCCGGAGGTCGGCTGCTCGAGCCCGTTGATCAGCCGGATCAGCGTCGACTTGCCGGCGCCGCTCTTGCCGATCACGCCCACTATGGCGCCTTCGGGCACCTCGAGGTCGATGTTATCGACCGCGGCGACTTCGGCGGAATCGTTGCGCGCGGGGAAAATCTTGCTGACGCCGGCGAAGGAAATGATGGCCCGGCCCTGCGGATCGATCGATGGCACGGGCGCTCCGGTCGGCTGCTGCACGAGAGCGTTCATAGGATGATATTTCTGCGCGAATGGGAAGATCGGGGCTGGCCTTCGGCCGGCCGGCCCCGCTTGGGGCAACCTACTGATTTCGCCGATGATTTCAACCGCAGCGCACAAAAAGCGCTAATCAAGCGCTTTCAATGGCCCGTGGGAGCAAAACAAACCCGGAAGACGCCCTCGCGCAGGGTTAATCGCCTCCGGCCGGTTTGGGCTCAGGAGCCCGGCGTCCACTTCCAGACGATCTCCTTCACATCGACCGCCTTGGGGATCAGCCCGAGTTTGAAGAAGCGATCGGCCGTCTCCTGCTGGGTCGCGACGATCTTGTCGGTAATTGGCGTCACCGCATATTGCGAGCGGTTCACGGCGCGGGTCGTCGCTTCCTTGTCAACGCCGGTGGCCTCGCGCAGGCTCAAGGCAACCTCCGCACGATGGTCGGCGGCCCATTTGCCCTCTTCCGCAAAGGTCTGGTTCAACAGCGCCACGATGTCGGCATGCTTGCCGGTGAAGTCGCGATTGGCGAGGAAGAACGAGTTGGATTCCTGTACGTCGTGTGAGAACGCCACCACGCGCACCTTGCCGTTCTCGGCAAGTGCCAGATAGGGATCCCAGATCGCCCAGGCATCGATATTGCCGCCGGCGAACGCCGCGACCGCATCGGCCGGACCAAGCGTCACCGGGGTGATGTCGGTGTAGGCAAGCCCCGCTTTGTCCAGCGCAGCGACGGTGGTGTTGTGCGCGCTCGAGCCCTTGGCGAAACCGACCTTCTTGCCCTTGAGGTCCGCCAGCGTCTTGATCGGTGAATTCTCCGGAACGACGATCGCCTGATTGTAGCCTGCCGACGGGACCGCAGCGACATACAGCAGGTTGGCGCGGGCAGCCTGCGCGAAGATCGGCGGCGCGTCGCCGGTGTAGCCGAAGTCGACATTGCCGGTGTTGATGGCTTCCAGGATCGGCGGACCGAACTGGAATTCGACCCACTTCACCTGGATGCCGCGGGACTTCAGCGCGTTCTCGATGGTGCCGCGCTGTTTGACGACGGGAAAGATACCGGCCTTCTGGAATCCGATGCGGACTTCCTTCAGTTCCTGGGCCTGAACGGGAGAATTCGCGATGCCGGCCGACAGCAGCAAGGCTGCCGACAACCCTGCGAGGATGGTTCGTCTGGATTGAGACATGCCTGCTCCGTAGGTAATGCGGACGCAGCACCAATGCTGCGACCACCGAAGGTTACGCCCGATGGTCGAGATTGTGCTTTCAAAGGCGATGCCAAGGCGGCAACTTTTTTGGTTTGTTAATTGCTCGTACGAGCAACTTCATCTCTTCCGGGTATCGCCGCTGCCGATACATTCCGGCTTCCCCGGCAGCGCCAGAGAATTTTTTCGCTGCAAGACCGCACTCCTGCAGCACGCCTGCATCGCCGCACCGGCAACAACGGTCGGCCGTTCCATTGACTGCAGGCCATCGACGACTAGCCTAAGGCTTACGGCATTTCTACCAGCCGCTTGCCTGGCAACGACCTACACTTCATCATCAGCGGATTTTCCCATGTTGTTCAAGCGTCTCGCCGCCCTGCAACTCGCCGCGATGGCCTCGATCCTGTCGATTCATTTTGCCTGCGCGCAAACCGCTGCGCCGGGCGAAACACTCCGCATCGGCTACCAGAAATCCTCGACGCTGACGGCGATCCTCAAGACCAATGGCGAGCTGGAAAAGGCGCTCGCGCCGCTCGGCGTGAAGATCAGCTGGCATGAATTCTCCAGCGGCCTCCCGCTGCTCGAAGCCATCAACACCGGCAATGTGGATTTCGGCGCCGACGTCGCCGACACCGTGCCGCTGTTCGCGCAGGCCGCTGGCGCGAAGCTGGCCTATATCGCCGAAGAGTCGGCGTCGCCTTCGGCGCAGGCCATTCTCGTGCCGGCTGAATCGCCGATCAAGAGCGTAGCCGATCTCAAGGGCAAGAAGATCGCCGTGACCAAGGGCGCCGGCAGCCACTTCCTGCTGCTCGCCGCGCTCGGCAAGGCCGGGCTCACCTTCAAGGACATTTCGCCGGCCTATCTGCCGCCCGCCGATGGCCGCATTGCCTTTGTCGGCGGCAATGTCGATGCCTGGGTGGCATGGGATCCGTTCCTGACCAGCGCGCAGCGCGCCTCCAATGCCCGCGTGCTGACCGATGGCGGCAACGGGTTGGCCAGCTACAAGCGCTACTATCTATCGTCGGCGGCCTACGCCGATCGCCGCAGCGACGTGCTCAGCGTGATCTACCGCCAGCTCGACAACACCGGCAAATGGGTCAAGGCGCATCCGAAGGACGCCGCCAGCCTGCTCGCCGGCCTGTGGGGCATCGATGCCGCCACCGTCGAGGAAGCCAACAGTCATCGTTCGTACAAGATCGGCACCGTGACACCGGCCGGCCTGTCGGAGCAGCAGACCATCGCCAACGCGTTCTTCGCCGAAGGCCTGATCCCCGTCAAAGTCGATGCCGCCGCCGCCAAAATCTGGGCGCCGAAATAGACGCGCCACGGCCGACACATTCACTCTCCTGAAAGACATGTCATGAAGACCGCCCTCCCCGTTCTCGTAGCGGCCCTATTCGCGCTGTTCACACCCGGCCATGCGAGCGCGCAGCCCGCACCGAAGACCGAGATCAAGATCGGTTTCGTGCCCGGGCCGTACATCGATGGCTTCAAGGCCGGCGTCGAGCCCGAGCTGAAGAAGAAGGGCTATACGGTCAAATACTTCGAATTCAGCACCGGACTGGAAGCCAACACCGCCGTGTTCCGCGACGACATCGACGCCAACGTGATGCAGCACACGGTGTTCCTCGATGCCTACAACCAGCGCCAGAAGACCGACCTCGCCGGCATCATCACCGTGCCGACCCCGCCGATGGGGCTGTACTCGAAGAAGCACGCCAGGGCCGACGCGGTGAAGGCCGGCGCGACCGTGGTGGTGCCGAACGACCCGGTCAACCTGCAACGGGCGCTGAAGATCCTGCGCGACCTCGGCTGGATCGACATCAAGGACAGCAACCCGGTGGATGTGACCGAACTGGACGTCATCAAGAACCCGAGCGGCATCAAGATCGTGCCGCTTGAAAACGCCCAGGCGCCGCGCGCGCTCGACGACGTCGATTTCGCCGCCGTGCAGGGCAATTTCGCGATCTACAGCGGGCTGAAGCTGACCGAGGCATTTGCGCTGGAGAAGATGACTAAGCCCTACAGCAACGTGGTGGCGGTGAGGCGCGGCAATGTGGAGGCGCCCTGGGCGAAGGACATTGTCGAAGCCTACAAGTCGGACACGTTCAAGAACGCCATCCGCGGCGACAAGTTTTACGCCGGTTTCGTCCTGCCGGATTATTTCAACTAGCAGGAGGCCCCGATTGCCTGCGCCCGGTCACAGGATGCCGGGCGCAAAGCGGTTTGACTCGCGGAAAAGGTCAGCTAGGCTGTCCGAAGCGTGACGCCACGCTTTGGGATCGAGGGGCATGATCTTTCGCGTCATCCTGGTTCTGCTGTCGATGGTCGCTGCCGGTCCGCTGGCGGCGCAGGCGCCGTCCAGCTTTGAGATCGCCGCCCGCGCCCGCGGCACCCCCGACATTCCCGGCCTCAACATCGTCTGGCTGACGCCGTGGGGCGATCTGGCGCTGGCGCGCGAATGGCGCAACATCGTCGTGCATCAGAGCGAAGGCTCGGCCGGTTCGGCCTATCGCGGCGCGCTGGCGCAGATGCAGCGGCCGAACCGCCGTGGCACCACCATCTGGGTCGAGACCGACGGCACGGTGTACTGGGCGGTAGCGGAGTTCGCCGTGCCCATCCACCTGCGCGACGGCAACCGCAACGACAACAAGTTCATCGACAATTCATCGACGTTCCAGCAGGTCGATAATGACAGTTCGATCGGCGTGGAATTCGTCGGCAACTATCCCAATGTGCGCCGCCCGGTCACCGAGGCGCAGGTCGCCGCCTGGCGCATTCTGGTCCGCGTGCTGCAAATTCGCTACGACATTCCGAGCGAGCGCGTGTTCGCCCACAACTGGGTCGATTACAAGGATTCGCGCTATTGCGAGGGCTGCGACCTCGCCAAGCTGGCGCGCACCCAGGGCGTCGAGACCGCACAGCGGATCGACAGGGATCGGTGAAGTCTCGGTCGGAGGGTGGGGCAAAGGCGCACTTGCGCCGTGCCCACGCGTTTTCCAGCGCAATATAAAGCGCGTGGGCACGTCTCGCTGCGCTTCGCGCGGCCGAGACTTTGCCCACCCTACGGCCGAGAGTAAGTGGCCGCCGCTTACGTCCCGACGCGCAACGCGGCGTGCTGCTTGCGTAGATAGGCGATCACCGACATCGCGGTGATGCGGCCGGTCTTGGGATTTTCCGAGGGGATGTTCTCGATGGTCATCGAGAATCGCGCGGAATCCGAATCCACTTCGACGCGATGCACGTTGCGCGTCACCGTGGGATCGGCCCAGATCTCCACCCGGGTGCGGTCGGGCCCAAAGCCGGCCAGCGATAGCGCGACGGCCACATTGATGTTCGCCGGAAACCCTTTCGCCGCCTCGCGCGCGCTGCCCTCGAAAACCCGCAGCGGCTCGGTGATGCCCTGGATGTCGATGTTGTTCGCGACGATGTAGGGCGCGCCGGCGAGGCCGCCCGGCGGCTTGCGGGTCACCATGCGTACCGAATGGATCTCACCCTCCGCCGCGGCGGTCATGGCGTCCAGGCCGATCAGCGCCCCGGTCGGCACCACGATCTGGCCGCCATTGGCGCGCGCCAGTTCGATCAGATGTTCATTGTCCAGCAGTCCGCCGGCGCTGAGCACGATCGCCGTCTTGCCGCAACTGACGAACGGCGCCACGATCGACGGCAGCATCTTGCTCGGCGCGCATTCGATGACGATGTCCGCGATATCGGCAAGGCCGTCGATCGGGAGAATTGGCGGCGTGCTGTCGAGCGTGGCCAGGAATGGCTGGTGCTTGTCCGGGTTCTGCACGGACACGGCGACCAGCACCATTCCGGCAATGCCGCGATCCAGCGCCTCGACCACCTTGCGGCCGATCGGCCCGAGGCCGACGACGGCGACGCGCGCCGGGGTTCGTATCGTGTCCCCCAACGGGTTCATCGGCTGGCGTCCAGTTATCGGTTGCGCGTTATTTCTTGGCTTTTTTCGGTGCGGCTTTTTTCGCTACCGGTTTTTTCGCCGCAGCTTTTTTTGCGACGGCCTTTTTCTCCGGAGCCTTGTTCTCGATGGAGGCGACTGCCGGCGCCTCCTCGACGCCAGACACTTCCTCGGCCGCCTCGGCCTTCACTTTGGCGGCGGGCTTGGCTTTCGCTGCAGCAGGCTTCGGCTGATCGACCGGCCTGGCGGTCTCCTGCTTCAGGCGCCGCTGCTCGGCTTCGAATTTGGCTTCGCGCATCTGGCGCAGCGCATCGGCACGCGGTGTCGGGTTGGCCATGGCGATCTCTCTGGACACGAATCGTCGAAGTTTTCGTTTAACACCAAAGAACGCGGATTAATCCAGCAAAAACAACAATCCACAAGGGCGCGGCGCCTTGGCGCAGCAGGAACGTTTGCCGCCACCGACCGTTTCAGGCAGGTCCGGTTTCGGCATTCAAGGAGAGCGACGATGGCGGAAGACGAAACGGTCAGCCTGATCGGCAGCGACAAGGTGCAGGGCACCGCGGTGTTCGACGCGGACGGCAACAGGATCGGCGCGATCGAACGCGTGATGATCGAGAAGACCAGCGGGCGGGTATCCTACGCCGTGCTCAGTTTCGGCGGCTTCCTGGGGATCGGCGACGATCACTATCCGCTGCCGTGGCCGTCGTTGAAATACAACACCGAGCTCGGCGGCTACCAGACCATGATCACCGAAGACCAGATCAAGGGCGGGCCGAAATACGCCCGCACCGATGATTGGAATTGGGGCGACGCGACGCGCACCAAGGGTCTCGACGACTATTACGGGGCAGCTATTTAGTTTTGAGACGCGGGACGCCGCGCGCCGGCCCTGATTTTCACTTTTCGGTATGGTAGACGGACCCATCCAACCGGTCGAGCATCCCCTAGGCTCGCCCTTCAGGAGGTCCGGTGTCCCATCGCTTTACCCGACGTCAGTTTGCGACCGCCACCGGCGCCGTGGCACTTGGCGTTAGCGCCCTGCCCGCGGCATCCGCTGCAGCAAATCCTGTCGCCGCCCCAGTGCACCGCAATTTCCCGAGGGATTTCGCATGGGGCACCGCGACTTCGGCCTATCAGATCGAAGGCGCGGTGAACGAGGACGGCCGCGGTCCGTCGATCTGGGATGCCTATGCACACACACCGGGCAAGATCCGCGACGGCAGCAATGCCGACCACGCCGCCGACCATTATCGCCGCTACAAGGAAGACATCCAGTTGATGAAAGCGCTGGGCGTCAACGCCTATCGCTTCTCGATCGCCTGGCCTCGCATCTTCCCGCAAGGCACCGGCGCGGCGAATCCGAAGGGCCTGGATTTCTATAACCGGCTGGTCGACGAGTTGCTGGCCAACGGCATCGAGCCGTTTGCCACGCTATATCACTGGGACTTGCCGCAGGCGCTGCAGGACCGCCTGGGTGGATGGCAATCGCGCGACACGGCGAAGGCCTTCGGGGACTACGCCGGCTACGTCGCGCAGCACCTCACCGACCGCGTCAGGAACATCTTCACGATCAACGAATCCGCGACCTTCATCGATTTCGGCTATGGCGCCGGCCCGGTCGAGATGGCGCCGGGGGTCAAGCTGCCGCAGGCCGGGCTCAACCAGGTCCGCCACCACGTCGCGTTGGGCCATGGCCTGGCGGTGCAGGCGATCCGCGCCAACGGCCGCGCCGGCACCCAGGTCGGTCCCGCGGAAAACATCGTCGCCTGCGTGCCCGCCATCGAGACGCCGGCCAACATCCGGGCGTCGGAGATCGCAACGCGCGAGATGAATGGCGGCTATCTCACGGTCATTCTCGAAGGCCGATACACCGACGGCTTCCTGGCTTATGCCGGCAAGGACGCCCCGGTGTTCACCGCCGAAGACCTCAAGATCATCTCGTCGCCGGTCGATTTCGTCGGCATCAACGTCTACATGCCGCAGCACTACGTCGTCGCGACCGAGGACGCGAGCGGCTTCGCGCTGGTGCCGTTCCCGTCGTCGTTTCCGCGCATGGAATCCGACTGGCTGCGGATCGGACCGGAGGCGATGTACTGGGCACCGCGCAATCTCGCCAAGGTCTGGAACGTGGAGAACATCTATATCAGCGAGAACGGCACCTCGGCGGCGGACCAGCCGGATGCCGGCGGCAAGATCCACGATCTCGACCGCATCATGTATCTGCGCAACTACCTGACGCAGTTGCAGCGCGCCACCGCCGAGGGCGTTCCGGTGCGCGGCTATTTCCAGTGGAGCCTGATGGACAATTTCGAATGGCCCGACGGCTACGACAAGCGCTTCGGGCTGTACCACGTCGATTTTGCCACCCAGAAGCGCTCGCCGAAACTCAGCGCCGAATTCTATCGCGCGGTGGTCGCGGCAAACGCGCTGGTGTGACGCGGCGAGGTCTACTTGCCGAGCCGATATGACCGCCGCCCCGCAGGGCTAATTCTTCAATGGAAACAGGATGGTGGGGGAAGAAGGACTCGAACCTTCGAAGTCATAAGACGGCTGATTTACAGTTATCAAGGGCTCGCACGATCAGCCCCTCCAAACCGGTTCGAGGGGAAGCTAACTCGCTTTAGCTTTCCTTTCGAGATCAAGGTTTTAAGCATGTTTTGGTGATTACCCTAGCATTGGGGGGCATCGGCTTGCCGTCTGCACGGTTTGGCGCAACGGTGACCCAGTTGTGACCCAGCCCGGAACGTGACCCAGCATGCCTGTCCTCATCACCGCTCCTGTTCTCAAGGCGGCCATCCGCTCCCACCAGGCTCGCGGACGCGAGGACATCAGCGACAGCAAGGTGACGGGTCTTCAGCTGCGCGTGAAGCCGGAATCGATCCGGTGGACGGTTCGCTGCCGGCTCCACGGACGACAGGTCCGCTACGACCTCGGACCCGCCGTCGCTGGCGACGATGACGCCGAGGGCATCTGCCTGCAGACGGCACGCGAGCGCGCGATGCGCGTGGTCGAAATGGCGCGCAAAGACCACAACCCCGAATCCTTCGTCCGCGGGCTGGCTACCGGCCTGACACCCAAGGCCCAGGAGAAGTCGGACGCCGAGCGGCCGAAGGCGTCCTGGACCTGGGAAGATGCGCGGGCGCTGTTTCTGACCGAGGTCAAGCGCACGAATCGCGACGACACGCTGCGGGATTACCGGGGCAAGCTGCAGCCGTCAGAGTTGAAGGTGTTCGAGGGTAGAATGGTCGCAACGATCACGCGGAACGAGATGGCAAAGGCGATCGAGAAGATCCACAAGCGAGGCGTGGAATCCATGGCTGCGGGGGTCTGTAGGGTCGTCAAGCGCTTCTTCGCCTGGATGTCGGAGCCGGCTCAACAGGATCAGACCGGCGTCGCCGACGGCGTGATGATCAAGCTGAAGCCCCCTGCAGTCACGCGGTCCGAGGTCGGCGAGCCCGCAAAGAAGGGAGCCGTGGCGGTCGAGAACACAGGCGACGCCCCGCCGGCGACCGAGATCGGCCGTGCGCTCGCCATCGCCCGTCTCGGCTACTTTCCCGAGCGCATCGGCCTAGGCATCCAATTCCTCATCGGAACGGCGCAGCGCCGGCGCACAGTGACAGGCACGCATGACCACGATTTGACCGTGATGCCAGAATCGAATTCGGAGCACGCCTGGCTGATTCCGCCGTATTTCAGGAAATCGGGCACCAAGCGTGGCAAGCGCTTTCACCTCGTCCCCGTGGTCGGTTTCGCTGCGGTGGCGGCGACGCGTCTGAAAGCTCTGGTGAAGACCGAGGGAGGCAGCGGCTGGCTATTCCCCGTCGGCCGGACGGCCCGGGTCGATCGGCCGCACGCGGCGGCGGACTTGCTCAACGACTATCTGGACATCATGCCAGGCGTGAACTGGACGCCTCACGGCGTCAGATACGCATTCGCGACATACGGTGAGCGGCATCTGGGCTTCGCGAAGAGCGAGGCCAAGCTGATCCTGGACCATATGGAGGGTACGCTTTCCGACGACGTGACTGGCTCATTCTACAGCAGCGATGCCGGCGTCAAGCGCAAGCGAGAGATGATGCATGCCTGGATCGAATGGTGCGAAGCGCAGGCCGCGGCGGCGCTCGCTGCCGACGAGACGCTGCTCGACCACGAGCACATGATGACAACGATGTACGTGGCGCGCTACGGTCGAGAGCGCCTGGACCGGCGGGTGGCGTACCGGAAGAAGCGCGGCCTCGCGCCGTGGAAAGACGATGCGTTCGTGGATGCACAGTGAGGCAACCGACGTCGGACCCCTTCGCCTGAGCGCAATCCTCGGTATAGTACCTCCGGCTGGGGGAACGACCATGGAAGGGAAGAAGCTGCCGCGCGCTGTTCTGCGCGAGAACAAGCTGCACGTCGACGGCCAGGAGCATCCGTACGTCCGCGGCATGATCCGTTCGCTGTCGATCGAGGTCAGGGACCTCGTCTACACGCGCAGCTACGACATCAACGAGGGCAAGGGCGTCGCCGGCGGCCGGATCAACGGCACCGCCGTCATCCAGCGCGGCGACAGCCTGGCGGTGGCCGGCTCGGACTTCCGGACGCGCGAGATCCCGTTCGGCGTCCGCGCGGTCGGCGGCGAGGAAGACGAGCACGCATGGACCTGCCACATCGGGTTTCTTCCGCACGACTGGGAGATCACCCGGCTCGGCGAAGGCGATGCTTTCTATGTCGAGGTCTACGTCCCGAACACCGCGTTCGCCGATCTGGAGGGCGCCTACCTGGCCGGCCGAGCTTCGTCGATCGACGTCGCGCTCGACACCGATCTGTGGGTGCGCGAGGGCGACTGGTACATCCAGCAGTCCGGCCATGTGACGTGGCACCTGGTGCCGTCCGACAAGCCGTCGGACATGCCGAGGGCCGAACGCGGCCGCGTCGAACGGTTCGGGTGGAAGGAATCCCCTCCAGGCCGGGACAAGCCGCCGATC
>NZ_JAQGJD010000213.1 GCF_028290785.1 Tardiphaga sp. | reverse complement strand
ACGTGCTCGAGGTGGAGATTCTCGACGTTCAGTTGCGCCAGGACTGGGGCTACAATTTTATCAAACCGTTGTCCGGCACGATGCCCGACGATTTTCCCAATGCGCGCCGGATCAACATTCCGCTCGACCGCGAACGCATGACCGGCGAGAAGCCCTGGGGCCTCCACTTGCCGCTGGCGCCGTTCTTCGGCGTGATGGGCGTGGCGCCGCCACCGGCCTGGGGCCGCATCACCTCGATCGTGCCGCGCGCCATGGGCGGCAATCTCGACAACAAGGAACTCGCCGTCGGCGCCAAGCTGTTCCTGCCGGTGTTCGTGCCCGGCGCGTTGTTCTCCTGTGGCGACGGCCATGGCGTGCAGGGCGACGGCGAGGTCTGCGTCACCGCGATCGAAACCGCGCTGCAGGGCCGCTTCAGACTGACTGTGCGCAAGGACCTGCGCTTCACCTATCCGCGCGCGGAAACCCCGACCCACTACATGACCATGGCCATGGACCCGGATCTCGACCAGTGCGTGGTGAAGGCCCTGCGCGACATGATCGTGCTGCTCGGCGAGACCCGCAACCTGTCGCGCGAGGACGCTTACATGCTGTGCAGCCTCGCCGCCGACCTCCGCGTCACCCAGACCGTCAACGGCAGCAAGGGCATCCACTGCATGATCGCCAAATCGGTGGTTCATGGCTGAGGCAGCCGTCCCCGCCCGCCGCCACCTTGGAACGGAGATGATTCTGTTAGGATTTAATTAACCACGAAGCCCCAGTGTGGGGTCATCTAAGCGCAGGCCGGATGTACGCCTGCGTCGAATGGCTCGGAGCTCACGCTTCGGGCCATTTTCATGGGGACCACGACCGGCGCCGCTGCCGGTGGCAGGCCGCACCGCCTTAAGACCGCCGCTGTTCGTCGCTCTCCTTGCGGTCGTCGGCCGCCCCGATTGCTTCCATAAGGCCATCGATAGAATATGGGCGCAAAGGTCCAGATCGAGCCGACCCGCCTTTGCGAGCGCTGCCAAAATGTCGTTAGTCAGTCCATCCATGGCGGCATCAAGGGTCACGCGCGTTACTGGCTTCCGGAGTTTTCATAGTGAGCAGTGACGAGTCCGACAGTTCCAGGGACAATGTGAGAATGCTTCTTCTGCAAGGCCGTCTGGATGAGATCGGCTTTGCCCAGGCCGCCGAAGGCCTGCGTCTGATCCGCGCCTTCGGAAAGATTGCGAGCGAAGATGACCGGCGGATCATCATCGAACTGACCGAACGCCTGGGCCGCTAGGCGGATGCGCGAGAGCACCACCTCCCGGTAAGCTCGCGCACGTACAGCACGTGCTCACTGCATTCCTTGCCGCGCTTCTTGCGCCGGGCGCCGATCAAAGCTACACGATGCGACATCGTCGGAGCGTGGCGCAGCCCGGTTAGCGCACTAGTCTGGGAGACTAGGGGTCGGAGGTTCAAATCCTCTCGCTCCGACCATTTTATCTCAACATTATCAATGCGATCAAAGACGGGGCCGTTGGCGTCAGCCGTCCTTCATCGCCGTATCCAGCACCTGCCGGCAGGCGACCAGTTCCTGCAGCACGGCTTCGAGCCGGGCGCGGTCGAGCCGATTCGCCGGGCTTGGCACCGGAGGCATCGGCCGGCTCTCGAGGACGGGCTGAGGCGCCTGCGGCCGTGGCCGATCGACCCGCGGCGCGGCGATTTCCGGTTCGCGGCGAACCGCCATGTCCGATTCGCGCCGTGCGTCCATTTCGGGTTCGCGACGGGCGACTACTGGCGCCAACTCCGCTTCATCATCTTCCTCTTCTTCGGCGATACCAGCATCCGGCGCCGGCGCATCATCGAGGTCGTCTTCCTCGATTACCCGCCGCTTCGCCACTACCTCAGCCGCGAATGCCGGGGCGGCAGCTCCGTCCACCAGCCCCTGCACCGCTTTGATGCCGTTCTCTTTCAGGATTCGCTGCACGCCGCGGATGGTATAGCCTTCGCCATACAGCAGGCGGCGGATGCCGCGCAGCAGATCGACGTCATCCGGGCGATAATAGCGCCGGCCGCCGGATCGTTTCATCGGCTTGATTTGGGTGAACCTGGTTTCCCAGAACCGCAGCACGTGCTGCGGGATATCGAGGTCGTCGGCGACCTCGCTGATGGTTCGGAACGCGTCCGGCGCTTTATCCAAGGGCAGGATCCTCGTGGCTCGCGAACTCAGTCGTCGTGGTCGTCTTTGCCGTTGCTGGCGGCGGTCTCGCCGTTGATGCGCTGCTTGAGAATGGCCGACGGCTTGAACACCATCACCCGGCGTGGCGAAATCGGTACTTCGGTGCCGGTCTTCGGGTTGCGCCCGATTCGCTGGCCTTTCTTGCGCACCATGAAAGAGCCGAACGACGACAGTTTCACCGTCTCGCCCTTTTCCAGGCAATCGGTAATTTCTTTCAATACCAGTTCAACGAACGCAGACGACTCCGTGCGCGACAGACCTACCTTTTGGTAGACCGCCTCACATAGATCGACGCGTGTGACTGTTTTTCCCGTGCCCGTCATCGCCTGCCCCAACTCTCGGCGAACAAAATTCTTGTCGGAAATTATGAGGTTAACGCCGCCCGGTCAACAGCGCTCATCAATGCAGTCGCATCGAAGTTCATGACAATGCGAGATAATTTTTATCTACGAACTACCAGCGAACGAGCGCGGAGCCCCAGGTAAAGCCGCCACCCATGGCTTCGAGCAGCACCAGATCGCCCTTCTTGATGCGGCCATCCGCTACCGCTACCGACAACGCGAGCGGAATCGACGCTGCAGAGGTATTACCATGCAGGTCAACCGTAAGCACCACCTTCTGCGGTGCAATATGCAGCTTGTGCGCGGATGCGTCGATGATGCGCTTGTTGGCCTGGTGCGGCACGAACCAGTCGATACTCTCGGCGTTCGCGCCGGTCGCGTTGAAGGCATCGACGATCACGTCGGTGATCATGCCCACGGCATGCTTGAACACTTCGCGGCCTTCCATCCGGAGATGGCCCGTCGTCTGAGTCGAGGACACGCCGCCATCGACATAGAGTTTCGCCTTGTGGCGGCCGTCCGAGCGCAGATGCGTGGTCAGGATGCCGCGATCGGTGGATAGTCCGGGCTGCTGCTGCGCGTCCAGGATGATGGCACCGGCGCCGTCACCGAACAGTACGCAGGTGCCGCGATCGGTCCAGTCGAGAATCCGCGAGAAGGTTTCGGCGCCGATCACCAGCGCGCGCTTGAAGGCGCCGGTGCGCAAGAAATTGTCGGCGGTTGCCAGCGCGAACACGAAGCCGGAGCACACCGCCTGCAGATCGAACGCTGCACCGTGGTTGATGCCGAGCGCGTGCTGCACCGAGACCGCGGTGGCGGGAAAGGTATTGTCCGGCGTCGATGTCGCCAACACGATCAGGTCGATCGACTGCGCGTCGATACCGGCGTGCGCGATGGCCGCCTGCGCCGCCTTGATCGCCAGATGCGAGGTGAACTCGCCGTCGGCGGCGATATGGCGCTGCCGGATCCCGGTACGCTGCACGATCCACTCGTCGGACGTATCTACTTGGGAGGCCAGTTCGGCATTGGTCAGGATCCGCTCCGGCAAATAGGAACCGCAGCCGAGCACGACCGAACGTATCGCAGTCACGAGACAGCCTCCTGCGCGGGCGTCGCAGCAAGTGCGGTGCCGTCGCGATTGAGCATCAGATTGATCTTGGTGAGGAGATCGTAGCGGACCATGTCATAGCCAACATCGACCGCGTAGGCAAAGCCATCGGCATTGGTGCCGCCATGGCTCTTCACGACGATGCCCTTGAGGCCGAGAAACACGGCGCCGTTGGATTTGCTGGGATCCATCTTGTCGCGAAGCGCCTTGAAAGCGTTCTTGGCGAACAGATAGCCGATCTTCGAGCGCCAGGTTCGGTTCATCGCGGCGCGCAGATATTCGGCGATCTGCCGCGCGGTACCTTCGGCGGCCTTTAAGGCGATGTTGCCGCTGAAACCCTCGGTGACGATGACGTCGGCGGCGCCCTTGCCGATACCGTCGCCCTCGACGAAGCCGATGAACTGCAACTGCGGCAGGTCGGCGGCGCGCAGCAATTCCGCGGCTTCGCGGATTTCCTCGCCGCCCTTGATCTCTTCCACGCCGATATTGAGCAAGCCGACGGTCGGGCGTTCCAGGTCGAACAGCGCGCTGGCCATGGCGCTGCCCATCACCGCCAATGCCTTGAGGTGGTGAGCATCGCCGCCGATGGTGGCGCCGAGATCGAGCACCACCGAGTCGCCGCGCTGGGTCGGCCAGATCGCCGCCAGCGCCGGGCGGTCGATGCCGTCCAGCATGCGCAGGCAGAACCGCGCCATCGCCATCAAGGCGCCGGTGTTGCCGGCGGAAACCGCGACATCGGCCTCGCCTTTTTTCACCGCCTCGATGGCCTGCCACATCGACGACACCCGGCGGCCGCGGCGCAACGCCTGGCTTGGTTTGTCTTCCATGCTGACGGCGACGTCGGTGTGGATGATTTTCGAGACCGCTTTCAGCGCCGGGTGCTTCGCCAGCTCCTTCTCGATCAGCGCGCTGTCGCCGAACAGCAGGAATTCGCTGTCGGGATGCCGGGTCAAGGATATGGCGGCGCCGGGAATGACCACCGATGCGCCGATGTCGCCACCCATGGCGTCAAGCGCGATACGAACCTTTTTCGGCATGGACGTCCCGGAAAACCTGTCTCTGGCAGCCCCGCAGTGCGCGGGCCGCGGACTATGCTCGCCACAACGGACGGCGAGCGGCGAAGGGTGGGTAATAAACCTGTTCGGGTCGGGACAATAGCGTTTCTCTGCCCCGATACAACATCTTGACCGGGCGCTTTTGTCCCGACGGCCCGGGAACGCGGGGAATCGGAACCCGATCGGCCCGGCCTCCCGGTTGAAGTTGAGCCAATCATCCCGGTAGATGCAGTCCTGTTTTGCTCAGTCGTCCCGGTCGTCGCGCGAGCGGCTGATCCAGCCCTTGGGCCTCTCGGCGCCCGGCCCCTCCTTCAGCGCCTTCAGCGCCGCGAACGGGTGCTCCTCGGGGTCGATGTGCTCCACCGGGGGCTCGAACACCGCATCCGGCTTGCGCGGATACGGGTTGAGGCCGAGGAACAGCGCGTCGGTGGCCAGCCGGCCGATATCGATAAAACCGTTCTCGATCGGCTCTGGCGG
Source organism: Tardiphaga sp. (assembly GCF_028290785.1). GTDB lineage: Bacteria > Pseudomonadota > Alphaproteobacteria > Rhizobiales > Xanthobacteraceae > Tardiphaga. Next base: position 1,410 of record NZ_JAQGJD010000213.1, on the reverse strand, counting down.
ATCCGGGGTCTCCTCGTCGCTCTCGATGTCCTCATCGACCGATTCGGCCAGTTCGCGGATCTGCGACGGCGGCGCGAACATCAGGTCGATGGCTTCGTCGAAGTCGCTCTCGATCGGGTCCAGCGTCACCACGCAGGTCTGTCCGACCCGGCCCCAGACGCGGCCGGTGACGTGGACATGGCCGCCCTTGATCGGCGTCAGCAGCAGCGAGGCCTTGGCCGAAGCCACCTCGAGCAGCCCGCCCAGCGTCGCCATCGCCTCGCGCTCCTCCGCATTGGCCTCGATGTCGCGCGCCACCCCGGTCTCGGGGATCTGCATCACCGCCAGCGGCACGCTCCACGGGGTGGAGGTGTCAGTCGGACGTTCGGGTCTGCTCATGTCGTTACCAATGTTGCCGCGGGCGACGGGAATCGCCACGCGCCTGTTGTCAATGTCGCCGCGTCGAGCGCCGCGAGGTCGGCCATCGCCGCCTCGACATAGGCCGCCAGCCGCCGGGCATCGTCGATATGGGTGCCATTATAGATATTCTTCGACAGCGCCAGTGCCAGTGGCTCCCTGCCCGCCGCCAGAGCCATATCATAGGCGGCGGCGCGACCGTAAAAGGCGCGGCCGAATTCCTGCATTTTCTTCGGCACCCGCAGGTCGGAGGTGCCCAGCTCGCGCAGATTATCGTCCATGTCACTGCAGAACCGGTCGATCAGCCCCTGCGACAGCGGCTCCTGGGATGGCGCGCCCGGCGTCGCCTCGCTTTTCAGCTTCAATTCGCGCATCACCAGCCACAGGTGCAGCAGCAACATGTCGAAACGACCGTTGACGGTGTCGGCGACCCCAAGGTCCCGATAAAACAGGGGTTCTCGCGCCTGCGCCACGATCATGCCATAGATGGCCCCAATGGTGCCGCGCAACGGCGTCGGGGCTTTCCTGAAGTGATTGAACGGCCAGAACATCTTGGATTCCTCAGGCGCGCCTCCCGGGCACGCGGATGTTGCATTCAGAGGCTCTGCCCGGTACGTCAACGCCTCGCACGATGCAAGAGGATGGGGTCCGCTCCGCGATGACAATTTCGAGCCACACGGGCGCCCAGGCGCAGCCGAAGCGCCTCAGGAGTCCCCTTGGGCGCGGCCTGCGCGGTGCGCTGGTCGCCGCGGCCGTCTGTCTGACGCTGAGCGCGTGCGCCGAGCAGTACCAGAAGGGCTACATCATGCCCATCGGCGCGCTCGAGCAGATTCCAATCGGCGCCAGCCAGGACCAGGTGCTGATCGTGATGGGCACCCCCTCCACCGTCGCTACCCTGAGCGGCGAGGTGTTCTACTACATCTCGCAGCGCGCCGAGCGCGCCGTCGCCTTCATGCCGCAGAAGGTCACCGACCAGCGCGTCGTCGCGATCTATTTCGACAAGAACCGCAAGGT
>NZ_JAQGJD010000202.1 GCF_028290785.1 Tardiphaga sp. | reverse complement strand
AAGCGGGATTGAAGGTCGTGGGCGAAACAATCCATTTGACCAGGTTGTCGGCATTGTTCGGCAACACGCCGCCGACGTAGACGCGGTTGCGCATGTTCTGAAGCGGCGCGCCGACCTGACCGTCGCCACCGGGTATGCCGGGAATCGTGTGACATCCGCCGCAGCCGTAGCGGCGCAGCAGCGGCGGCGCCCGCGATGCATCTCCGCCGGTGATGGCCAATGCGACCGCGTCGTTCTGTTGCTGGTTGCTGATGGCCGTCCCGGCGGCAGTGCCGGCGACCGCGAGGACGACCGCCGCAGCACCCCAGGTCCATCGGTGGCGTTCAGGAAGGTGCATGATGAACACTCGCTAGTGACTGTCCCGATCGTGCGATCCACAGCGCGGCCATTGTCAGGGCTGCGCCCGCGTAGATGGTGCCCGCCGGAATCCACATCACGATGCCGGCAAGTTGCTGGTCTTCAAGCGGGGTCATCCCCCAGGACTGCGCCGCCCGGGTCTGCATGGTGTAAAGCACGCGCGGGGCCAGTGCCATCAGTGCGCCAAGGACGCCGGTGTGCATCATCGTCACAAAGAGATACCATGCGGCTACGCCGCGCTTGCTTCGCCACAGTACCGACCACCAGAAAAACACCGCGGTAATGAAGAAGCTGAAGTGCTGGAGGCGATGCAACGCGGCATTCGTCACTGCGGCATCGAACAATACCGGCACGTGCCAGCCCCAGATCGCGATCGCATGAAGGATGCTGGCACTGGCGCCGCGTGTCAGCCATTCCCATGCCATACGCATCGTCCGCGCCGTGACCCCCGCCCCCATCAGGCGCCGCGCCCGGCGTGGCAGACCCCACATCACCGCCGCAAGAGGCCGCGCGGCCACTAGCAACGGCGCCGAGACGGCCATCACGATTTCATGCTCGATCATATGGAAGGTGAAGATGTGTTCGCCGAGCCAGTGCAACGGCGACATCAGGGCCGCGGCCAACGTCAATCCGCCGGTCGCTCCCGAGGCGAACCGACCCCACAAGGCCGTCTGGCCGCGCGCCGCACGTTTCAAAAGCTTCATAGTGCCGAGTGCGTAGAGCAGACCGAACAAGGCCAGCGGGACCACGACCCAGGGATCGAAGGTCCATTCCACGCCGGCCGCGTCATCGCCGATGCCATGCGCTCCCGCTTGCCCCCCGCCGAGCAGCGCCGCTAACAATATGATCCTCAGCGCATACATGGATCCACCACCAACGTAGCGACGCCTTGCAGCACAACCGCGAATGCAACGATCGAGCTGATTCCGCTTCCCGACAAGGCAACAAAGCGCTCCGTTCCGGCCAGTTGTCGCGCAGTACGCGCCGACCATGCCGACGCGGCGATCGCCACTGCGAGCGTGACCACCGTCGCCACGCCGCTCCAGGAATGCCGCGTGACGCAGTCGACGTAAGGCAGCGTCTGGCCAAGTTCGGTGTTCAACGCCCAGACCGACGGCGCGCCCCACCAACCGATTGTGTGACCCAGGCGGTTCATAGCCGGGGAACCCAGTAGAGACACACGTAGAGGGGCAACCACGTCAGGACGACGAAATGCCAATACATCGCATTGTCCTGTACGTCGCCGTAGCGCCTCGGGTTGTCCGCGTGTCGCGAGAACATCAGGCCGGCCAGCACGATGGTTTCGATCAAGTCGGTGACCAAGTGGGTCGTATGCAGGCCGAGCAGCATCCACGTCACCGATCCGTAAGCGTTACCGTCCCATTTGATGTGCATGGCGGGAAACTCGAACGGCCGGATCACCAAGGGCACGATACCGGCAACGGTCATCACGATCAGACCGATCCGCACCTTGCGAAGATCACCGCGTTCGGCGGCGCGCGCGACCCAGATGTTGGGCAGCACGCTGGCCAGCAACACGATCGTCATGAGCGTGCCCGGCCAAAGGTCAGGCAACTTCGTCTCGAGCGGCCAGGTGGGTGCCACGCTCATCAGGTAGAGATAGACCATGATAGCCAGCGCAAAGCCGGTGCCCTCGATCAGCATGAAGGCAGCGGTGCCCCACCAGGACGGACTCTTGGAACCCATGCCGTGCAGTGGCAAATCGGCGACGTCGATGGTCACGACCGCTTTCATGCTTCTTCCTCCGGGGTACCCTTCGGCCAGAACCAGCCGATCAGCGTGACCGCCACCGGGATCGATCCCCACACCACCGCCCAAGGCGAGAAGATTGACCAAATCAACATGACCGAGGTCGAGATGGCAGCCCACAACGGCCAAATCGAATGCCCGACGGACGACTCGCGCGCCTGCGGCTCGGCGGCGACCACGCTGTTGACCAGGAGTTCGCGGCGATCGGTACGAAGGCCGCCGGTGACGGGGAAGTCGTCACGCTCCGCCCACAGCGGCTCGCGACTGTCCACCACAGGGAGGTGCGCAAAGTTGTAAGGCGGCGGCGGCGAGCTGGTTGCCCATTCCAAAGTGAATGCACCCCAGGGATTGGCGCCCGCCGGTGGCCCGGACCTGGCGCTGCGGAACACGTCGATGAAAAACACCAGAAACCCCGCGGCCAGAACGACGGAGCTGAGGCTGACGAGCATGTTCAGCGCGGCCCACGGGAGATCCGGCTGGTAGGTGTAGACGCGCCGCGGCATGCCCATCAGGCCGAGGATGTGCATCGGGAAGAAGGTCAGGTGAAAGCCCGCGAAGATAAGCCAGAACACCAAGCGGCCGAGTCGTTCGCTCATCATCCGTCCAGTGATCTTCGGGAACCAGTAATAGATGGCGCCGAGCAGCGGAAAGACCGCGCCGCCGATCAGTACGTAATGGAAATGCGCCACGACGAAATAGGTGTCGTGCACCTGCGTATCGAACGGCACCGAGGCCACCATCACGCCGGTCAGGCCGCCGAGCACAAAGGTCACGATGAAGCCGATGACGAACAGCAGTGGTGTCTTGAACACCGGCCGGCCGTCCCACAACGTCGCCAGCCAGCAGAAGATCTGGATGCCCGCCGGCACCGCAATCGCCATGCTCGACGCGGTGAAAAAACTCTCGCCGAGCCGTGGCAAGCCGACGACGAACATGTGATGGACCCAGAGGCCGAACGCCAGCAGGGCGGTCGCGATCAGGGACGCCACCAAGCCGAGATAGCCAAACACCGGCCGCCGCGCGAAGGTCGCCACCAAAGTCGAAACCATGCCGACCGCCGGCAGAAAGATGATGTAGACCTCGGGGTGGCCGAAGAACCAGAACAGGTGCTGCCACAGGAGCACGTCGCCGCCTTGCGCCGGATTGAAGAAGTGCGTCCCCACCAGGCGGTCGAGAATTAGCGCCGTGCTCGCGACCATGATTGCCGGCATCGCCATGATGATCAGGAAGGCCGTCACCACCATCGACCAGACGAATAGCGGGATACGGTCCAGCGACATACCGGGCGCGCGCTGCTTGAAGACGGTCACCACGATCTCCACCGCCACGCAGAGCGCGGAAATCTCCGTAAAGGTGATCATCTGCGCCCAGATGTCGGCGCGCTTTCCCGC
>NZ_JAQGJD010000198.1 GCF_028290785.1 Tardiphaga sp. | reverse complement strand
GGTAAGTTCCCCGGAGCGGCGTTGACGGCGTTCCTTGCTGCGTCCTAGATGACGCTGCAATGCACCATGCAAGGAACGGCCATGGCCATCGATTTTGATTTCGCGACGCTGAGCGCGGCAGAGCGCTACAAACTGCTGTGCGGCCTGGTGGTGCCCCGTCCGATTGCGCTGATCACCACCATCTCGAGCGACGGAATCGTCAACGCAGCGCCGTTCTCGTTCTTCAACGTTTTTTCCGAGAAGCCGCCGCTGGTGGTTGTCGGCCTGCAGGTCAAGGCCGATCAGTCGCCCAAGGACACCACGCGCAACGTCCGCGCCAACGGCCTGTTCGTCATCAACATGGTGGACGAGGCGCTGGCCGCTTCGATGGTGGATTGCTCGATCGGCTTTCCCGCCGGCATCGGCGAGCCCGACGCGCTGAAGCTGCCGATGGCGCCCGGGGTGCACGTGGCCGTGCCGCATCTGGCCGGCGCGCCCGCCGCGCTGGAATGCCGCAAGGTGACGCTGATGAATTTCGGCGCCGAGCGCGACCTGCTGGTCGGCGAGGTGCTGGGCATCCAGGTGCGCGACGGCATCGTCGATCCCGAAACCCTGCGCACTGACTACGACAACTACATGCCGGTCGGCCGTGTCGCCGGCACCATGTATGCCCGGATGCAGGATCGTTTCGAGATCAAGCCTGACACTTTCGAAAGCTGGCAGCTGCGCAACGATCGCTGATCGGCACGCGATCCATGGGCGTTGAGCATATCCACCAAAGGCCGGCATTAACCGTCGGCGACGACATTCCGCAGCGATCTGCACAAGATAGGCTATGACGCTACCATGCTACGAAAAATCCTGATCGCCGCAGCGTGGGCCATCCTCGGCGTAATCGTGTTCGCCACGCTGTCGCCGATCGGGCTGCGGCCACACCTGGGCAGCGTTGGCGTCGAGCGCTTCGGCGCCTATGCTGCCGTGGGCATGCTGTTCGGCCTGGCCTATCCGAGGCGATTTTGGACGGTACTCGCGATGGTGGCGGGTATTGCCGTTGTGCTGGAAGCGATGCAGCATCTCACGCCCGATCGTCACGGCGAGCCTTTGGACGCGGCGGTCAAACTCGCCGGCGGCGTGGTCGGCGTAGGCGTCTCGTTCGTGCTGGTTCGCCTTTTCGCGGCCTTCGCGGGTGCCTCTATCCAGGATCGCGATCCGCCCGCAGCGATATGATCGACGCGCGCCGCGTAATCAGGTGATCGACTCGCTACGACGAATCCATCGCTGAAAATAAAGATTTGAGATTGTGCGGCCGGCGCCCGTCCGCGCACGCCGGTCCTGGCATCAATCCGTCTTGCACGGGTATGGACGTACCGCTCGTTGGCGCAATAACGATGGAGCGACCGAATTGCCTAGGGTGTGTCAAATGAGACCGATACAACTCAGGAAGGAGAGTACGGTGTTCCTACAATTTACGATCATCCAAGAAACGGTTTGGCCACGATCACTCCCGATGGCCCATGGCTTTGGTAAGATGCCCTCGTATCCTGCAATCACGTAGGGCGGGAAGGCGTCGATCTCAAAGGACGAAGTGTCATGCATCGACGCTATCAGCATTTGAGTATTCCCACGGAGATCATGCGCTCGGTGGTTGGAATTTCCGAAGCGGGAAGTATTACCAAAGCGGCCAAGTTGCTGGGACTAAGCCAGCCCGCCATCAGCTCGCAGATCAAGCGCATTGAACACGCCGTCGGCGGCAGCATCTTCGAGAAATCAGCCAACGGGTCATCGACCACTGAACTGGGAAAGCTCGTCCTCACCCAGGCACGCAAGATTCTGGAAGCCAACGATCAGCTACTGTTATTGCGCGGCACATCGCCTGAGGACAATTCGATCCGGCTGGGCCTCAGCAACGTATATGCGCAGAAGATGCTGGAGACCATGAGCAAGGCCGACATGGCCAATATCTGCATCTACGCCGATAACTCCGCCGAAATCTCGAAATGTCTGCGCGATGGATTCATCGATATCGGACTGTTTCTCAGTCTGACCGATTTGCCGCCCGACTCCAGCATCGATGTGATCGGGCAGCGCGAGGATGAGGTGACGTGGGTCAGGGCGAAAGACTTCACATTGAGCCCGGGGGCGCCGGTGCCGCTGTTGACGTGGCCCGGCCAGATCACCCACGATCTCATGATCCAGGCGCTGGAACGCAAGGGGATGGTGTATCGCATCGCCTTTTCGAGCCCGGATTATCATGCGCGGATCGAGGCGGCCAAAGCCGGCGTCGGTCTCACCATCCTGCCGAAGCGACTGGTTCCGGCCCCGCTGATAGCGGCCAATGAGTACTATCTTCCGGCCCCCGGCTCGCCGAAGATCTTTCTGTGCGCCCGCGCCGGATTCCGCGAGAAGAACCGCAAGCTGCTCGATGATCTTCTCGCCAAGTTTCTCGCAATCTGATTTCCGACCGCTCGGTGCGTCAGTGAGTTCGTGACTTCGACCCGGATGGTTGTAGGAACAGTAGAAGACTGTGACGTCTGACATGTCGCCGAGATGCCGCGCGTGGGATCGAAGCCGGCATGATCACTACCTGCATGGAATGGCATGATTTCAGAAAACCGTCGCAATCCGCGCAACCGTACGCTCAAAGGCGCTTCGATCTGTTTCGACGGCGGTGCCATCGATTGCACGGTTCGAAATGTTTCCGAGACCGGAGCCGCGCTCGATGTGGCGAGCCCGCTCGGCATCCCGGAAGAGTTCGTCCTGGTGGTGCCAGCCGACGGCGTGCGCCGGCGCTGCCGCGTGGTGTGGCGAAAGGAAAAACGCATCGGAATCGCGTTCGATCCGGCGGACGCGCCGTAATGCAGTCCAGCCATGCGCGGCAACACGACCAATTGACTAGCTAAATGTCATCGTTCCTGAGCAACGTTAGAATCGTTGTAATCCGGAGTCGAAACGATGATGCATGGCTCCCGGCTTTCGCCGCTCTCGCGGCGTTCGCTGTTGATTTCCACCGCCGCGCTGCTGGTTGCCGGCACCGCGGCCCGCGCCCGCACCATCACGCAGGGAATGCCATGGGAGCCCGGCACCGCATCGCCGCCGCTTCAGGTCCGCGCCGGACCGTGGATGTTCTTCACCCCGGACGAAGCCGCAACCGTTGAAGCTGCTGTCGATCGACTGATCCCGCCGGACGAGAGCGGGCCCGGCGGCAAGGATGCCGGATGCGCGGTGTACATCGACAGGCAATTGGCCGGTCCCTATGGCGTCGGCGCCGGACTTTATCTGCACCCCCCGTTCATGCCGGGTGCTGCATCGCAGGGATATCAATCTCCCGACATGCCCGCCGTCCGCTATCGCGCCGGCCTTGCTGCGATCGCCGACTATGTGAAGTCGAGTTTTGCCGGCAAATCCTTCCACGATCTGGCAGCAGCCGATCAGGACAAGGTCCTGTCCGGTCTTGAAACCGGGGCGATCAAGCCGAAGGGGATCAACGGCGCCGGCTTCTTTGCATTGCTGCTGCAGAATACCCAGGAAGGTTTCTTCGCCGACCCCGTCTACGGCGGCAATCGCGACATGGCCGGCTGGAAAATGGTCGGCTTTCCCGGCGCGCGTTACGATTATCGCGACTGGGTTGAGCGCCACAACGAGAAATATCCGCTGCCGCCTGTCAGCATCATGGGCCGCTCTGACTGGACAGTGAAAGAATAGACGATGGCACGTAAACTTCCCCGCAAAGACGTCGTCATTGTCGGACTAGGCTGGACCGGATCTATTCTCGCTTACGAACTCGCCAAGCAGGGCCTCGATGTCGTCGCCATCGAGCGCGGCCCGTGGCGCGATACGGCGACCGATTTTCCGCCGGGCTACGCACAGGATGAACTGCGCTACGGCGTGCGTCTCGACCTGTTCCTGCGGCCGCAGCAGGAAACGCTGACCGTCCGCAACAACATGACACAAACCGCGTTGCCGATCCGCCGCTTCTCGGGCTTCCTGCCGGGCAACGGCGTCGGCGGCGCCGGCGTGCACTGGAACGGCCAGACCTGGCGCTTCCTGCCGAGCGATTTCAACCTGCGCAGCCATCTCGAAGAGCGCTACGGCGCCGACAAGATCCCGGCCGACATGACCATTCAGGACTGGCCGGTTACCTATGACGAACTCGAGCCGTATTACGATCGGTTCGAGAAGCTGGCCGGCATTTCCGGCAAGGCCGGCAATCTCAACGGCGTCAAGCAGGCCGGGGGCAATCCGTTCGAAGGCTGGCGTTCATCGGAATATCCGACGCCGCCGCTGAAGCAGAATTACGGCTCCGCGTTGTTCGCCGAGGCCGCGACCAAGCTCGGCTACAAGCCGTTCCCACGGCCGTCCGGCAATATCAGCGAGGCCTACACGAATCCGCTGGGAGTCACGATGGGGCAGTGCACCTATTGCGGATTCTGCGAACGCTTCGGGTGCGGCAACTATGCCAAGGCGAGCCCGCAGGTCTGCGTGTTGCCGGCCCTGATGCGGCTGCCGAATTTTTCCGTGCAGACCGAGTCCGAGGTGACCCGGGTCAATCTGGATTCCACCGGCAAGCGCGCCACCGGCGTGACCTATGTCGACACGTCCGGTGAGGAGTGGGAACAGCCCGCCGACATCGTGCTGGTTTGCGCGTTTTCGTTGTTCAACGTGCGGCTGATGCTGCTGTCGGGAATCGGCAAACCCTACGATCCGGTCACCGGCAAGGGCGTGGTCGGTCGCAACTACGCCTACCAGACGACCTCGGGCGTCTCGATGATCCTGAAGGACAAGGCGCTCAATTCTTTCATCGCCACCGGATCCGGCGGCATGATGATCGACGAGTTCAACGGCGACAATTTCGACCACAAGGATCTCGGCTTCTTCGGCGGCGGCTATATGGGCTCGGGCCAGACCGGTGCACGTCCGATCACGACGATGCCGGTGCCGAAGGGCACGCCGAAATGGGGCGCGCAGTGGAAGAAGGCCGCCGCGGAGACCTATAACAGTGGTTACGGCATCTCGACCCACGGCAGTTCCTACAGCTATCGCGATTGCTATCTCGATCTCGATCCGACCTACAAGGATCACCTCGGCCGGCCGTTGATGCGGATGACATTCGATTTCAAGGACAATGAAATCAAGATGTCGCAGTTTCTCACCGATCGCCTTGCTGAAATTGCCAAAGCACTCGATCCGGTGGAGATGACCGCCAGCCCGCGCAAGGGGCCGTGGAACAGCACGATCTATCAGACGACGCACAACACCGGCGGCACGGTGATGGGGGCGGATCCGGAGACTTCAGTGGTCAACCGCTATTGCCAGAGCTGGGACGTCTCCAACGTATTCGTGCCCGGCGGCGCTTCGGTGTTCCCGCAGAATCACGGCTACAACCCGACCGGAACGGTCGGTGCGCTGGCCTACTGGACTGCGGACGCCATCAAGAATCGCTATCTGAAAAATCCCGGTCCGCTGGTTTAAGGTGAGAATGATGAACCGTTCTCTCCTCGCCGCTGTTGTTTTCGGATCGCTCACCAGTTCTGCGCTCGCCCAAGACCCGCAAAGTTTCGATCGCGTCGAGCGCGGTCGTTATCTTTCCATACTCGGCGATTGTGCCGGCTGCCACACCGCGCCGGGTGGCGCGTCCTTTGCTGGCGGCCTGGCGCTGGATACACCGTTCGGCAAGCTGGTGGCGCCGAACATCACGCCGGACCGCGAGACTGGCATCGGCAACATGACCGACGACGAATTCGTCGCCACGCTGCATGAAGGCCGCGGCCACAACGGCCGCCGGCTATATCCGGCGATGCCGTATCCTGCCTACACCAAGATGAGCGAAGACGACGTCCGTTCGATGCGGGCCTATTTCAAGACGCTGCAGCCGGTGCGCAACGAGGTGGTCTCCAACCAGCTGCCGTTCCCGCTCAACATCCGCCTCGCGATGGTGTTCTGGAACTGGCTGAATTTCACCCCCGGTCGCTTCCAGCCCAATCCGCAGAAATCGGCGGCATGGAATCGCGGCGCCTACATCGTTGAAGGCCCCGCGCATTGCGGCACCTGCCACACGCCGAAGACGCTGCTCGGCGGCGACAAGACGGCGATGCCCCTGGTGGGCGGAACGCTGCAGGGCTGGTTCGCGCCCGACATCACCACGGACACCCGCAAGGGCATCGGCGCCTGGTCGAAGGAAGACCTCGCGCAGTATCTCAAGACAGGGGTCAATTCCTTCACCCTGGCCTCGGGGCCGATGTCCGAAGCGATCACCCATTCGACCTCGCAGATGAACGACGAGGATATTGCAGCGATCGCCACCTACCTGAAGGATTCAGGCGTCGGCGGCAACTCGGCGAAGCCGACACCGATCGCTGCCAGCGACAATGCGATGCGCGCGGGCGCGGCGATCTACAAGGACAACTGTGCCGCCTGCCACAGGGACAGCGGCACCGGCGATACCGGGCTGTTCCCGAAGCTCGCCGGCAGTGCGCTGGTGCAATCGGACGATCCGACCACGCTGGCCCATGTGGTGCTGAGCGGGACCCGCGCGGTATCAACCGTCGGCGCGCCGACGGCTCCGGCGATGCCGGCATTCGATTGGCGACTTAACGATGCGCAGGTTGCCGCCGTGCTGACCTATATCCGCAACAGCTGGGGCAACGCCGCCGCCGCGGTGCCGGCAGGTGCCGTAGCCGATCAGCGCGCGTCATTGACGAAAACGCCGTAGCTCTTCTTTCCCTCTCCCCTTGTGGGAGAGGGTGGCTTCGCGAAGCGAAGACGGGTGAGGGGTGGTGTTGCGCTCCGTTGCGAAAACCCCCTCATCCGACGCCGACTGCGTCGGCGCCACCTTCTCCCACAGGGGGAGAAGGAAGAGGAGCGCGACGCAAGGGTGCCTTTCCCTCGGGCCGCACCCTCACACCCTGATCATGCGCTTGCCGCGGTTCTCGCCGGCCAGCAATCCGATCAGCGCCTGCGGGGTGTTCTCGAGGCCGTCGATGACGTCCTCCTGCACTTTTAGCTGTCCCGACGCCACCCAGGCCTGCAGCTCGGCCAGCGCCGCATCGCGCTGGTTCATGTAATCCATCACGATAAAGCCCTGCATGACGAGACGCTTCACCACGATCAGCCCTGGCACGCCGCGCGGCCCGGTGGCCGAGGGCGCGCCGTCATATTGCGAGATGGCGCCGCAGCACGCGATGCGGCCGCGCAAATTCATCTGCGCCAAGCAGGCCTCCAGAATATCGCCGCCGACATTGTCGAAATACACATCGATGCCATCCGGCGCGGCGGCCTTCAGCGCCTTGAATACCGCGCCGTCCTTGTAATCGACCGCAGCGTCGAAGCCGAGCTCACGCGTCAGCCAGTCGCATTTGTCCTTGCCGCCGGCGATCCCCACCACGCGGCAGCCCTTGATCTTCGCAATCTGTCCGACGATGGAGCCGACCGAACCGGCCGCGGCGGACACCACCACGGTCTCGCCGGCCTTGGGCTTGCCGACGTCGAGCAGACCGAAATAGGCGGTCAGCCCGGCGATACCATAGACGCTGAGCAGGTGAGTCATCGGCTCCAGCTTCGGCATCTTGCTGAGATGCTTCGCCGGCACCGCGGCATAGTTCTGCCAGCCGGTGTCGCCGAACACGATGTCGCCGGGCTTCAGCCCCGGCGCCTTCGATGACACCACCTCGGCGATGCCGCCGCCGGCCATCACCGTATTCGCCTCTACCGCAGCGCGGTAGGTCGCGCCATGCATCCACGCCCGATTGGCGGCGTCGAGCGAGATGTAGCGCACGCGCAGCAAAGCTTCGCCGTCCTGCGGCTCGGGAATCCTGCCTTCCGACATCTTGAAATGTTCAGGCCCCAATTTTCCGGTGGGCTTCTCGACCAGCAGCACCTGATGATTGATGGAAGCGCTCATGGCATTTTCTCCCCGATGACTTTGTCGCTCTTTGATGCAATCGCCGCGCATAAAACGATCAATTGCACAGTTTTTGTAGTTGGCGATCAAACTATTCGGCAGTGCGGCAATCCACAACGGGTATTTTCCGCCGAATGATAGCATAGCGGGACAAGCCTGTTGCGTGTCGCGCTCAATATGACAGACTGTCGCAGGTAAATGTGACGGGGGTCCAGGAATGTCGAACAGATTTACGCAGTACATCTTGATCGCGATGGCGCTTGGCATCGTGATGGGGACGATTGTTTTCAACTACTTCCCGGATAGCCGGGTCGAAATCGCTGCGGACGTCAACCTGATCGCCATGCTGTTTCTGCGCCTGATCAAGATGATTATCGCGCCGCTGGTATTCGCGACCCTGGTCGGCGGCATCGCCCATATGGGTTCCGGCTCCAAGCTCGGCCGCATCTTCGCCAAGACCATGGGTTGGTTCGTCAGTGCCTCCTTTATCTCGTTGCTGCTTGGCCTGGTGATGGTCAATCTGCTGCAGCCCGGCGCGAATTTCCCCGGCACCTTGCCGGCCGCGGGCCAGTCCACCGGCCTGCCTGTGTCGGCCTTCTCGATCGAGAAATTCCTGACGCATCTGATCCCGACCTCGATCGCGGACGCGATGGCGCAGAACGAAATCCTGCAGATCGTGATCTTCGCGGTGTTTTTTGCGGTTGCGATGGGGGCGATGCCGGAACGCTCCAAGCCGATGCTGGCGCTGATCGACGACCTCGGCCACATCATGCTGAAGGTCACCGGCTATGTGATGCTGTTCGCGCCCTTGGCGGTGTGGGCGGCGATCATGGCCACCGTGGCCAAGAACGGCCTCGGCGTGCTGTGGAAGCTGATCGTGTTCATGGGCGGCTTCTATCTGTCGCTGATGATCCTGTGGGGCATCCTCGTGGTGGTCGGCTTCGTGGTCATCGGGCCGCGATACAGCCATCTGCTGCGGCTGATCCGCGAGCCGCTGATGATCGCGTTCTCCACGGCCAGTTCGGAAGCTGCCTATCCGAAGACGCTGGAGGGCCTCAATCGCTTCGGCGCGTCGTCGCGGATCTCCAGCTTTGTGCTGCCGCTGGGCTATTCGTTCAATCTCGATGGCACGATGATGTACTGCACTTTCGCCAGTATTTTCATCGCGCAGACCTATCATATCGAGATGTCGCTCGGCACCCAGCTAGCGATGCTGGCAACGCTGATGATCACCTCGAAGGGCGTCGCCGGTGTGCCGCGCGCCTCCCTGGTGGTGATCGCGTCGACGCTTAGCCAGTTCAACATTCCCGAGGCGGGGCTGCTGATGATCATGGGCATCGATACCTTCCTCGACATGGGCCGCAGCGCCACCAATGTGATCGGCAACTCGCTGGCCACGGCGGTGGTGGCGAAATGGGAAGGCGAGCTCGCGCCCGAGCATGAACTCGGTCCCGACGACGTGGTGCCCGGCGACATGATCCCCGGCGAGATCCCCGCCCTCGGGCACGGATGAGGCTGCCATGCGCCGCGCTGTGACGACATCGATCCGAAGCGGCTGGTTGCTCGCGGCGTTGCTGCTGACAACTGCCGCGATGGCGCAGACATCTGGCGAGGGGCTCAGCCCCACGCTGGCCGCCATCAAGAAATCGCACACCGTGCGGCTCGGCTATCGCGAAAGCTCGCCGCCGTTTTCGTTCCTCGATCAGGCCAATCGCCCGATCGGCTACAGCCTCGAACTCTGCGAGGCCATCGTCGAGGATATCGGCATCGAGGTCGACGATGCCGCGCTCCGGATCGAATACGTCAAGGTGACTTCGGAAAGCCGCATTCCGGCGGTCGTCGATGGCCTGATCGATCTGGAATGCGGATCGACCACGGCCAATGCAGAGCGCCGCAAGCAGGTGGCGTTCTCGCCGCTGATGTTCGTCGCCGGCACCAAACTGATGGTACCGAAAACGACGAAGGCGGTGGCGCCCACGGACTTCAAGGGCAAGACCATCGTGGTGACCAAGGGCACCACCAACGAGCAGGCGATGCACGCGGTGGATGCGAAATTCGCGCTCGGCCTCAACATCGTGGTGTCGCCGGACCACGAGCAGTCCTACCAGATGCTGGTCGATGGCAAGGCTGATGCCTTCGCCACCGATGATATCCTGCTGTCCGGCCTGATCGCGCGGCACAAGTCGCAGGACAGGTTTCGCGTGGTCGGCGACTACCTGTCCTACGATCCCTACGGCATCATGTTCAGGAAGGGCGAACCGCAGCTCGCGGCGGTCGTCGAGCGCGCGTTTCGCCGGCTCGGCTCGAATCGGGATTTGATCCCGCTCTACAACAAATGGTTCATTGCTCGGCTGCCGACCGGGGAACGCATGGGCGTCTCGATCTCGCCTCAGCTCGAGGAAAGCTTCAAGGTGCTCGACGATTCCGCCGGCGGCACGAACTGACTTGCGGTCATTCCGGGGCGCAAGCGGCGACAGCCGCGCGCGGACCCGGAAACCCGAGATGTTCATCTCGGCTATCTCTCTCCCCGTCATTGCGAGGAGCACTTGCGACGAAGCAATCCAGTCTTCGCTTGTGGCTCTGGATTGCTTCGCTCCGCGAAATTCGCCTTCGGCGATTTTCGCGGGCTCGCAATGACGTCGAGAGGCCTGTGCGCCTCAAAAGAACTGCAGATCCTGCGCCCGGCCGCCGCGCAGTACCGTGGCGTATTCGATCGCCACGAATAGCCCGCCCGCCACATAAACCTTCCAGTTCGATGTCTTCGCCTGTTGCTGGCTGATCCGAACCGCAGCTTCCATGGTGTTGGCGACATGAATCTTGGCGCCGGCATTGGCCTTGCGCGCGGCGGCACCGACGATCCGCGCGTCGGCTCCCTTGTGATGCGCGCTGGTGCAGACGATGTTGTCGAACGACGGCGCCAGATGCCGCGCTATCCCATCGACGTTCTTGTCGCCGGACACGCCGAGTACCAGCAGCCAGCCCTCATCACCATGGATGGCCCGCAGGCTCTTTAGAGCCTGCGACACACCGTCCGGCGTATGGCCGACATCCACGATGGTGAGCGGCTCCTTCTGTATGATTTCGAGCCGTCCCGGCCAGCGCGTTGCGCGGATGCCGGCTCTTACCGCGGCCTCGAGCGCTTCATTCGCGCGTGACGGATGCGTCCGCTTCGACCACAGCAGAAACAATGCGGCGGCGATCGCGGCATTGTTGAACTGGAAGTCACCCGGCACGGACATCTCAAGCCCGTCGATGTGGTGTTCGCCCAGCTGGAAGTCGAAGCGTTGACCGGTGACAGACATCGCCTCGTTGTCGATTGCAATCCGGTCGCGGACAAAGAGGCTGGCGACATCGCGATGGCGGAGATACTCACCGAGATGGCGCTGCAGCGGCCGGCAATTCTCGCCATAGACAATGGTGCCGCCTGCCGCGCAGGCGTCGCTCTTGTCAGACGCAATCAGTTCTAGCGAATGGCCGAGCAGGTTGACGTGTTCGTAGTCGATCGAGGTCACGCAGGTGTTCAGCGCGCCGACCAGCCGCACCGGATCGTAGCGCCCGCCGATGCCAGCCTCGAACACCGCGAATTCGCAGTCGGATTCCTGAAAGTACAGGCAGGCCAAAGCGAACTGCGCCTCGAATGCGCCGAACGTGTTGGTCAAGCCATGCTTGGCCAGATCGGCAATGGCGGTGGCGACCCTGAGGACCATGTCTGCCAGCGCCTCGTCGCCGATTTGCACACCATCGATCTGGAAGCGTTCGTTGAAGCGATACAGGTGCGGGGAGGTAAACAGCCCGGTACGCAGGCCACAAGCCGTTCCGATGGAGGCGCAGAAAGCCGCAGCGCTGCCCTTGCCGTTTGACCCGGTAACCACGACGGAATGACGCTGCAGCCGCACGCGGTCGATCGACAGCGCATCGAGCAAGGCTGCCAGCCGGGACAGGCAGATGCCTTCGCCAAATTTAGGCAGATTAAACATCGAGCAGCCCGATCGCCGCAAAAGTATGGCGCCAGATTTTCAGGATCAGCTCGGGGCGGCCACTGTCTTCCAGAAAGCGGATCGACGGATTGGCGTTGACCTCGATGACACGCAGGGCGTCGCAATCGCCGCCGACATCGGTAAACAGATCGACGGCGGCGGCGCGTAGACCGAGCGCGCGTGCGGCATGCTGGGCCATGGCGAACGCGGCGTGTTCGTTTTCAGGCGATTCAAACTGCATCGTTCCACCTGCGCTGCGATTCATCCGTCCGGGAATCGCCCATTGTTCGCCCTTGGCCAATACCATTTCAAGGGCGCAGTGATTGCAGGGTGCGGCGGCTGATGAGATTCCACGAGCATGCAGGGCAATGTCGTCAGCGGCCAGCAATTCCCTGACGGAACGAATGCCATCGCCCGTCAAGGAAGGCGGCGTTTTCCGGGTTGCGTAGATGACCTCGTCATCCAGCAGGAAGATCCGGTACTCACGCCCCGAGGCGATGGGCTGAATCAGCACGGAATCGTAGTAGCGCGATACCTCGTCAAGATACGCCGCAAGTGCGGCCTCGCTGCGGATCGGCTGCGCGAAGTCCCCGCGCGATCCCGCCAGCGGCTTGAGGAAGGCCGAGCCGCCGAGCTGCCGAAAATAGGCCGGCGCATCGGCACGTTCGTGGCCCGGCGCGCGGTGGTCGCGGTAGCGCTCGTGCAGGAAGAAGTACTGGCCGCCGAGCGTGGCGACGCCGGATTTTTCCAGCACCACGCTGGCAAAATACTTGTCGTTGGCCAGCGTCGCCGCGGTCGCGCTGTTCTGCGGAAAGAACGAGCCGCGGCCGGCGCCAAAGGCGACGGTCCGGGTGGGCGAACCGACGGTGAAAACCAGGCCAGTCCCCGCGTCGATATCGACGAAATCCAGGCCGAAGACGCGGCAGGCATATTCCGCGTAGATGGATTGATCAGGGTAAAATGGGGGCTTTGCAGCCCGAAGGCCGTGAAGGGTCGGCATGAGCTCTGATCTGCGCGAATGATGGACGGATCGCTCCGCAATAATGTCGGGGTATCCGGCCGCAGCCTACGCGATCGAGTTCCGCCTATCTAGCCTGACCCCGTCGGTAATAAGTCGTCAATATGTGGCGACGCAGGGTAATTTTATGTCAATCCGAGACGCGGCGCCGAACGTGTCGTAACTGGTCTGCAAAATTAATCGGCTGCCCCGCTGAGTCCGCAATTGCGCTTCATGGGTTCTTTGACTAATTGTCAACTCGCAGATGCGAGAAGGCTGAAATAGCCAATAGCCGCAAGGGTTTCTCGGCGGTGTGAAACACCTGAACGATGTAATTGTTCTAACGAAGCCCGTACTGGAAAATCAGATCTCATGAGTGCCTTCCATCGAGAGAAAGTTCTTTCCGTCAAGCATTGGACGGACACGCTTTTCAGCTTTACCGCCACCCGAGATGCCAGCTTTCGTTTTCAGAACGGCCAGTTCGCGATGATCGGCCTTGAGGTTGACGGTAAGCCGCTGCTGCGCGCCTACAGCATGGCGAGCGCCAATCACGAGGAATCGCTTGAATTCTTCAGCATCAAGGTCGCCAACGGTCCGCTGACCTCGCGGCTGCAGAAGATCCAGGAAGGCGATACCATCCTGGTCGGCCGCAAGGCGGTCGGCACGCTGATTGCCGACAACCTGCTTCCCGGCAAGCGGCTGTTGCTGCTCTCCACCGGCACCGGCCTGGCGCCCTTCGCCAGCCTGATCAAGGACCCGGACATTTACGAGCGCTACGAGCAAGTCGTGCTGGTGCACGGCTGCCGCCAGGTTTCCGAGCTGGCCTATGGCGAACGGGTGGTCAACACGCTGGTCGAGGACGAGCTGTTCGGCGAGCTGATGAAGGACAAGTTCACCTACTACCCGACGGTGACCCGCGAGCCGTTCCGCAACCGCGGCCGGATCACCGATCTCATCACATCCGAGCAGCTGTTCAACGACATCGGCCTGCCGCCGCTCGATATCGAGACCGACCGTGTCATGATGTGTGGTAGCCCGCATATGCTGGAAGATCTCAAGGTGCTGTTCGAGGCCCGCGGTTTCACCGAAGGCAGCCACTCTACACCCGGCCACTTCGTCATCGAGAAGGCTTTCGTCGAGCGCTGACGCATCTTCGCGTCCGGCGTTTCCGCATTGCAAAACCCGCGCTCCGGCGCGGGTTTTGTCGTTTTGACCGGCCGCGCGTTGTGATGCCCGTGTCATTGGAAATAGTGTAAACCTTGCGCAGCCATTTCAGAGCAGGGTTCTATGGAAACGTTATTGCTGCCCTTTTCGCCGCGCTACATTGTCCTGACGATCTGCAGCGTTGTCACGCTGCTGCTGCTCGGCATCGGGCTGTTCGATCCCAAGGTGATCAATCTGGTAGTGATCCCTATCCTGGTATTCGGCGGGCTCACCATCCTCGGCATTCACGACCTGCTGCAGAAGGACCACGCGATCCTGCGCAGCTATCCGATCGCGGCGCATATGCGCTTCCTGCTCGAAGAAATTCGGCCGGAGATGCGGCAGTATTTCTTCGAGAGCGAAAAGGACGGCATGCCGTTTAGCCGCGACACCCGCGCAGTGGTGTATCAGCGCGCCAAGATGGTGCTCGACAAGCGGCCGTTCGGCACCCAGAGAGACGTCTATGAAGAGGGGTACGAGTGGATGCACCACTCGATGGCGCCGAAGCCCCATGCCACCGAGCCCTTCCGCATCACCATCGGCGGGCCGGACTGCACGCAGCCGTATTCGGCATCGGTGTTCAACATCTCCGCCATGAGCTTTGGCGCGCTGAGCCCGAACGCGGTGCGCGCGCTCAATGCCGGCGCCAAGAAGGGCGGCTTTGCCCATGATACCGGCGAAGGCGGCATCAGCCCCTATCACCAGGAAATGGGCGGCGACCTGATCTGGGAGATCGGCTCCGGCTATTTCGGCTGCCGCAACCGCGATGGCTCGTTCAACGCGCCGGACTTTGCCAGGCTGTCGTCGAACGATCAGGTTAAGATGGTCGAACTGAAAGTCAGCCAGGGCGCCAAGCCCGGCCATGGCGGGGTGCTGCCCGCCGCGAAAGTGTCGGAGGAGATTTCGCGGATTCGCGGCGTTGCCATGGGCGAGGACTGCATTTCGCCGGCCTATCACAAGGCATTTTCGACACCGCTGCAGATGATGGAATTCATCGGCGAGATGCGCCGGCTATCCGGCGGCAAGCCGGCCGGCTTCAAGCTGTGCATCGGCCACCCCTGGGAATTTCTCGCGATCTGCAAGGCGATGCTGCAGACCGGGATCTATCCGGACTTCATCGTGGTGGATGGCAAGGAGGGCGGCACGGGGGCCGCGCCGCTGGAATTCATGGATCATCTAGGCATGCCGATGCGCGAGGGCGTCAATTTCGTCCACAACGCGCTGGTCGGCATCGGCGCGCGCGACCGCATCAAGATCGGCGCCGCTGGCAAGATCGCCACCGCCTTCGACATCGCCCGTGCCATGGCGCTCGGGGCCGACTGGTGCAATTCGGCGCGAGGCTTCATGTTCTCGCTCGGCTGCATCCAGTCGCTGAGCTGCCATACCGATCGCTGTCCCACCGGCGTGACCACGCAGGACCCGCTGCGCAGCCGTGCGCTGGTGGTGCCGTTGAAGGCCGAGCGGGTCTACAACTATCATCGGGCCACGCTGCACGCACTGGCCGAGCTGATCGCTGCGGCCGGCCTCGAGCATCCGCAGCAGATCCGTCCGATCCACTTCTCGCACCGTGCCTCGGGCACCGATGTGTTGTCGTTCACGCGGCTCTACCCGCCACTACGGCCCGGCGAACTGCTCAACGGCACCGGCGACGCGCGCTTCCGCGAAGCCTGGGATATGGCGCGCGCGGATTCGTTCGCGCCGGCGGGGTAGGTCGGGTTTCCCGGACGCGATGCAGCACGAAGTGCTGCCTCGCAGATCCGGGATCCCGGTTTTTGTGCATCCGGGAACGAGATCGGTGCGACTAGAACTCTCCGTGCAGTCGACCTGAAAACACCGACACCGGACCGCGGTCGGCGTTATAGGCGGGATTGGTGATCAACTGGTAATCAGCGGTCAGGGTCAATTGCTTGTTGAGCGCGTAGGCGTAGTAGGTTTCGAGCACGCGCTCGCGCCGGTAGTTCAACTGGCCATCGCCGATCAAAACGCCCAAGCCGCCGGCTGCGATAAAGTCGCGATGATCGTTGGACAACCCGTTGATGGCGCCGCCGATGCCGACGACGTCGGTCGGCCGGCCCCAGCGCGTACCCTTGATCGACGTGCCGAGCGACAGGCTGGAATCGATATCGGTGAAGGCCATGATCTCGGTCTTGCCATCGTTCCAACTCCAGCGCGCGAACAGGCCGATGTCATCGTTGAGCGCCTGCTCGACGCTGACGACGTAGCCATATTTGAGGCGGCCCTGTCGGGTCTGTGCAATGTCGAGATTGAACGCGGGATTGTTCAGCGTATCGCGGTAGCTGCCAGAAAAGGCGCTGTTCAGCCAGCCGATGGTGCGGATTTTTCCGGGCTGCGAGAACAGCGTGTAGCGCGTTTCCAGTTCGAGCACATAGCTGCCACGCTGGAAAACCTTGGTGTCGAAGTTGTTCGAGTTCGAGACGTCCCCCATCAGGAAATAGCCGGCGCGCAAGGCCCATTGCTTCTGGTTGAACTCGGCGGTGGCACCATAGGTCAGGCCGACCTTGTCGGCGGAATAGTCGAAAGCGCCGGGCGCCCACATCGACCAGTTGATGAAGTCCTTGCGGGTGTCCTTGGCGTAGGCATTGCCGTCGAAAATATCCATCACCGCGAACTTGCCGGCCTGCACCGTCAGGCGGGAGACGTCGACCTTGCTGGCCAGCTGGGTCGGGCCGCTGGCGAGTTCTTCCTGTTCGCCGCCAAATCCCCAGGTCTGGCGCAGGATCAGTCGCGACGTGTTGTAATGCGGATAGGGGAAGTTCGACTTCTGTGCTTCGCCGTTGGGAAAGCCGGCAGCACCAACGGTGTTGTTGAGTCCAAATCCCTGCAGCAATTCGGGATTGTAGTAGACCTCGCCGCCCTCCCACAGCCGCGCATTGAGGAACAGGCTGTTGCTCCAGGTCGCCTGGTATTGCGGAGCCGGCGTGAAGCTGTTGGCGCCGGTATAGGGCGCGCGGAACGACGGGTAGCCTTGTCCCAGATACGTCGTCTGGCCGTGAATTTCCCAGCGGTCGGATTCCGGATCGGCGATTCCGGCCAGTTTCGGCACACTACCGGGCGTCCAGTCGATACGACGGTTGAGCCCGATGCGCAGCATCTGGAAATCCGTCGCGGATTGAACCTGCGCGCCGGATGCGAACTGCACATGGGCATCGCCGAAGCGGCTGTAGAGATATTCGAGGCGGGCAGTCCAGTGCGGCGCGAAGGCATATTCGACGCCAGCGCCGGCGCTCCAGCCGATCCGCATGCTGACCTGCTTTTCCTCCTCACCGACTGTCGGCGAATTGACGAACCGCTCGCCCATGAAGGCCAGGCCGCCGGTGGCGTAAGCCAGCCACGGTCCAGCGACGGTGCCGATGCGGCCCCGCAGGCTGCCGGAATAGTCCATCTGCTGGAGGACGGAGGAGTTGGCGGTGCCGACCGTCGCAATGATGGAATTGCCGTCGATATAATTCGGGAATGTCACATCGGCTTCAAGGCCGAGCAGGATCCCCGATGGCAGCTGAACGTTGTAGCCGGCCTGCAGGCCGCCGACCGGCCCGCCAAAACCGCTGCTGACGCCCGCCACGGCAGGATCGCGTAGCGTCGCATGGGCATTGCCGCGCCCAAAGCCGGCATGGGCACCGAGATAGAAGCCGGTCCAGTCCAGGACCGGCTGCAGTCGGGGCGCCTTGACGGACATTCCCGGCGGGACGTCCGCGGCTCTTGCCGAGCCCCCGATCACGACAGCTCCGAGCGCACATCCAATCCAGAGGCGCTTCATGAGCGGTTCCAAAAGAGGTTCGAATGGCTCATGCCTTGGTCATTTCCGGTTTTGCTTGTCCGTAACGTCGGTCGCTACAGCGAATTGCACAATTGCTTCAAATCGGGGCCGAGCCAAACGATGCGTCGTGCTCGTACCCAATTATAGATGCAACTAATTCGCAATAGCAATAAGCAGCCGCAGCCTGGATCTTGAATGGCATTCCACTGTGACGACTAAGTAACAGTGGCTCCGGGATCTCAGCGGTGGAATGACCACCAAAATAAATGACCCGCCCGGGGGGACAACCGGACGGGTCGGTGCGACACGGGGTGGATGAGGCGCCCGTGTCGGACGCAGATCCACTTCAGTCGATCAGATCAGAAATCAGTAGTTGCAGGTGCGGACGCGGCCAACGTAGTTGCCCCAGGCGTCGAACTGGCGGACATAGCCGCAGCGACGGTAGCCATAGCCGTTGTCGTATCCATAGCCTCCGTTGGCGGCGATGGCGCTGCCGACGACGGCGGCACCGATGACGCCGGCGGCGATGCCGAGGCCGACGCCCGGACCCTTGGCCTGGGCCTGCTGGGTCGAGGAAGCGATGGTGCCGGCGGCGGTGAGGGCGACGACGGCAAAAGCGGCAATCTTGGTCTTGATCGACATAGGAAACTCCATCCGTTTGAAATGCGGCCATCGTGACCTGCATGTCCGTTGGTCGGAAGCTTTTCCAGTTGGGTTCGAGATCGCGCCAAGTTATTTGGTTTCAGGAATGTGTCATCGCCCACCCCCGTCATTGCGAGGAGCACTTGCGACGAAGCAATCCAGTTCTTCCGCGCATGGGACTTCTGAATTGCTTCGCTTCGCTCGCAATGACGGTTGATGGGCCCGCGACTAGCCGCTTCTCGGTCCATTGTTGAAAGCCACCATATCGAAGCGGTGGATGTCTTCGAGCAATTCACAGAACGCCTGCGCACCGTGTGCGAGCAACTGCTCGCCTTTTTCAGCGGACGCCTGCGTTGCGTCGCCGATGGCGCCGCCGGGGTGAAGATCCTCCGCCTGCCAGGCGAACGGCGCTGGCCGCGAAGTCGTCAGCCAGCGATATTCAGAATCCATCGCCATGCTTGCCGACGCAAAATTCGCGATCTTTTCCTTGCGCACATGCTGCTCATAGCGTGCCAGCATGATCGAGGTTTCCACCGCGCCGCCGTGAATGCCGTGGCGCAATTCCTCCGCCGTGAACAGGCCTTCCGGCGCGCCGAACCTGTTCCATCCGGTCGTCACCGCCAGCATGCCGTATTCGGCGCGCAGGTCCTGCGCCACCAGCGTCATCGCCGCGCTGTTGCCGCCATGGCTGGTGACCATCACCAGCTTCTGGATGCCGGCGCGCGAAACGCTCTCGCCGATCGCCATCCAGTTCTGCAAGGCGACGTCGGTCGGAAGCGTCAGCGTGCCGGGAAAAGCGAGGTGCTCGGTGGAGATGCCGACCGGTTGCAGCGGCAGGAATATCGTCGGGATCGACTCGGGAAGCCGCTTCCGCACCTCGGCGAGATAGGCCTCGGCAATCATGATGTCGGTGCCGAGAGGCAGATGCGGGCCGTGCTGCTCGGTGGCGGCCAATGGCAGTACGGCGATCCACTCGGAGGGATCGCCGCGGGCGATGTCAGGCCAGTGGATAGCGGTCCAGTCGCGGGGCGGCATGCCGGGAGTCTTGGCGGAAGTCATGGGAACGTTTCTTTGCCTGAATTTGCGGGGTAGTTTGTCGGCGATCCCCGGCGGCGGGTAGCCAGTCGGGCCGAAGGCCTGTACCACCCGGTTCATTGCCATCATGGGCCAAAACCGCCAACGGAGTCCAATATGAGCCCGGTTTCCCTGCTGCGAGCGTTAATCCTCGGCACATCGGTCACGGTGGCCGGGTGGTCGCCGGCGGCAGCCGAAACCAAGCTCGACAAGGTTAGTTTCGGCACCAACTGGGTCGCCGAGGCCGAGCACGGCGGGTTTTTCCAGGCGGTCGCGGATGGCACTTATCGGAGCTACGGGCTCGACGTCACCATTGTGCCGGGCGGCCCCAATGTGAATAACCGCATTCTGCTGATTTCCGGCAAGCTCGACTTCTTCATGAGCGCGAATACCCTGCAGTCCTTCGACGCGGTCGCCAACAAGGTCCCGGTGGTCGCGGTCGCCGCGATGTTCCAGAAGGACCCGCAGGTGTTCCTGGCGCACCCCAATCCCAAGGTGACCAAGCTCGAGGACCTCAAGCCGCTGACGCTGCTGATTTCCAAGGAGGGCGTCGCCGGCTACTTCCAGTGGATGAAATCCGAACTCGGTTTCAGCGATTCCAAAGTGAAGCCCTACACCTTCAACGCGCAGCCCTTCATCGTCGACAAGAACAGCGCCATGCAGGGTTACGTCACGTCGGAACCGTTCGTGGTCGAGAAGCAGGCCGCCTTCAAGCCAACCGTGATGCTGCTCGCCGACTACGGCTTCGATGGCTATTCGACGCTGATCGAGACCCGCCGCGACCTTGTCGATAAGAAGCCTGACCTGGTGCAACGCTTCGTCGATGCGTCCATCATCGGCTGGTACAATTATCTCTACGGCGACAACAAACCTGCCAACGAGATGATCAAGAAGCTCAATCCGGAAATGACCGACGACTTGCTGGCATATTCGACCGGCAAGATGAAGGAGTATGGCATCGTCGATTCCGGCGCAACGCTGAAGGACGGCATCGGCGCCATGACCGAGGCGCGCGTCGCCAGCTTCTTCGACAAGATGTCGCGCGCCGGCGTGGTCAAGCGCGATATCGACTATCGCCAGTCCTACACGCTGCAGTTCGTCAACAAGGGCGTCGGCGTCGATCTCAGGCCGAAGAAATAGCCGGCGCGATGCTCGATCCCGATTTGTCCATCCGCAACAATGTTAACGCTGTCAGTTTGCACGGCGTTACCAAGGTCTATGACAACGGGACCGTGGCGCTGGGCCCGCTTGACCTCGCGATCCGCAAGGGCGAGTTCGTCTCATTGCTGGGTTCGTCGGGCTGCGGCAAATCCACAGCGCTGCGCATCATTGCCGGCCTGATCCAGCCGACCTCCGGTAGCGTCGATACGGCGACGCGGAGCGGCCACAGCATTGGTTTCGTGTTTCAGGAGCCGACGCTGATGCCCTGGTGCAACGTGCGTGAAAACGTGCGGCTGCCACTCAAGCTGGCGCATATGGCAAAGGCGGAGTCGGACGGCCGCGTGGCCGACGCGCTGGCGCAGGTCGGGCTCGCCGAATTCGCCGATGCCTTTCCGCGCGAGCTGTCCGGCGGCATGAAGATGCGGGTGTCGCTGGCACGCGCCTTGGTTACCGATCCCGATATCCTGCTAATGGATGAGCCCTTCGCCGCGCTCGACGAGATCACCCGCTTTCGCCTCAACAACGACCTGCTGGCGTTGTGGCGCAGGCTCGGCAAGACCGTCGTCTTCGTCACCCATTCGGTGTTCGAGTCGGTGTACCTGTCGCAGCGCGTCGTCGTGATGACGTCGCGGCCCGGCCGGATCAGCGCGGAATGCCGTATCGATGCGGCCGAACCGCGCGGCGATGAATTCCGGACCTCGATGGCCTATGCCGGGCATTGCCGCGACGTTTCGCAGGCGCTGATGCAGGCCAGCGGTGAAGAGATCCGCTTATGAACGGCCTCGAACCTTTGCCCTCGGCCGTCCGCGAGCCGGGCGCATCGCGCGTGCAAATGCGCTGGCCGCGCATCCTGCCGCCGCTGGTCGTCTTCGCGCTCGGCGTGGTGGCGTGGGACCTGATTGTCCGGATCGGCGAGATTCCGCCCTATCTGCTGCCCGGGCCGTTGCTTGTGTTGAGCACGTTGATCTCGGACTGGACGATTCTTTCGGATTCGCTGGCCGTGACACTGCTCACCGCGCTGGAAGGTTTTGTCGCGGCCGCCATCGGCGGCATTGCGCTGGCGCTGCTGTTCAACCGGTCGCGCTGGCTGGAATACTCCTTGCTGCCCTATGCCATCGTCCTGCAGGTGACGCCGGTTATCGCGATTGCGCCGTTGATGCTGATTTATCTGCCGCAGCAGACTGCCGTTGTCGTCTGCGCCTGGATCGTGGCGTTCTTCCCCGTGCTGGCCAACACGACGCTGGGGCTGAATTCCGTGGACCGGAATCTGGCGGGGCTGTTTCAGCTCTATGGTGCGTCGCGCGGCCAGACCCTGCGTTATTTGAAGCTGCCCGCTGCGCTGCCCTATATCCTGGGTGGGCTGCGGATTGCCGGTGGATTGTCGCTGATTGGCGCGGTGGCCGCCGAAATCGCCGCCGGTGCCGCGGGCGCAGGTTCCGGCCTGGCCTATCGGATCTCGGAATCCAGCTATCGCCTCAACATTCCCCGGATGTTCGCCGCGTTGCTGTTGCTCTCTGCGGCCGGGGTTGTCATTTATATGCTCCTCGCGCTGGTCTCACACGTTGCATTGCGGCGCTGGCACGAAAGTGCACTGCGAAAGGAAAATTGATGGCTTCGGGAATTTCTTCGGACAAAATCGACCTGCTGATCTACGGGCCATCGAAGCCGCTCATCGAGCAGGGTTTCTCAGATCAATACGTCTTGCACAAATTCGAGACGCTGGCCGATCTGGAGCGGCTGCCCGCCGATATCTTCGGCCGCGTCCGCGCGATCGCGGTCACCGGCCTGGTCCCGATGAACGCTTCGGTGCAGTCGCGCTTTCCCAAGCTCGAAATCATCTCCAGCTTCGGTGTCGGCTACGATCACATCGACGCCAAACATGCCGGCGAGCACGGCGTTATCGTCACCAACACGCCGGATGTGCTGACCGAGGAAGTCGCCGACACCGCGCTCGGCCTGCTCATCGCCACCGCGCGCGAATTCATCAAGGCCGACCGCTACGTCCGCTCCGGCCTGTGGCTGACGCAGCCTTATCCCCTTACGGTGGGTTCGCTGCGCGACCGCAAGGTCGGCATGGTCGGCATGGGCCGTATCGGCCAGGCCATTGCGCGCCGGCTTGATGCCTCGCTGGTGCCGGTGGTCTACCACTCGCGCAAGCCGGCGGACGGCGTCACCCACCAGCACTATCCGAACCTGATCGAGATGGCGAAGGCGGTGGATACGCTGATCGTCATCACGCCGGGCGGCGCCTCGACCGCCAATCTGGTCAATGCCGAAGTAATGAGCGCGCTCGGTCCACGCGGCATCATCGTCAACGTCGCCCGCGGCTCGGTGATCGACGAGCCGGCGCTGATCGCGGCGCTGAAATCCGGCACCATCCTCGCCGCCGGGCTCGACGTGTTTGCGCAGGAGCCCAAGGTACCCGATGAGCTGCGCGCGATGCAGAACGTGGTGCTGCTGCCGCATGTCGGCTCGGCCTCGGTGGTGACGCGCAACGCGATGGATCAACTGGTGGTCGATAACCTCAAGCTCTGGTTCGCCGGCAAGGCGCCGCTGACGCCGCTTCCGGAAACGCCGGTGAAAGGCCGCTGATCGTGGCTCTTCCGTCCATGCGTAGCTGCTGCGTCACGCTGGTCGTCGCTTGCGCGATGGCCGGCGCGCCGCTGCGGGCGCAGGACGCATCGAATCTGAAGAAGGGCATGGTCGGACAATGGGAGTTGTCTACCACCGAGCGCAGCAAGACCTGCGTCGTCACCCTGAAGGGCGACAGCTCGCCGCAGGGCCTGAAACTTGAGCTCGAACCGGCCTGCCCGAAAGCGCTGCCTTTCACCCAGGCGATCACCGCCTGGAGCATCAAGGGCCTCGACATCGTGCGGCTGCAGGACGCGGCCGGACAGTCGGTGATCGACTTCACCGAAGTCGAAAGCGGCATCTTCGAGGGCCTGCGCACCGGCGAAGGCGTCTACATTCTGCAGAACCTGGCCGCCGCGCGGTCGCTGACCAAGTCGATGGACCAGATGATCGGCGACTGGTCCGTGGTGCGCGGCAACGGCCGCCCCATTTGCGGCCTGACCCTGACCAACACCGAAGCAACGCCCGACAATTTTGCGGTGTTCCTGAAACCGCGCTGCGACCCTCTGGTGGCGAATTTTGCCCCCACCGTATGGCGGCTGGAGCGCGGCGAATTGCTGATGATATCCGCCAGTGGCGAGACCTGGCATTTTGAGGCCGACGACAACGCGCAATGGCGCCGCATGCCGGACAGCGCCGATCCGGTGATATTAGTGCGGAATAATTGACAAGCGCCGTCCGGCTCAAATCAGCTTCAGCCCCTTCAAACTCGCATGCCCGTTCTTCCCCACGATAATGTGGTCGTGCACCGCGATTCCCAGCGGTTTGGCGACGTCGATCACCGAGCGGGTCATCTGCACATCGGCTTGGGAGGGTGTCGGGTCGCCGGAGGGGTGGTTGTGCA
>NZ_JAQGJD010000224.1 GCF_028290785.1 Tardiphaga sp. | reverse complement strand
TGCGAATCAGGAGGGCTTGGTCGTCGAAAACGCTCTTGGTCGCAGGCGGATCAAACTCAGCCGCCGGTGCTTTCACCCTTATAGTGTCGCCATACGTGGTTGAGGCGCGGCGCGCCGGATCGGAGCTTCGTGACTGCCTGGATTGAATCGCTGACGCATTTCGTCGCCGCCCATGCCTGGCTCGGCTATCTCACGCTGTTTCTCGCGGCCCTGCTGGAGGCGGTGCCGGTGGTCGGTTCGGTGATCCCCGGCTCGACCATCATCCTGGCGCTGAGTGCGCTGGTGCCGTCCGGCGACCTCGATCTGGTCGGGGTGCTGCTGGCCGCCGCCGCCGGCGCGGTGCTCGGCGACGGCACGGCCTTCTGGGTCGGCCATATCCAGCAGCACAAGATCCTCGAAACCTGGCCGATGTCGAAATATCCCGCAGTGATCGCCCAGAGCGAAGCGTTCTTCCACCGCTTCGGCACCCTCGCGGTGTTCTTCGGCCGCTTCGTGCCGCCGATCCGTGCCTTTGTGCCGGTCACCGCCGGCGCGCTCGGCATGGCGCCGGCGAAATTCTACACCGTCAACATTCTCGCGGTGGTGCTGTGGGCGCCAGCGCATGTGCTGCCGGGCGTGCTGGCGGTGTCGGCGTTGCATCAATATAGCGGCCTGCCGCACCACACCGGCTACGGCAAGCAGATCTGGATCCCCGCGGTGCTGATCGCCGCAGCCTTCGCCGGCCTGGCGACCTGGTGGTGGCATCGGAGGAAACGCGCGGCGGTGTGAAGCAAAGCGGCAGTCCCTTAGAATACATCCAAGATATATCTTTTCGCTTGCGCACCCGTCGTTAAGATATATCTTAGCCCTATCGAAAACACACCAAGAGGGTTTCACATGTTTGGATTTCATCATGCAATGCGCGGCGAACGCGGCCGCCATGAGCACCACGGCGAGCGCCATGCCGGGCCGCGCGGCGGCCGGTTCGGCGGCGACCATGGTCCCGGCGGCTGGGAGGGCGAAGGTCCGGGCCGCGGCGGGCGGCGGCGGGTGTTCGACGGCGGCGAATTGCGGCTGGTGCTGCTCAAGCTGATCGCCGACAAACCGCGCCACGGCTACGACCTGATCCGCGCCATCGAAGAGCGCACCGGCGGCGCCTATGCGCCGAGCCCGGGCATCGTCTATCCCACCATCACGCTGCTCAGCGACATGGGGCTGATCGACGAGCAGGCCGCCGAAGGCGCGCGCAAGGCGTTCGCGATCACATCCGAGGGCACCGCGCATCTGGCGCAACACGAAGCGGAAGTGGTGGCGATGTTCGCCCGGCTCGATGCGCTCGGCGCGATGCGCGAACGCACCGACGCGGTGCCAGTGCGCCGTGCCATGCACAACCTGAAGAGCGTGCTGATGCACCGGCTCGGCGACGGCCTCGACAAGGAGAAGCTGCTCGACGCGGTCGCCCTGATCGACGAAGCCGCGCGAAAAATCGAGAGGCTGTGAGATGGACGCTGTAACCCCACGCCACCAGACCGTCCGCGTTCGCCACGAGTTGAAGCGGCGACTGCTCACCGTCAGCTCGACAGAACTCCTGACGCCGCAGATGCGGCGGATCGGCTTCACCTCGCCGGAGCTGCACGACTTCACAAGCGCCTCGTTCGACGACCACATCAAGCTGTTCTTCCCGACCGGCGGCGAACCGGCGATGCGCGACTTCACGCCGCGCCGCTTCGACAGCGCGACCAACAGCCTGACCATCGACTTTGCGCTGCACGACGCCGGTCCGGCCACGAGTTGGGCAGCGTCGGCTGAGGTCGGCGACACGCTGCTCATCGGCGGGCCGCGCGGCTCCAGCGTAGTGCCCGACGATTTCGACTGGTACCTGCTGATCGGCGACGAGACTGCTCTGCCCGCGATCGGGCGGCGCGTCGAAGAGCTGCGCGAAAACGTGCCGGTGACGACATTCGTGGTCGGCGACGCCCAGCCTATCGATGCCCGCGCGGCATGGACGCCGCACTGGATCACGCGGCATGGCGGCTTCGGTGATGCCGAGCTGCTGCACGCGGCACTGGCCGGCCACAAGCTGCCCGCCGGCGACGGCTTCGTCTGGATCGCGGCGGAAGCCTCGGTGGCGCGGCATCTGCGCAGCTACCTGATCGACGGCCGCGGCCATCCCCGCGAATGGAGCAAGGCCGCCGGCTACTGGAAACGCGGCGAGGCCGACGCCCACGAGAAGATCGAGGATTAGCGTGTGCGTAGGGTGGCTTAGCGCGCAGCGCGTAACCCACCGATCTCGCGCGGGATCGCCATGACCGTGGTGGGTTACGGCGCAAGTGCGCCTAACCCACCCTACGGCCTGCGCGTATCCCTAACTAAAAAACAACTCGTTGATTCATCACGGCATTTCCCCCGGCTCGGCTTGACTTCGGGGGCCATTTGACTTGAAAAGCGCTCGACGGCAGTTTCGGCCGCCGTGCCCCGTTCCCATATGCCCTGAATGTCAGAATCCATGCGCTCTTATCTCGACTTCGAAAAGCCCGTCGCCGAACTTGATTCCAAGGTCGATGAACTGCGCGCGCTCGCCGCCACCGGCAGCGATATCGGCGACGAGATCGTCCGCATCGAGGTCAAGGCGTCGAGCACGCTGCACGACCTCTATGCGAACCTGACGCCGTGGCAGAAGACCCAGGTGGCGCGGCATCCGCAGCGACCGCATTGCATGAACTACATCGACGCGCTGATCACCGAATTCACGCCGCTGGCCGGCGACCGCAAGTTCGGCGACGACGAGGCGCTGGTCGGCGGCTTCGGCCGGTTTCGCGGCGAGGCAGTCTGCGTGCTCGGCCAGGAAAAGGGCAACACCACCGAAAGCCGGCTGAAGCACAACTTCGGCATGGCGCGGCCGGAAGGCTATCGCAAGGCCGTCAGGTTGATGGAGATGGCCGACCGCTTCGGCCTGCCGGTGCTGTCGCTGGTCGATACTGCCGGCGCCTATCCGGGCATCGGCGCGGAAGAGCGCGGCCAGGCGGAGGCCATCGCGCGCTCCACCGATGCCTGCCTCGGGCTGGGTGTTGCGAATGTCGCTGTGATCATCGGCGAAGGCGGTTCCGGCGGCGCGATCGCCATCGCCACCGCCAGCCGCGTCCTGATGCTGGAGCACGCGATCTACAGCGTGATCTCGCCGGAAGCAGCCTCATCCATCCTGTGGCGCGATTCCACCAAGGCGCAGGAAGCCGCCACCAACATGAAGATCACCGCGCAGGACCTGCTGCGGTTCGGCGTCATCGATTCCATTCTGAGAGAGCCGGCCGGCGGCGCGCACCGCG
>NZ_JAQGJD010000155.1 GCF_028290785.1 Tardiphaga sp. | reverse complement strand
ATCGGCTCGACCGCGAACTACATCGCCAACGGGCTGAAATGGCGGCGCGGCGAGCCATGGCTGCAGGAAGTTCGCGTGCCGGCTTCCAGTTTCCCTTGGGACCAGGCCGACCTCACCGTCCAGTTGCCGCGTTCGCAATGGACGCAATACGGCGTCACCTATCCCGACGGCCGGCCGCTGCCGAACGACGCCATGCCGGCGTCCCTTCTGCTGCCGATGGGGCGCAACGGCCCGGCATTCCTGGCCTATGCGAACTTCGCCGCCTACACCGAGTGGAATAATTCGCTGATCTACTCGACGACCGCGGGCTACCTCGCTACCCGCATCGCAGGCGCCCCGGCGATGCGCAAGCCGACAATGCCAATCGCCCAATTGCCGTTCAACGAACTCAAGGAGATGCAGCAACTGCTGGCGCGGGCCGGCTTCAATGTCGGCAAGGTCGACGGCATCATGGGCCAGCAAAGCCGCTCGGCGGTCAAGGCGATGCAGGTCAAGTACGGCTTGCCGGCGGATTCCTGGCCCACCGCCGAATTGCTGATACGGCTGCGCGGCGGATAGCACCGATCCCCCTTTTCCTCGCCTTCGGAAAATGCTCTAGCTTTCAACCAATAAAACAAGGGGGAATGCCATGCGTCGAATTTCCATTCTGGCGGTGACAACGATCGCCGCGCTCGCGACCACGGCGGCTTTTGCCGAGGACCTGAAGATCGCGCTGATCTACGGCAAGACCGGGCCGCTGGAAGCCTATGCCAAGCAGACCGAGACCGGACTGCGCATGGGCCTGGAATACGCCACCAAGGGCACCATGACCGTTGATGGCCGCAAGATCGTGGTCATCACCAAGGACGACCAGAGCAAGCCGGACCTTTCCAAGGCGGCGCTCGCCGAGGCCTATCAGGACGACAATGTCGATATCGCCATCGGCACCTCGTCGTCGGCTGCGGCGCTGGCCGATCTCCCGGTCGCCGAGGAGAACAAGAAGATCCTGATCGTCGAGCCGGCCGTGGCCGACCAGATCACCGGCGAGAAGTGGAATCGCTACATCTTCCGCACCGGCCGCAACTCCTCGCAGGACGCCATCTCCAACGCGGTGGCGATCGGCAAACCCGGCGTCACCATCGCCACCCTCGGCCAGGACTACGCGTTCGGCCGCGACGGCGTCGCCGCCTTCAAGGAGGCGCTGGCCAAGACCGGCGCGACGCTTGCCGCCGAGGAATACGTGCCGACCACCACCACCGACTTCACCGCGGCAGGCCAGCGGCTGTTCGACGCGCTGAAGGACAAGCCGGGCAAAAAGATCATTTGGGTGATCTGGGCAGGCGGCGGCGACCCGCTGACCAAGCTGCAGGACATGGACCCGAAGCGCTATGGCATCGAACTGTCGACCGGCGGCAACATCCTGCCGGCGCTGGCGGCCTACAAGCGGCTGCCGGGCATGGAGGGCGCGACGTATTACTACTATGACATCCCGAAGAACCCGGTGAACGACTGGTTCGTCGCCGAGCACCAGAAGCGCTTCAACGCGCCGCCCGACTTCTTCACCGCCGGCGGTTTTTCCGCCGCAATGGCCGCCGTCACCGCCGTGCAGAAGGCAAAATCCACCGACACCGAGAAGCTGATTGCGGCGATGGAAGGCATGGAGTTCGACACGCCGAAGGGCAAGATGATCTTCCGTCGGGAAGACCACCAGGCGCTGCAGAGCATGTATCACTTCAAGGTCAAGGTCGATCCGAACCTGGCCTGGGCCGTCAATGAACCGGTGCGCGAGATCAAGATCGAGGAAATGAACATCCCGATCCGAAACAAGCGGTAGCGCTCGGGCCTTTCCACGTCATTGCGAGCGAAGCGAAGCAATCCAGAGCCACAAGCTCGGCAAGCGCTGGATTGCTTCGTCGCAAGGGCTCCTCGCAATGACGACCGCCCGGCCTGATGATGGATCATTCGATGACCACCCTCGAAACTCGCGACCTCACCATCCGCTTTGGCGGCCACGTCGCCGTCAACAAAGTGAGTTGCGTGTTCCGCCCCGGCGAACTCACCGCCATCGTCGGCCCCAACGGCGCCGGCAAGACCACCTATTTCAACCTGATCTCCGGCCAGCTCCGCGCCAGCGAAGGCCGCGTGCTGTTCGACGGCAACGACCTGACCGATCTCTCGGCGCCGCTGCGCACCCGCGCCGGCCTCGGCCGTGCTTTCCAGCTCACCAACCTGTTTCCAAACCTCAGCGTCGAGGAAAACGTCCGCCTCGCGGTGCAGGCGCGATCCGGCGTGCATTACGACATGTTGCGGCCGTGGAGAACGCGCCGCGACCTGATCGCGCGCGCCGACGAAATTCTCGACAGCGTCGCGCTCGGCAACCGTCGCGACGTGGCGGCGACGGTGCTGTCGCATGGCGACCAGCGCAAGCTCGAAGTGGCGCTGATGATGGCGCTGGAGCCGAAGGTGTTCATGTTCGATGAGCCGACCGCCGGCATGAGCGTCGATGAGGTGCCGGTGGTGCTTGACCTGATCGCGCGGTTGAAGAAAGACACTTCCAAGATCATCCTGCTGGTGGAGCACAAGATGGACGTGGTGCGCTCGCTCGCCGACCGCATCATCGTGCTGCATAACGGGCAACTGGTCGCCGACGGCAAGCCGGAGGAAGTGATCGCCTCGCCTATCGTGCAGGAGGCCTATCTCGGCATAGCGCCGCCCCGGAGCGCCGCATGACCGATCTCCTGACCATGGCTGGCGTGCATACGCATATCGGCCGCTACCACATCCTGCACGGCGTCGATCTCGTGGTTCCCGAGGGCCAGACCACGATGCTGCTGGGCCGCAACGGCGCCGGCAAGACCACGACGCTGCGCACCATCATGGGCTTGTGGCCGGCATCTTCCGGCGAGATCTCGCTGGCCGGGGCGCGCATCGAAAAAATGGCAACGCCCGATATCGCCCGGCTTGGCGTCGGCTACGTGCCGGAGAGCATGGCGGTGTTTTCCGACCTCACCGTGAAGGAAAACCTGATCCTCGCCGCGCGCGACGGGCCGCTGGACGATGCGAGGCTCGAATGGATCTTCGGCTTCTTCCCGGCGCTGCGGCGATTCTGGCTGTCGCGGGCGGGGCTGCTCTCCGGCGGGCAGAAGCAGATGCTGTCGATTGCGCGGGCCATCGTCGAGCCACGAAAACTGCTGCTGATCGACGAGCCGACCAAGGGGCTGGCGCCGGCGATCATCGGCGCGCTGATCGAATGCTTTGCCGAGATCAAGCGCAGCGGCGCCACGATCCTGCTGGTCGAGCAGAACTTTCACGTTGCGCAGAAGATCGGCGACACGGTGCTGGTGATGGACAATGGCCGCATCGTGCATCGCGGCGGGATGGCGGCGCTGGCGGACGACACCGCGCTGCAGGAACGGCTGCTCGGGTTAAGCCTGGAGGCGCATCAGTGACGGACGTAGTTGTATTGGAAGCGCTACCGAAGCCGAAGCGCGACGTCGTGCCTATGCTGCTGCCGGTGATCCTCGCATTGGCGATGCTGCCGCTGATCGGCTCACCCAGCACCTGGGTGACGTTGACGGTGGCGAGCCTCGCCATGGGCATGATGATCTTCATCATGGCCTCGGGCTTGACGCTGGTGTTCGGCCTGATGGACGTACTCAACTTCGGCCATGGCGCCTTCATCGCGGTCGGCGCCTATGTTGCCACCCTCGTGCTGCTGCCGCTGGCGGCCTGGGTGCAGGCGGATTCGCTGCTGATGAATCTGGCAGTACTGGCGCCGGCGGCATTGGCCGCCATGGCGGTGTCCGGCGCGCTGGGCCTGGTCGTCGAGCGCGTGTTGATCCTGCCGGTGTATGGCCAGCACCTCAAGCAGATCCTGATGACCACCGGCGGATTGATCGTCGCCGAACAGGCGCTGTATGCGCTGTGGGGACCGCAGATCATTCCGCTGCCGCTGCCGACCTCGCTGCGCGGCTCCTTCATCATCGGCGACATCGCCATCGCCAAATATCGCCTGCTGGCGATGCTGGTCGGCTTGGTTGTCTTCCTCGCCATCCAGCTCACTTTGAACCGCAGCAAGATCGGATTGCTGATCCGCGCCGGCGTGGAAAACCGCGAAATGGTGGAAGCGCTCGGCTATCGTGTGCGCCGGCTGTTTCTCGGCGTGTTCATGGTCGGCTCGGCGCTCGCCGGCCTTGGCGGCACCATGTGGGCGCTGTACCGCGAGCAGGTCCACGCCTCGATGGGCAACGACCTCACCGTGCTGGTGTTCATCGTCGTCATCATCGGCGGCCTCGGCTCGATATCGGGCTGCTTCATCGGCGCGCTCCTGGTCGCCATGGTCGCCAATTATGGCGGCTTCCTGGTGCCCAAGCTGGCGCTGGTGTCCAACATTCTTCTGATGGTCGCGATCCTGATGTGGCGGCCGCGCGGACTCTATGCGGTGACAAGTCGATGAAAGTTTGCCGATGATGATCCTTTCCGGCGACCGACCGCGCAGCCGCATTCTCAACGTCCTGCTCCTCGTCATCGTGGTGGCACTGGCGGTGACGCCGTTCGTGTTTCCCGGCGCCAAGGCGATGAACGTCGCGACGAAGATCTGCGTGTTTGCGGCGCTGGTGGCGTCCTACGACCTGCTGCTCGGCTATACCGGCACCGTCTCATTCGCGCACACCTTGTTCTACGGCATCGGCAGCTACGCCATTGCCATCGCCCTCTACGCGATGGGGCCGACGTGGACCGCGGTGGCCACCGGCATCGTCATCGGCCTGCCGCTGGCGGCGCTGCTGGCGCTTGGCATCGGGCTGTTCTCGCTGCGGGTGGAGGCAATCTTCTTTGCCATGATCACGCTGGCGGTGGCTTCCGCGTTCCTGGTGCTGGCGTCGCAACTGTCGTGGCTGACCGGCGGCGAGGATGGCCGTTCCTTTACGTTGCCGGAGTTGCTGCGCCCTGGCACGGTGTTCATCTCGAAGGACTGGTTCGGCGTGCCGGTCAACGGCCGCACCCTGACCTATTACATCGTGTTCATCGCCTCCGCGGCGATGATCCTTGCTTTGCTCCGCGTGGTGAACTCGCCGTTCGGCCGCGTGTTGCAGGCCATCCGGGAGAATCGCTTTCGCGCCGAGGCGCTCGGTTTTCGTACCGTGTTTCACCTCACTTACGCGAACTGCCTCGCCGCGGTGGTGGCCGCCTCCGCGGGCGTGCTCAATGCGCTGTGGCTGCGCTATGCGGGGCCGGACACCTCGCTGAGCTTCGCCATCATGCTGGATATTTTGCTGATGGTCGTGATCGGTGGCATGGGAACCATCTACGGCGCCATCGTCGGTGCTGCCGTGTTCATTCTCGCGCAGAACTACCTGCAGGCCCTGATGGGCGTCGCCTCCACCGCTGCGGCAGACGCCGGGCTGCCGGTGTTGCCCGGATTGCTGCATCCGGACCGCTGGCTGCTGTGGCTCGGACTGCTGTTCATCGCCTCCGTGTACTTCTTCCCGACCGGCATTGTCGGAAGGCTGCGGGAGCTGGCGCGCAAATCGCCACGCTAAATTCTTCTCTTTTCGGACGCCTCAGCGGTTGTTTTCGGCTGGGAACTCCCCAAGTCCATGCAGCAGCATCTTTCTGGACCTTCCCGCTGCGCATTCAATTCCTTCGAAAAGAGCATCACATGTCATTCTACGATTCCGCCGTGCCCGCCTATCTGCAGATGCTCGGCAGCCTGTCCAACCTTCTCGACAAGGCCGAGGCTCACGCCATCGCGAAGAAAATCGAGCCCGCGGTACTGCTCGGTACCCGGCTGTATCCGGACATGCTGCCGCTGAGCCGCCAGGTACAGGTCGCCTGCGATCAGGCCACGCGCGGCTGCGCCCGCCTCACGCAGAATGAAGCTCCGTCCGCGCCGGACACCGAGACCACCTTTACTGAACTGAAGCAGCGCCTGACCAGGACCATCGACTTTGTGAAGGCGTTCACGCCGGCGCAGTTCGAGGGCGCCGCAGAACGCGACGTTACTTTTCCGATCGGCGGCGGTAATACCCAGACCCTGAAGGGACAGCAGTATCTGAGCAACTTCTCGCTGCCGAACTTCTATTTCCACGTCGCCACCGCCCACGGCATTTTGCGGATGTGCGGTGTCGAGATCGGCAAGCGTGATTTCCTCGGCGCAAACTGAGGATTGTAGGGTGAGTTAGGCGCTCTTCGCGCCGTAACCCACCGCCTGTCGATTATATCGATGGGCGGTGGGTTACGCGCTGCGCGCTAACCCACCCTACCGATTGCAAATCTTTTGTCGGCGGAGCGGCGACGGAAAGCATTTTATGCTTTGTATGACGACAGATTTGATGCATTTCGCCTGCCTGCAAATGAAGCCCGCCCCACCATTGCCAATACGCACATGGATGCACACTTCAAGCGTATTGGCCATTTCTCCGGAAAAATCAAAATGAGCGTTTTCAAACTTTTCGAGCCGTACAAGCTCGGCCCTATCACCCTGTCCAACCGCACCGTGATGGCCCCGCTGACGCGCAACCGCGCGCTGCCGGGCAATGTGCCTAATCCCCTCGCCATTGAATATTACGCGCAGCGCGCCAGCGCCGGTCTGCTCGTCACCGAAGGCACCGCGGTTTCGCAGCAGGGCCAAGGCTACCAGGACGTACCCGGCATCTTCACCAAGGAGCAGATCGCCGGCTGGAAGAAGGTGACCGACGCCGTTCATGCCAAAGGCGGCCACATCTTCACGCAGATCTGGCACGTCGGCCGGATTTCGCACAGCAGCCTGCAGGCGAACGGCGGTGCGCCGGTCGGCCCTTCCGCGATCCGCGCCAACACCAAGACCTTCGTCAATAACACCTTCACCGATTGTTCCGAGCCGCGCGCACTTGAACTTGACGAGATTCCCGGCGTAATCGATAGCTTCGCCCGCGCCGCCGCCAATGCGGTGGAAGCCGGCTTCGACGGCGTCGAGATCCACGGTGCCAATGGCTACCTGCTGGACCAATTCGCCCGCGACAGCACCAACAAGCGCACCGACGCCTATGGCGGCTCGCTGGAAAATCGCGCCAAGCTGATGCTCGAAGTGTCGAAGGCCGTTGCCAGGGAAATCGGCGCCGACAAGACCGGCATCCGCATCTCGCCGGTGACGCCGGCCAACGACGCCGCCGCCGACAGCCAGGCGCAGAAACTGTTCGACTACATCGTCGATGGGCTCAGCGCCGAGAAGCTGGTCTATCTGCACGTCGTCGAGGGCGCCACCGGCGGACCGCGCGACATTGCGCCGTTCGACTATGCCGGCCTGCGCAAGCGTTTTTCGGGCACCTATATCGGCAACAACGGCTACGATCTCGCGCTCGCCGAGAAGGTGCTGGCGGCCGACAAGGCCGACCTGATCGCGTTCGGCAAGCTGTTCATCTCCAACCCGGATCTGGTCGAACGCCTGAAGGCCGGCGCGCCGCTCAACGAGTTCGACAAGGCCACGTTCTACGGCGGCGGAGCCAAGGGCTATACGGATTATCCGACGCTGGCCGACGCGAAGCAGGCGGCGGAGTAGTTCTCCGCCCTCTCCACGTCATTGCGAGCGAAGCGAAGCAATCCAGAAGGCCGCATACGCCGAAAGAGCTGGATTGCTTCGTCGCAACAGCTTCTCGCAATGACGAAAACGAAAGGCCGGGATCGCTCCCGGCCTTTTTTGTGTTCTTCGTCTCAGTTCGCTGCGCGCTTCTGCGGCGGCGACGCCGGCCACGACTTGATCAGCGTGTCGTAGTCCACCGTCTCGCCCTTCGGCTTTTCATTGGCCAGCTTGCGCTGCGGGGCGATGTTGCCGTCCTTGGCGGACTTCGCGTACCAGTACTCGGCCGTCTCCTTCTTGTTCAGCTTCGGTCCGCACTCGCCCTGAACCTTGGACCGTTCAAGCCGCTCCATGACCGAGTCCTGCGCCGCCGCCAGCGAGTCCATCGCTGCCTGCGCGGTCTTGGCACCCGACGAGGCATCGCCGATGTTCTGCCACCACAACTGTGCCAGCTTCGGATAGTCCGGGATGTTATTGCCGGTCGGCGACCACTGTACGCGGGCCGGCGAGCGGTAGAACTCGACCAGGCCGCCGAGCTTCGGCGCACGTTCGGTGAACGACTTGTCCCAGATATCGGACTCACGGATGAAGGTGAGACCGACATGGCTCTTCTTCAGGCTCACCGTTTTCGAGGTGATGAACTGCAGATACAGCCACGCTGCCTTGCGGCGATCCGGCGGCGTCGACTTGAGCAGCGTGCCCGAGCCGACGTCCTGATAGCCGAGCTTCATGCCTTCCTTCCAGTACGCGCCATGCGGCGACGGCGCCATCCGCCACTTCGGCGTGCCATCAGCGTTCATCACTGGCAGGCCGGGCTTGACCATGTCGGCGGTGAAGGCGGTGTACCAGAACATCTGCTGGGCGATGTTGCCCTGCGCCGGAACCGGACCGGATTCGGAGAAGGTCATGCCTTGCGCCTGCGGCGGGGCATATTTCTTCATCCAGTCAAGATACTTCACGATCGAATAGACCGCCGCCGGGCCGTTGGTATCGCCGCCGCGTTCGACCGACGAGCC
Organism: Tardiphaga sp.; assembly: GCF_028290785.1. Lineage (GTDB taxonomy): Bacteria > Pseudomonadota > Alphaproteobacteria > Rhizobiales > Xanthobacteraceae > Tardiphaga. The sequence continues at coordinate 699 of NZ_JAQGJD010000155.1, read as the reverse complement.
GACCGGCCGGCAGCCTTCCATGCGCACGCCCCATTCATCGACCGGAAGGCCGTTCGGCAGGCCCTTGTCGCCATTGCCGGCCATCGACAGCCAGGCGTCGGTGAAGCGCCAGCCCAGCGACGGATCCTTCTTGCCGTAGTCCATATGGCCATAGACCTTGACGCCGTTGATTTCCTTGATGTCGTTGGTGAAGAACTCGGCGATGTCCTCATAGGCCGACCAGTTCACGGGCACGCCCAGCTCATAGCCGTACTTCGCCTTGAACTTCGACTTGTATTCGGCGTTGGTGAACCAGTCGTACCGGAACCAGTAAAGGTTGGCGAATTGCTGGTCGGGCAGCTGGTACAACTTCTTGTCGGGCGCGGTGGTGAACGACGTGCCGATAAAGTCTTTCACGTCCAGGAAGGGATCGGTGACGTCCTTGCCTTCGCCGGTCATGTAGTCCGACAGCGCAATGGTCTGGCCGTAGCGGAAATGCGTGCCGATCAGATCGGAATCGTTGATCCAGCCGTCATAGACATTCTTGCCGGACTGCATCTGGGTCTGCAGCTTCTCAACCACGTCACCTTCCTGGATGATGTCATGCTTGAGCTTGATGCCGGTAAGTTCCGAAAACGCCTTCGCCAGCGTCTTGGCCTCGTATTCATGGGTGGTGATGGTTTCGGAGACGACATTGATCTCCATGCCCTTGAACGGCTG
>NZ_JAQGJD010000138.1 GCF_028290785.1 Tardiphaga sp. | reverse complement strand
ACCTATGTACTGGCCGAGGCCGGTCTGCTCGATGGCCGCCGCGCCACCACGCACTGGCGCCATACGCGACATTTCATCGAGACCTATCCGCAGGTGAAGCTCGACGCCGACCAGATCTTCGTGCGCGACGGCGAGATCTGGAGCTCGGCCGGCATCAGCGCCGGCATCGACCTGGCGCTGGCGATGATTTCCGAGGATCACGGCGACGAGGTGGCGCAGGCCACCGCGCGGCAACTGGTGCTGTACCATCGGCGCAGCGGCGGGCAGTCGCAGTTCTCCTCATTGCTCGAGCTGAAAGCGCCGACCGGCCGCTTCGCGCCGTTGCTGGCGTGGGCGCGCGAGCATCTTGCGCGGCCGCTCACCGTCGAGCATCTCGCCGAGCAGGCCGGCATGAGCGCGCGGCATTTTTCCCGCGCCTTCATCGCCGAGACCGGCGCGACGCCCTCCAAGGCGGTGGAGCGGCTGCGCCTCGAAGTGGCGCGGGAGCGCGTGCAGTCGTCGCATGAAGCAATCGAGCAGGTCGCGCACGCCACCGGCTTCCGCGATCCCGAACGGATGCGCCGCGCCTTCATCCGCAGCTTCGGCCAGCCACCGCAGGCGCTGCGGCGACGCGCGCGTAGCAACTGAGGCGCAGGGCAGCGGGTGATACGCGGTCAGCGGCGCCGGATGGAAGGGGTGTCGGGCGCTCGCCCCTCAGGGTTCGCGCCGACGCCGGCCTAGATGGCCGAGCAGCGGCGCGGCAAAGGCCATCGCCCAGAAGTACGGCGCCCACGCCGGCGCGACATAGGCTGTGGCGGTGCCGAGCAGGAAGACCACCACCGGAAAAATCGCAGGCGCCAGGATATCGAAGCGGCCTCGGCCGCGCAGCGCGAGCAGCCACAGCACCGCGTTGAGTGCAGCGATCACCGTGAGATGCAGCCCGTAGAGCACAGCGATCTCGTTGCTGGCGCGGTAGCTGCCATAGAGGCCGTTGGTCGCCGGGAGCACGATGATCGACAGCAGGAACAGCAGGTTGAGAAACACCACGCCGCGGCCGGCCTCCGGCGCGATGGCGAGGCGTCGCTGGTGGCTGAACCAGAATACGCCGGCGATGATGAAGCTGAGCATCAGCGGCACAATGTGCGGCGCGTAGGCGCGGGTGAGCTCGGTCCAGTCCGGCGCCGCGCTCAACCCGGATGCCTTTGGCAGGTTGTAGGCGAGCAACGTCATGGCGACGCCGAAGATGGTGTTGCTCAACGCCTCCAGCCGCCGCATTTCGAACAGATCGCTTGGCCCCGTCATGGTCCCTCGACTCGTCAGGATTGATGCGATCGCGCTGCGCCAGTCCTACAGCTAAACCAGACGCTACCCCAGCGCCTTCAGCCACGCGCCGATGTCGTGCAGCGCCTCGTTGGCCTTCGGCAAAATCTTGCCCATGGTGACGAAGCCGTGGAACTGGCCGGGATAGGTCTTGGTCGCCACCGCGACGCCGGCGTCCTTGAGCCGCATTGCATATTCGTCGCCTTCGTCGCGCAGCGGATCGGCGCCGGCGGTCAGCACATAGGCCGGTGGCAGGCCGGCAAGGTTATCGACGCGCGCGGGCGAGGCGCGCCAGTTGTCGATGTCCTCCATGCCGTTGAGATAGTGGTCGCGAAACCACCGGATGACGTTGTGCGTCAGCAGGCAGTCGGTCTCCGGCTCGCGGTGCGAGGGATGGGTCATGCGAAAATCGGTGGCGGGGTAGATCAGCACCTGGGCCTGCAGCTTCGGGCCGTGTTCGCGGGCGTCGATCGCGACAATGGCGGCGAGGTTGCCGCCGGCGCTGTCGCCGCCCACCGCGATGCGCGACGCATCGACATTGAGCTGGATGGCATTGTCCGCGATCCATTTTGTAGCAGCGATGGCATCGTCGATGGCGGCGGGAAACTTGTGCTCGGGGGCGAGGCGGTAATCCACCGAGATCACCATCGCCTCGGCTTGCATCGCCAGCGTGCGGCACACCACGTCGTGGGAGTCGAGATCGCCGATCACCCAGCCGCCGCCGTGGAAGAAGATCAGGCACGGCGCCATGCCATCAGCCTGCCGCACCTGCAGCGGCGTGTAGATCCGCACCGGGATCGCGCCGGCCGGGCCGGGCACGGTCATCGCATGAACGTGCGCCATCACCGGCGGTTCGGGATGCGCGACCAGCCGGGCCTTGAGATACCATTCGCGCGCTTCCGGCGGCGACAGGGTTTCATAGGGCGGGCGACCGGCCTCGCGAAACGCGGCGAGGACGGCGGCAGCATCGGGATCGAGTACGACGGGCATGCGGGACCTTGCTTGTTTTGGCTTTGATTACGAGGCGGTGCGACCGCCATCGACGGTGTAGGCGGAGCCAGACACGTAGCTGGCGTCATCGGACGCCAGAAACGCGACGATCGGCGCCACTTCGGCGGCGAGGCCGAGCCGCCGCGCCGGAACCCGGTCATGAACCTTTTCCGGCGGTACCGGCTCGCCGCGGCTGCGCCCGACCACGATGGCGCTGAGCATGCGGCTGTCGATCATCCCCGGGCACACGCAGTTCACCCGCACATTTGTGCCGCTGCATTCCAGCGCCGCGGTTTTGGTCAGGCCAATTACCGCGTGCTTGCTGGCGCTGTAGGCGGCGATGTCGGCCGAACCGATCCGGCCGGCGATCGAGGCGGTGTTGATGATCGAGCCGCTGTTCTGCTTCAGCATGGTCGGCAGCACGTGCTTCATGCCGAGGAACACGCCGACCACGTTGACCTCGAGCACGCGGCGGAAATTTTCCACCGAGGCGTCCACGATCGGCACGATGTCGCCTTCGATGCCGGCATTGTTGAAGAACACGTCGATGCGGCTGAACTTGCCGAGCGCCAGGCGCACGTAACCGGCGACGTCTTCCTCGCGGGTGACGTCGGCGACCACGGCCATCGCCTCGGCATGGGCGGGCAGGCCGGTGACCGCGCGTTTCAATCCCTCGGCGTCGCGATCGACCGCCACGATGCAGGCGCCGCGCGCTGCCAACAGCCGCATGGTCTCGGTGCCGATAACGCCGGCGGCGCCGGTGACCAGCGCGATCCGGCCATCCAGACGAATCCTGTCGGTCATGGTGTTGCTCTCCCTGGACGTCCGGTTGCTCCGGCTCTGCACCGACTATTTCATGCGGGCGAGGACGTGACCAGACCGGCGGTATGCGGCGCCGGGTGCCCTTTCGCCGCCGCATTCAGCGTGTTAACCGGAGGCCATTGCGCGCGGCCTCCATTACGATGTCGCGAGCCTGATTCTCCCACCGAGCCGCGCCCGATGTTCCGAACCCTGACCCTCGCTGGTTTTGCGGCCCTGCTGGCCGCCACGTCGCTGACCTCCGCCGTCGCCCCGGCGCAGGCGCAGTTCGGCACGCTGTTCGGCGATCCCGCGCCGCGCCCGCCCGGCAATGTGCCGCGCGGCCAGCAGCCGCCGCCATCCGACGACGACGAGGAAGTGCCGGAGCTGCCGCAGGGCCGGCTGCTGCCGACGCGACCGGGGCAGGGCGTGCCGCCGCCCGGCGCCGTGCAGTCGCAGCCGTTGGCGCCGCCACCGGCCACCACCGTGATTCCGCAAAACGTGCCGCCCGGCGGCGCGCCGCCGCAGCCGCC